>JAZONO010000128.1:0-2426 GCA_045654545.1 Acutalibacteraceae bacterium
CCGTGCCAACACGCGCTTGCGCAAGATGACGGGTGGGCAATACGATCTCACGCGCCGCTTGAATGCGGACAACCACCGCTCGCAGGTCGGGTTGGAGTTGGATGTGATCGACCATTACAACGGCACCACCCGTCCCGTGCACTCGCTGTCGGGCGGCGAATCCTTCAAAGCCTCGCTCGCGCTGGCATTGGGGCTTTCGGATGAAATCCAATCCGCAGCAGGCGGTGTGCGGCTGGACACCATGTTTGTGGACGAAGGGTTCGGCTCGCTGGACGACGAATCGTTGCAACTTGCGATTGCCACTCTGCAAGAATTGACCGAGGGCAACCGTTTGGTGGGTATCATCTCCCACGTGGGGGAACTGAAAGCCAAGATCGACCGCCAAGTGGTGGTCACCAAAACCCCCGACGGCGGCAGCCGTTGCGAAATTTGCGTGTAACCCGATACAAAACAAACAGCAGGGCGTATTCCACCGAATACGCCCTGCTTTATTGTGCATCCACCAACTCCCTCAAGGGGGGTTATTTCAGCGCTTCTTCGATCGCCGCTTTCAGCGCAGATTCCTCACACGGGGCGATCTTGCCTTGTGCGTAGTTCGGCTTGCCGCCGCCGCGCCCCGAAAAGGTGCTGTTAAGCATCGTCACGATGGGGCGCAGGTCACAAGCGGCACTGCTCACCACGTAGAGCAAGCCGTCCTCCGCGGCGGAAAACAGGAAGCATGCAGATGCTCCTTCCTCCAAAAAGGCGTTGGCACAATGGCGCAATTCGTCATAGGACAATCCTGTCGCCGACGCGAACACCGCCTCGCCGATCGGTTGTTTTGTGAGGGTGTGCAGGGCGAGTGCCTTTTTGAGTTCCTGCACCTCGCGGTGCAATGCGCCAAGCGTTTCGCCCTGTTCCCGTGCGGCGGATTCCACCCCGTCGCGCGGTGCGGACAGCACGCTCATCATCCGCTTGTTGGCGGCGTTCAGGGCGGCGTAATCCAAAAAGGCGTTAAAACCTGCCAGCATTTCGATGCGCGCGCCTTTTTTGTACGGCGCGAAGTCCACCACTTTGATGACCCCCACCTCGCCCGAGCAATGCAGGTGCGGCGCACAGCAGGCACAGCAATCCACGTCCCCGATGGTGACGATGCGCGTATCCTCTTGCAGGTCGATCTTACTGCGATAGGGCAAGGTGGAAAGTTCTTCTGCCGTGGGATAGGTCACGGTGATCGCGACGTTGCGATACACCGCGCGGTTCGCTTCGTATTCCACCCGTTCCACATCCTCTGCCGAAAGGGGGCCGCTCACGTCCACCGTCATAAGAGATTCGCTCATGTGAAATCCCACGTTGGAATAGCCGAAGAGTTTGAAAATAACGCCCGACAAAATATGTTCCCCCGTGTGGCTTTGCATGCGGCGATAGCGCACATCCCAATCCAGCACGCCCTGCACCGCGCTCCCCACAGCCAGGGGGGCATCCACCGTGTGGACAACGTCATCCCCACGGCGTTGCACGTCCAACACCTTGGCACCGCCCAGCGTGCCCTCGTCTGCCGCCTGTCCGCCCCCTTCGGGGAAGAAGGCGGTGCGGTCACACACCACGGCAAAGCCGCCGTCCACCGCCTCACACGACAGCACGGTGGCGGAAAATTCCCGACAGTAGGCATCGGTTTCATACAATCGTTCGGTCATACGGGATCCCCTTCTTCACAGATACGTTCCAAATTTTGTTCAGTCAAAAGATAGTGCATGCGCGCGGCATCGTCCTCGAAAAACGAGTAGGCAATGAGCAACTTCGCATAGGTCGTTTCACGGGTGAACCCGTGCAAAAAGCGCATCGACCCGTGGGCGGCGATGACACTCACCGTTTCATAGGTGCCGTGCCGCTTTTGGGCAGGGGTCAAATAGGTGTCCACCCCACACGCGGCACAGCGATCCATCATATACAAAATCGATTCCGCGCCGTACTCCCCCTCTTCCGCCATCGCGGTACCTGCGTGATACGCGCCGTGCAACACGGCGGCAAACCGCCCGTAATCGTAGGCGGCGTAATTCACACCGACATACGGCTCGATCATCAGCACGCAATCGCGCAAGTCCCCCGTGAAGCGGTGTTCGCCGCGCGGCGCGGTAATGGGGGCAATGTAACCATCCGTGATGTCACGCGCACCCACGCTGTGGAAATCGTCGGAATATCCCTCGCATTGGCGCAAGCGCGATGCAAGATGCAGATACATCCGCCCGTCCGACGGGTTTTGATAGGTGACGTACACGTTGGGCGGAATGTCACGGCAAATACATTCCACCGCCGCGCGGAAATTCGCGTGTCCGTTGGAATCGCCATCCATCAACGGGCGATGCGCCGCCACAAAGATGAGCGGAATGGCGGTGGCGGCATAGAGCTGGGCAAACAGCGCCGCCGAAAAGCCGAGTGTGTCGGTG
>JAZONO010000129.1:0-2666 GCA_045654545.1 Acutalibacteraceae bacterium
CCCCTTGTCAGGGGAGGTGGATTCGCCAAAGGCGAATCCGGAGGGGTAGTCTATCGAGAGTTCGTGTTATTTCACTACCCCTCAGTCAAAGCCTATGGCTTTGACAGCTCCCCTGACAAGGGGAGCCAAGGGGTCACAGCCACTTTCGAAGTGGTGTGAATATTCACAAAACAAACAGAGAGGATGTATCTTCGACAATACATCCTCTCCAATTTTATCCCTATGACCACCCACCCTACGGTGAGTAGTTTTATCATCCACCCACATAAAAAACTGCCGAGGATCGCTCCTCGGCAGTTTTTGTTATCTCTTAGTACTTCTTGCGAGGCACGTAGGAGGTGTGCAGGATGTGGTGCGCCTTTTCGCAGCCGAATTCGCCCTTGAAGAACTCATCATAGAGCATCTTGATCACAGGGGATTCGTGCGACTTACGCAGAGGCATATTCGCATCCGCATCATACAGAACCTTCGCACGCAGTGCTTTTAGGTCCACAGTGTCACGCACATACTGCGGCTGGATCGGCTGACCGCCACCGTTGACGCAACCGCCCGGGCAGCACATCACTTCGATGAACGCCCAATCCGCTGTGCCGTCCTTGATGCGATCCATAACGACCTTTGCACCGGCAATGCCACTGACCGCCGCCACCTTGACCTTTGCACCCGCGATGTCCACGGTGGCTTCCTTCAAACCGGTGGTGCCACGCACCGCGTGGAATTCCACTTCGGTGTTGTCCTTACCGGTGAGCCAATCGTTCGCGGTACGCAGAGCCGCTTCCATAACACCGCCCGTGGCGCCAAAGATCATCGCCGCACCGGTGTCCTCACCCAAAGGCGCATCGAACTCTTCGTCCGGCAGAGCGGTGAATTTCAAACCTGCACGGTCGATCATACGCGCGAGTTCACGCGTGGTGAGCGCGATATCCACATCGGGCACACCGGCGGCGTTCTCATCGTCGCGACCGGCTTCGAATTTCTTCGCGGTACACGGCATAATGGACACGCTCACGATATCTTTCGGATCAATGCCCTGCTTTTCGGCAAAGTAGGTCTTGATCACCGCGCCGCCCATCTGCTGGGGCGACTTACAGGTGGAGAGGTGACCGAGCAGTTCGGGATAGTAGTACTCCGCAAACTTGACCCAACCGGGCGAGCAGGAGGTGATCATCGGCAGAGTGCCGCCGTTCTTCATACGGTCGAGCAGTTCGTTTGCCTCTTCCACAATGGTGAGGTCTGCCGCAAAGTTGGTGTCGAACACCCAGTTGAAGCCCAGACGGCGCAGAGCGGCAACCATCTTGCCTTCCACGTTGGTGCCGACCGGCATGCCAAAGCATTCGCCCAGCGTTGCACGCACCGAAGGAGCGGTCTGCACGACCACCGTCTTGGTCGGATCGGCAAGCGCCGCCCACACCTTTTCGGTTTCGTCCTTTTCCACCAGAGCACCCGTCGGGCAAACCGCCGTGCACTGGCCGCAGGACACGCACGCCACGTTCGAAAGCTTGGTTTCGAACGCGCAACCGATGTGGGTATCGATACCGCGATCGTTGGCACCGATCACCGCCACGTACTGCTGCTGGCAAGCAGCCACGCAACGACGGCAAAGGATGCACTTGTTGTTATCGCGCACCAGATGCGCCGTGGAGGTATCCAGCTCGTAGCTCGGTTTGAAACCGTCGTAACGACCGCTGTCTTCCACGCCGTAGTCACGGCAGAGCTTCTGCAGTTCGCAGTTGGTGGAACGCGCGCAGGACAAGCATTTCTTGTCGTGGGTGGAGAGCATCAGTTCCAACGTGGTACGGCGCGCTTTCTGCACCTTTTCGGTGTTGGTCTGGATCTCCATACCTTCCGCAACCGGATACACGCAAGCGGTAACCAAGCCACGGGTCATGGTCGCTTCTACAACGCAGATACGGCAAGCGCCGATCTCGTTGCATTCTTTCATAAAGCAAAGGGTGGGAATCTCCACACCGGCGGCACGAGCCGCTTCCAAAATGGTGGAACCCTTGGGCACGCTGACCGCAATGCCATTCACTTTTACATTTACCATATCCATTTCAGCGTACTCCTTTCTTATTCCTTAATGATCGCATCGAACTTACAAGTGCTGATACAAGCACCGCACTTAATACATTTGGCGGTATCGATGACGAAGGGATTCTTGATCTCGCCGGTGATGGCGTTGACCGGGCACTTACGTGCGCAGGCCGAGCAACCCTTACACTTGTCGGCCACGATCTTGTACTGCAACAGATCTTTGCAGACGCCGGCCGGGCACTTCTTGTCCACGATGTGCGCCACATACTCATCGCGGAAGAAATGCAGGGTGGAAAGCACCGGGTTCGGCGCCGTCTGACCAAGACCGCACAGCGAGTTCGCCTTGATGTAGTTGCAGAGTTCTTCCATCTCGTCGAGGTCTTCGATCTTGCCTTCGCCGCGCGTGATGCGCTCCAGCAATTCGAGCAGACGCTTAGTACCCACACGGCAGGGCGTGCACTTACCGCAGGACTCATCAACGGTGAATTCCAGGAAGAAGCGAGCGATATCAACCATACAGGTATCCTCGTCCATAACAATCAGACCGCCGGAACCCATCATGGAGCCAGCCTTGGTCAGGGTATCGAAGTCGATGGGAGTATCGATCAGTTCTGCAGGGAGACATCCGCCGG
>JAZONO010000130.1:0-12719 GCA_045654545.1 Acutalibacteraceae bacterium
GGATTTTGGATAGTGCGCCTTGGCTCCCCTTGTCAGGGGAGCTGTCGGGCGAAGCGAGACTGAGGGGGAGTCCTTTCATAGTGACAGTTTGCCGTAGAGAATATCCGTTTGCGGTACCCGAAATTCGCGCATCTCGCTTTCGCTCGGCGAATTTCCACCGCCGCACTCCCTTATGTCTCCCTGCATCCGCCACCGGCGGCGGTCGACAACGCGACCCCAGTCATTTTCTCCTCGCCGATGTAAGTTGGGGGAATGCGCAAGGCGCATTCTCGGGGGCATTGCCGGAGTCACTTGTTACAGCACTCGCTTCGGGCAATGTCCGGACAGCACCCCTTTAACAAGGGGGCCAAGGGTCACAGCCGCTTTCCAAGTGGCATCAATATTCACAAAACAAACAGAGAGGATGTATCTTCAACGATACATCCTCTCTACTTTTAACCCTAACCCCACCCACCGTAGGGGTGGGTGCTTTTTCATCATTTCGCCTTGGGAAATTTCTGGATCTTTCCCACCGCAAACTGCAATATAAGACGGGCATCGGTGGAATCCACCTTGCCGTTGCCGTCCACATCGGCGGCCGCTTGATCAATCGCATCGGCGTCGATTTTTCCCACCGCCAGTTGCAACACCAAACGGGCGTCGGTAGAATCGATTGTACCGTTGCCGTCCACGTTCCCTGCGACTGTCAAACGTTCTCCCACGACTGTCACCGTGAAGGTTGCCGCATGCTCTTCGTAACGCACCGTGAGCACCTGTTCGCCCACTCGGTTCGGGTCAAATCCTTCCACGGTGAACCCTTCATTCACAAATTTGCCTTCACCGTCAGAAAATCGCACTTTGAGTCGCAAGCCGGAGGTGTCAAGGGAATCCCCTACACAGTATTCCGTCTTGGTGGGCAGCTCGTTAACCAGGACATACTCCACTTCGTTTCGGCGATACCATACCACCTCTTGGCAATCTTTTTTGGTATTTGCATTAAAACGCGGATTGTCGGTAATGTCGCAGTACAGGTTATTCCACGCCACCTTCATACCGTAGATGTTGTGGTACTTGCGATTGGTAAAATCGGGATAATGAAGCGGTTTGCTCGTCCCCGTTTTGGGGTCATAGCGATGTACCGACTGTGCCAGCGAATAATACAAATAGTGTTCGTCTGCGCTCAAACGGGAATAGTTGTTATTGTAATACCGATTCGACGAGATCCACCACGTGTCCTCCACGCTGAGCACGTCGTAAAGGGTATTCCCTTCCCAGTAGCAAAGTTTTTCACGCACGTTATCGATGTAGTAGATCCGTCCGTTGAGGTACTGATGTGCCGTGTGGGAAGAGAACCACGACCAACCTTCGTCAAATTTCGTGTCGGTGGGCAGTGTGTCGTAGTCGTTGGCTTTGTGTCCTTGCGCATACAGCCCCCCGCTGGAACGCAGGAAGTAATCGTGATCCACGCGACCCGTGACATCTCATACGGGATCGTCGTAGGTGACATCCACGTGGTAATATGCGCCTTCCACGTACACAATATTCCATGCGTGATTCATCGCCTTGGAACGGCAAACGTAACTGTCGATGCCGACCGCGCGCAACAGATACATATAGGCTTCCGCATAGCCGTCGCACACTGCCAAGCGATTCCACAACGCCGCGTACATCGTGTGATCGATATACGGTATGTCGTTCGCCGCGAACGCCGCCTGATCATAGTCCACCCACACCGCCAAACGGTCGTGCAGGATCAAGGCTTTTTTTGCCGGGGTGAGATTGCTGTCCACCAAGTCGTGTGTCAAATATTCGGTCACTTCGCGGCACTTGGAGATCATATCGTAATATTCCGAAGCAGAAAATTCGTACTGATAAAACTCGATACGGGACAGATAGCCCGTGGCGTTATCTCGGTAAAACATCCAGTTGTTCACGTTGAACAGTTCGGGCATGGTGTCGGAGATCAACCCGGACACACATTCGATCACCAGATTGCTGTACGGGATCTTAAAACGTAACACGTTGCACTCGTCCCGATAGTTGTATGCGGTGTCGAAGATCACGCGTTTAAACTCTTCCAATTCACTGTTGGTGAGGTCGAGAATCTCGGCCGCCTGCGATGCCGGCGGACGGGAAACGTAACTGGTGGATGCCGTGCCACGCTGTGCGGTCACGCCGCTTGCCGCCACGCCCTGCATCGGCACGCAGGAGAACAGCATAACCGCCACGGTCAACAGCGCCATACACGTTTTCAAGTTGGATTTCACGCTTATTACCTTCTTCTGCTTTAATCTTTACGGGACAACAAGGCCGCAAACGCTTTGTGTGCTTGATACACGTCCAGTTTCGACACGATTTCAAACGGGGCGTGCATCGACAGCACCGGCACGCCGAGATCCACCGTTTCCACGTCCAAGTTGGCAATATATTTCGCCACCGTGCCGCCGCCACCGGCTTCCACACGGCCGAGTTCACCGATCTGCCAGCAGACGTCGTTCTCATCCATAATGCGGCGGAAACGCCCCATCAGTTCGGCCGAAGCATCCGACGTGCCGCCCTTGGCACTACCGCCCGTATACTTGGTGAGCACCGCACCGTGGTTGATGCGCGCCGCGTTACGTGCATCCATCACACCGGCATAAATGGGATCGAGTGCCGCATTCACGTCGGCCGACAGGCACATCGAGCGGCTGAGCACGTGGCGCGGCTCTTCCCCGTACATTGCCGCGAGATCCGCGATGAAATAACGGAAGAATTCCGATTGCGTACCCGTGTTGCCTTCCGAGCCGGTTTCCTCTTTGTCTGCCAACAGGGTGACGGCAGTGAATTCCGGCACCGTGAGCGAGAACAGCGAGGTGAGCGCCGGGTAGGCACACACACGGTCGTCGTGACCGTAGCCGCCGATCATACTGCGATCGAAGCCTACGTCACGCACGGGCAGGGCCGGCACGGCTTCCAATTCCGCCGAAATGAAATCCGCTTCCACAATGCCGTACTTCTCGTTCAAGATCTTCAGAAGATTCAGTTTCACACCTTCTGCCACCGCATCGTCACTGCGGAAGGGGCGCGAGCCGATCAGAATGTTCAAATCTTCGCCGTGGATCACGTCGCGTGCCGGACGACCCATCTGCTCGTGCGCCAAATGCGGAAGCAGATCGGTGATGCAGAACACGGGATCGCCTGCTTCATCGCCCACCGCGACCTTTACCGTTTCGCCGTCCTTTTTGATGATAACGCCGTGCAACGACAACGGCAGGGCCGTCCACTGGTATTTCTTGATACCGCCGTAGTAACGGGTGTCGAAATAGCCGAGTCCGTTATCCTCATACAACGGACTGGGTTTCAAGTCCAGACGGGGAGAATCAATATGCGCCGCCGCAATGGACACGCCGTCTGCAATCGGGCGCGAACCGATCACCGCCAGCAACAATGCCTTGCCGCGGTTGTTATAATACACCTTGTCGCCCGGTTTCAAGGCGGCATGACGGTCGAACGGTACAAAGCCGCGTTCCTCTGCCATCGCCACGGCGAGATCCACCGCTTCACGCTCGGTTTTCGCGCCGTTCAAAAACGCGGAATACCCTTCGCAATAGGCATCCGCCGCCGCAATTTCCTCCTCGCTCATGCGTTCTGCCGCCGACTTGGCTGTGCGAAACAACTGTTCACGCAACTCGTCCGCTACCGATTTCTTCTTATCTTCCATGGTACACGCTTCCTTTCCAAACGGGATCATTCACGCACCCCGTAAAGTAGTTTATATATGGTTTGTGCGCGGCGCACACGTTTGACGTATTGCGCCGTTTCTTTAAAGGGAATGACGGTGAGCGTTTCGCCGTCGGCGGAATAGGACGGATCGGCAAGCCAGGTTTGCACGTTGCCCATCCCTGCGTTATACGCCGCAAGCACCGTGTCCTGCACGGCAAACCGTTCGCCCAACAAGCGCAGTACCGACGTGCCGATCTCAATGTTGAAGTGCCCGTCGGTGAGTGCGGATGCCGCAGGCACCTCCTCGATGCCGTCACGCATCATCACCCATTCCATTGTGGGGGCGGTGACCTGCATCAACCCTACCGCCCCTGCCGACGAGCGCGCATCGGGCGAAAAGCCGCTTTCGGTGTGGATCACCGCCCAAATGAGCGAGGGCGCGACCCCGTGTTTTTCGGCCGCCGCCGTCACCGTGTCACGGTATTCGGGCGGCATGGGATACACCCCTCGCAACACCCACACCGCCATAACCGACAGCAACAGCACCGTTATCACAGCACCGATCCCCCACCGCCGCAAACGGCGTTTGGTTCGTTTTTTCATACCGTGTCACCCCGTAAACGGGCGATAAATCGGTTCACGGTCTCTTCAAAGGCGGTCAAGTCGCCGTCGTTGTACAGCACCTCGTCTGCGCGTTCTTCGTAAAAGGCATCGGCAGGTTGTGCGTTCATGCGCATTTTGGCTTGTTCGGGGGTGATACTGTCCCGTTCGCAAATGCGTGTAAGCCGCACCGCCGCGGGTGCCAACACCGCCACCGTACGATCGCACATACGGTCCATACCGCTTTCAAACAGCACGGGGGCATCCACCGCCGCGATGGCCGCACCTTGTTCCCAAAATGCCGCCAACTGTTCTTCTGCCAACGCAAAAATGTGCGGATGGGTGACGGCGTTCAGCCGTGCGGTCGCCTCGGGCGTGGCAAATGCCAGCGAGGCGAGCTTGGCTCTGTCCAACGTGCCGTCCGCACGCAACACCGACGGCGAAAACGCCTCTGCCAACTGTGCAAGGCAAGGATGCCCCACCGCGGTTACTTGGCGCGCCAGGCAGTCGGTATCCACCACAGGAATCCCTGTCGCCGTCAAGCACGCGGACACCACGCCTTTGCCGGCACCCGTGGGACCGGTAAGACCGATGATCATGCCGCGTTTCTTATTCGTCAAGAGCGATCACCTCAAATTCTGCCGCACGCAACATACGATTATACACCGCCAGACCGATTCCGTCCGACGAGGGGCACGCCGCATACACCTGTGTCACCTCGGGGCGGTCGTCCCACGCACGCAACACGTCGAACAAGCGGTGTGCCTGCGCCGCCGCATCCGCACGCGCGCCGTAGGTGAGATACGGCACCGAAAGTGCCGCCTCTTCCCCATCAAAGCACATCGCCGCCACACCGTCTCCTGCATGCGCGTTCACAAACGCGGCATAGGCGGCAGGGGTGCCGCGCACCAAGGTCACCTTGGCACGGGGAGCATAGTGTTTATATTTCATGCCGGGCGATGCCGCCTTCGCCCCT
Organism: Acutalibacteraceae bacterium; assembly: GCA_045654545.1. Lineage (GTDB taxonomy): Bacteria > Bacillota > Clostridia > Oscillospirales > Acutalibacteraceae > SIG588. Next base: position 5,261 of record JAZONO010000130.1, read on the forward strand.
TGTTGGAGCATGGCGGTCACGGCAGGGTCGATCTCCACGTCGCCCAGCGCTTCTTTCAACATCTCGGCCGTGATGCCGCCCGGACGAAGCAGGCGCGGCACCTCACGGGTCATATCGATCACGGTGGATTCCAACCCCACGCCGCTTTCACCGCCATCCAAAATGGCGGCCACACGCCCATCCATATCCGCCACGACGTGTGCCGCCGTGGTGGGGCTGGGACTCCCCGAGCGATTGGCCGAGGGTGCCGCCAAGGGGCATCCTGCCGCTTCAATGATCGCCCGTGCGGTGGGATGCAAAGGTAACCTCACCGCCACGGTGGACAAACCGCCGCTGACTGCGGCAGGGATGCACACCGCTTTTTTGAAGATCATGGTGAGCGGTCCCGGCCACCATAGTGAAGCCAACCGCCGTGCGTTTTCGGGGATTTCGGTCACCAAAGCATCCAGTTGCGAAAGAGCGGAAATATGCACGATCAGCGGATTATCCGACGGACGTCCCTTTGCTTCAAAAATGCGTGTCACCGCCACCGCATCCAACGCGTTGGCGGCCAAACCGTACACCGTTTCGGTGGGGATACCCACCACCTCGCCGTGGCGAAGCAGATCGCCTGCACGGGCGATATCGACGGCTGTGTTTTGTAACAATAGCGTTTGCATACTTTTTACTCACCCTTCCAACAGACGGGTGCGATCGGCGGTCAACAAGGCATCGATGACTTCGTCCAGATCGCCGTTCAACACCGCTTCCAGTTTATATAATGTCAACCCGATGCGGTGGTCGGTCACCCGTCCTTGGGGAAAATTATAGGTGCGGATACGCTCACTGCGATCCCCCGTTCCCACTTGCGAACGGCGGCTTTCCGCAATGGCGGATTCCTGTGCGGCACATTTCTGCTCATACAGCCGTGCACGCAGCACGCGCATGGCTTTGTCTTTGTTTTTGAACTGACTGCGTTCATCCTGGCATTCCACCACCGTGCCTGTGGGCAGGTGGGTGATGCGAATGGCGGATTCGGTCTTGTTGATATGCTGACCGCCGGCACCCGATGCACGGAAGGTGTCGATCTGCAGATCTTTTGGATCGATGGTGAGTTCCACCTCTTCGGCTTCGGGCAACACTGCCACCGTCACGGTGGAGGTGTGGATCCGTCCGCCCGATTCGGTTTCGGGCACACGCTGCACGCGGTGCACACCGCTTTCAAACTTCAAACGGCTGAACGCTCCTTGCCCATTCACCACAAAACTGATCTCTTTCACGCCGCCGAGTTCGGTTTCGTTCACCCCCACGACCTCCACCGTAAATCCGCGCGAAGCGGCATACATACTGTACATACGGTGAAGTGAATGGGCAAACAGCGCCGATTCTTCCCCACCGGCACCGGCACGGATCTCCACGATCACGTTGCGACTGTCGTTCGGGTCTTGCGGCAACAGCAAGATCTTCAGTTCCTCCGAAAGGCGTGCCGCGTCGGCACGGGCATCCGCCAATTCCTGCCCTGCCAATTCGCGCAATTCGGGATCGTCCAGCAAAAGCCGTGCTTCCTCTTCGCGGCGTGTGGCCTCTTCCCACGCACGGTACGCCGTCACCGTGGCTTCCAGACGGGTGCGCTCTTGCATCAACGTGCGGTATTGCGCCATGTCCCCCACCACGGCAGGATCACACAAGCGGTGTTCGATCTCGTCAAACCGCTTTTCCACGTCACGTAACTGTTCAAACATACTTTACACCTGCTGACCGTCACGCCAGATTTTTTTGATGTGGCGTTCGGTTTTGATACGGGGCACCAACATTTCACGCCCACAACCTTCACATTTCAGGCGGAAGTCCATACCCGTGCGCAACACGGCAAACCGATGCGTGCCGCACGGGTGCGGCTTTTTCATTTCCAACACGTCTCCCACTTGTACATCCATCGGTCAAACTCCCCCCATCTTAGGTTAAACCGTCAGACCCGAACCCGCCTCATAGTGGGATATTTCGGCGCTTTTTGCCCCGTTCGTTCTCGTAAGGCACGAGCATTCCTTCGCCCGACCGGAACAAAAACCCCTCGAAATCTCCTCACTATGAGGTCGTAGATTTTGGAAAGAGCGGATTTTTGTCCTGTCAAGGAAAAAGCGGAGGTGATCCTCGTGGATTGCCGAGCATTTTAACGCCGACAGGGCGAAAATCCGCCTTGCCAAAACGGAGTTCGGATTTGTCGGTTTAACCTACACATAGTATTAGTATAGCATATTTCTCCCCATTCCTGCAAGAGTAAAAAACACGTTCTCGTGTCAATTCCTGTCATATTTTAGAAAAAACGCAGGAAAAAGGTTGCAATCCCCACTTCCTTGTGATACAATATAGTCGTTAGGGAGGCGGTAAACTATGCGCGCAGACGGAAAACGTTTGAGACATTGCGATCCTATGTATACCGTGGCGGCACACATCATGCGACAGCGCACGGATGCCATGAACATGATCACGGTGGATATCCCCTGTGAACCGATACAGCAGTATATCAACGCCGCACGGAAAGAGGGACGGCACATCAGCCACATGGCCATCATCTTGGCGGCGTATCTGCGCACGATGGCGAAGTTCCCTTTCCTCAATCGGTTCATTGTCAACTGCAAGCCGTACACCCGTAACGAGATTAAAATCGGTATGGTGGTGTTGAAGACCGGTCGGGACGACGGCATCATGTCCAAGATCGCATTGGAGATCACCGACACAATCGACGATGTGAACCGCAAGATCAACGAATACGTGGAATTCAACCGCACGGTGGAAGAAAGCAACGCCACCGAAAAGCTGATCAGCACCCTGCTCAGCATTCCGGGACTTTTGCGTGTGGGTGTTCCCGTTTTGATGTGGCTGGATAAGCACGGCTGGCTTCCGAAGGCGATCATTGATGCCAGCCCCTTCCACGCAAGTTTGGGCATCACCAATCTCGCCAGTATCAAGACCAATCACATTTACCACCATTGCTACAACTTCGGCACCACCAGCGTGTTTATGGCGATGGGCAATGCGCGTGAAGTGCCGCGCCGCCACCACGGGGAGATCGTGTTTGAAAAATGTATGCCGATCGGCGTGGTGATGGATGAGCGCATCTGTTCAGGTCATGATTTTGCGCTGGCGTTCCGCTATATGCAGAAGTTGCTGGCCGACCCCTCGGTGTTGGAACAGCCGCCCGAAGAAGTGATCCCCGATCCTGCTCTGTAAAGCAAAAAAAGGCAAAGGTTTCAAAAAACCTTTGCCTTTTTGTATAGATGAAAAACAACGGCATCTTTCAAAGATGCCGTTGTTTGTTTCTTATTCGACCGAAATGATATAGTAGTAAACGGGTTGACCGCCGGGGATCGCCGTCACTTCCACGTCGGCGCCGAGTTTGGCACGAATGCCCTCGCACACCGCTTCGGCATCTGCTTCGGTCATATCTGCACCGTACATCACCGTGACAAAGGAGGTTTCCTTTCCTGCCGAGCGGCGAGAGGATGCCAACTGACGTGTCAGTTTGACCGCCGCATGGGTAACCTCTTTATCCACGAACGCCACTTTACTGCCGTCCAATGCCAAGATCTCGCCCTTCTTGATCTTACCGCCGCCGTATTCGCTGTCGCGTGCGGCAAAGGTGACCTGACCGGTGGACACGTTTTCTGCCGCACGGGTCATGGCAAGCAGGTTATCTTCGTCTTTCGCATCGGGATCAAAGCTGAGCATTGCCGACACACCCTGCGGAATGGTGCGCGTGGGCAACACGTGCACCTTACGGTCGGCCAGCGGCACCGCTTGCTCTGCCGCCAGAATGATGTTCTTGTTGTTGGGCAGCACGTACACCACTTTGGCAGGAGTGGCTTCGATCGCCGCCAGAATGTCGTCGGTGGAGGGGTTCATCGTCTGACCGCCCGACACCACGTGGTCACAACCGAGATCGGTGAAGAGCGCTTGCAAACCGTCGCCTGCGGCAACCGCCACAAAACCGACTTCGTTTTCGGGTTCGGCACGCACGGGCGCTTGCGGCGCGGCCTCTTCATCGCTTTCCACCCAGCCTGCATTTTCGTGCTGGATCAGCATATTCTCCACTTTCACCGTTTCGAACGCACCGTATTCCACACCGGCCGACAACGCCTTGCCGGGATCCTTCGTGTGGACGTGCACCTTGATGATGTCCTCATCGTCCACCACCACAACGCAGTCGCCGATCGATTCGAGATAGGCGCGCAAACGCATCGGGTCTTTATCCACCTTTTTGTCACGCGCCACGATGAACTCCGTACAATACGGGAATTCAATATCCGTTTCAAAAGCGGCCGCCGCACTCTGCTTCGGGGCAGATTTCGTTGCCGCCGTTGTGTCGCCTTGCACTACTTCGCCGCCTGCAAAGACTGCCTGCATCGCGTTGATGATGATGAGGAATCCTTGACCGCCGGCATCCACCACGCCTGCTTTTTTGAGCTGGGGAAGCAGTTCGGGTGTGCGCGCCAGCGAGGCCGACGCCTCTTCACACACAATGGGCCACACCGTTTCTGCCGAAGCATCCGTTTTTGCCGACTGACAGCCCTTTTCCGCCGCTTCGCGCGCCACCGTCAAGATGGTGCCCTCGGTGGGCTTCATAACGGCTTTATACGCCGCTTCCACACCGATGGAAAGCGCATTGGCAAGCGCCGCACCGTCCGCTTCCTCCATGCCCTTGAGTCCTTTGGAGAAACCGCGGAACAAAAGCGACAAAATAACACCCGAGTTGCCGCGCGCACCGCGCAACATAGCCGATGCCGCCACGTCCGCCGTTTTGGAAACGGTGGGATTTTCAAGGCGCACCAGTTCACGTGCCGCCGCCGCGATCGTCATGGACATATTCGTACCCGTATCGCCATCCGGCACGGGGAAAACGTTCAGTTCATCCACCGCCTGCTTTTGCGCCGCAAGGCAGTTGGAAGCGGAGACCATCGCGTCCCGCAAAGTCGTTCCGTTTATCATTTCAGCACTCCTTTGATGTTGCGAAATCAACCGCGCAATTATTCAACACGCATACCGTCCACGCAAACCTTGACCGCTTTGACAACCAAGCCGGTCGCTTGCTCGACGGTGAAGCGCACCTTGTGTTCAATGCTTTCGGCAATCGCCTTGATGTTCATACCGTAGATCACGGCAATATGCAGTTCCACCACCAAACGGCCGCCTTCACTGCGCACACGCACCCCTTGATCGGTGTACGTGCGGCGAGAGACTAGCGTGCGAATGCCCTGGCGCGCGCCGCTTTTTACCATGCCGGCCACGCCGTAGCAAGCCGAAACGGCATCGCCGATGAGGTTGGCAAAATACTCTTCCGAAATCTCAATGGTTCCCATATGATTCTCAATACGGATCATAATTACACACCTTTCTGCACAGTGGGACTTCCTCTGCGCTTCGTTTCCATTTTCCATTCAAAGCATACGCAGACACAATACATTATAACACATAACTTCAAAACAATCAACCCAAAATTCCCACTTTCCGAAAGAATTGACAAATCCTCCAAAAACATTTACAATATTAATCGGGAAATGGGGTGTTGGATATATGGGTTGGTTCGGGCAGCGAAAAGCTCTGAAAGAACGGGAAGAATTGTTTGCCCGTGTGTGCGGAAAAGCCATAAAATATGTTGCCAGGCGGCAGGTACGCGAGGATGGCTCGACCGAAGAGATCGTGCTTGGAAAGGGCGGACGGGTGTCGCACGGAAACGGCTACTTTATGGTGGATGCCGCCGCAGGCGAAGTGTTCCGCTGCGACGAAGACACGGTGCGCTGTGCCGAATTACTCAGCCGTGACGGCGTGGTGGTACAGGGTGTGAATACTCACACAAACGAAGAAGACACCGTTGTCGCATATTATGTATATTATCGGTAAGGAGTGGCGTATATGCTCTTTCCTTCTTTTTTGAAACCGCAAGATCTCATCGGCATCACCGCTCCCAGTGCCGGGATCAAAGCGGAGGATCACGCGGCGTTTGATCTGTCGCTTTCGCACATACACGCGTGCGGCTACCGCACGTGCGAAACCGCATCCGTGCGCAAAGGTGGCGTGGTGAGTGCCGCCCCTGCGGTGCGTGCCGCCGAATTGAACACGCTGTTTCGCGACCCTGCCGTGCGCATGGTGTGGTGTGCCGCCGGCGGTGACTTTTTGCTGGATATGCTCCCCTATGTGGATTGGCAAGCCGCGGTGCGTGACCCAAAATGGGTGCAAGGGTATTCCGATCCCACCTCGCTCTTGTATACCCTCACCACCGTTTATGACATCGCCACGATTTACGGCAACAACGCCGGTGGATTCGATTCTGAACAACTCGCGCCCGATGCCACCTATGCCTTGTCGTTGATCGGCGGCGATGTGGCGGCACAGCACAGTTTTGATACCTTTACTCATCGCTACACGGATGAGGGCACGAAACCCGTGTTTTGGGAAACGCCGCACGGCGCGGTGAACCTGCGAGGACGCTTGCTCGGCGGTTGCCTCGATTGTCTTTCGGATATTTTGGGCACGCCGTATGACGGCACCGCCGCCTTTATTGAGCGATATAAAGCGGACGGCATCCTCTGGTATTTCGACATTTTTGCCCTGCCTGCCGAAGCGGTGTACCGTACCCTGTGGCGCATGCGTGAAAACGGATGGTTTGCCCACGCACGCGGTGTGATGGTGGGGCGAATCTGTTTTCCCTCTTCGCAATTAGACCTGTCCTACCGTGACATGATCGCACAAGCCCTGCCCGACCTGCCGCTGATTTTGGAAGCGGACGTGGGGCACGTGCCGCCGCGCATGACCTTGATCAACGGTGCAATGGCAACCCTGCAAGCAGCCGACGGACGCGGCTCGTTACACATGACATTGGAGTGATACTTATGACAGGAAAAACCTTCGCTCCCTGCTTTGTGAGATGACACTCACCGAGAAATCGGGTGAACTGCAACAGATGCCCGGGCAATATTTTTCGGATGATTGCATGGAAACGGGCATCAACACCGCTTTCGATTACACCGAGGAAAAGGTTGCGTGTATCGGATCGGTCATCAACGTGCCGGACCCTGCGCGTATCAACGCAATTCAAAAAACAGCACATTGAGCGCCATCCCCACCACATTGCGCTCCTTTTTATGTTGGATATTATTCACGGATACAGCACGATATACCCCATTCCCTTGGTGCAAGCCTGCTCGTTTGATTCGTCGCCGGTGGCCGTGCTGCGGCAATACTATCTGCCTGCGTATAAAGCCGGTTGCGATGCCGGCAGCGGTATGTTGATAACGGTGTTCATCGGTCACGACAGCCGCGTGACCGCACATAAGACGTTCACATTGGCAGAACAAGTGAAAAAACACCCACCGTAGGGTGGGTGGGATTAGGGACAAAATTGGAGAGGATGTATCGTTGAAGATACATCCTCTCTGTGCGTTTTGTGGATATTCACGCCACTTGGAAAGCGGCTGTGACCCCT
>JAZONO010000131.1:0-2802 GCA_045654545.1 Acutalibacteraceae bacterium
CGAAGAATGTAAACGGAGCCGATTTTTTCATCGGCAAGGCAAAAGCGCAGTAGATCCTTGCGGATTTACGAGCATTTTAACACAGCCGAGGGGAAAATCGGCCCGTTAACATCGGGTTCGGATATGCCTCCTCTGCTTAACGAAACACGAAGGAAAGGCAGGGATCACGATGCTGTGCAGTTTACATATTGAAAATATCGCCGTGATCGAACGTGCCGACATTTCCTTCGATCGCGGATTTAACGTGCTCAGCGGTGAAACGGGTGCCGGTAAATCCATCATCATTGATTCGCTTAACGCGGTGTTGGGCGAGCGCATCAGCCGCGATATTATCCGCACAGGTTGCGAAAAAGCTTCTGTTTCGGCTGTGTTTTCAGAGTTTTCCGCCGCACACGTGACGGCCCTTTCGGAACTGGGATTTGAACCGGATGAAGACGGCATGCTGTTGTTGGAACGCCGTCTCACGGCAGACGGCAAGGCGGCGGCTCGTGTGAACGGTGCTCCCGTCACGGTGGCGATGTTGCGCACACTCGGCAGAACGCTTGTGAACATCCACGGACAGCACGAAAACCAAGCGCTGTTGGATACCGCCACGCATCTGGAGTTTCTGGATCGTTTTGGCGGTCTTTGGGACGTGCGAGCATCCTATCAAAAGGTATATAAAGAATACCGTGCGGTAAAAACCGCCTTGGAATCGCTGGATATGGATGAAACGGCAAAAGCGCGCCGTATGGATCTGTTGCGGTATCAGATCGAAGAGATCGAAAACGCCGCGTTGACCGAAGGCGAGGAAGAGGTCTTGCGCGAAAAGCGTGAAATGTTCCGCAACTCCGAGCGCATTGCCCATGCCGTGGGGGAGGCCCACGGATTTTTGAATGGGGATGACGATGCTGACGGTGTGGTAAGCGGCATTGCGCGTGCGGTTTCGGTGCTCGAAAACGCCGGTCGCTACATGGATGAAGCGGCATCGCTTGCCGAAAAATTGCAAGCGATCCAATATGAACTGGATGCCTGCGCCGACGATGTGCGCCGCCTGGGTGATGCGTTGGATTTCAACGAATCCGAACGGGATGCGGTGGAATCGCGCTATGAAATGATTCGCCGTCTGTTGTCGAAATACGGTGAAACAACGGGGGACGTGTTGCGCTATCTCGCGGAGTGCCGTGCCGAATATGAAACGATGGAATCGGGCGAGGCAGAGCAAGCGCGGCTTACTTTGGAGGTGGAAAAAACCTACCGTCGTTTGATGTCGGCGGCGCAAATCTTGTCGCTTGCCCGTCAAAATGCGGCCAAAGATTTCTGCCGTGCCGTGACCGATCAAATGACCTTTTTGGATATGCCGCGTGCACGGATCACGGTGTCGATGGAAGAGATCGAACCGTGTGCCACGGGTGCGGATAAGGTGGAATTTTTGCTGGCCGCCAACGTGGGCGAATCGCCGCGTCCGCTTACAAAAATCGCATCGGGCGGCGAAATGTCCCGTGTGATGCTGGCGTTGCAAACCGTGCTTGCCGATGTGGACGATATGGAAACCTTGGTGTTCGATGAGATCGATACCGGTGTGAGCGGTCGTGCGGCGTTGAAGGTGGGGCAAAAACTGCACGAAACCGCGATCGGTCGTTCGGGTACACGCCGTCGTCAGGTGTTGTGCGTGACTCATTTGGCGCAGATTGCCGCACAAGCCGATCATCATTTATTGATTGAAAAAGCCGTGAAGGACGGTCGTACACGTACCGAAGTGACACCGCTCGACGAAACGGGGCGCGAACGCGAACTCGCACGCATCATCGGTGGCGAGGTGACCGCAAGCGGTGTGGCGGCGGCGCGTGAACTGCGGCGCGAATACGGACAAAATAACGGTTGACAAACCATGTGTTTTGTGGTTTAATACATGATAACGCAATGAAGGAACAAAGTACCTTTTGTGATGCGGCACAGAGAACCGTCGGTTGGTGCAAGACGGTGCGCAGTAAAGGGGAAATACAGTCCGGAGCGGCAACCTGAAGCGGAACACCGTGTGTAGGGAAGACGGGTGCGCCCGATAACGCGCGTGGACGCTTTGGCGCCCTTCAAGGTCACGTGCCGCAAGGCCGCGACAAATAGAGGTGGTACCGCGGAATTCCCGCCCTCTGCAAATTCACATTTGCAAAGGGCGTTTTTTGTGCCCTTGGCTGAAAGAAAGGAACGAAAACAAGATGAGAAACGTATTTGATGAATTGAGTGCACGCGGCATGATTGCCCAGTGTACCAACGAAGAAAAGGTACGCGAACTGCTCGGCGGCAATGGGCCTGTCACTTTTTACATCGGCTTTGACCCGACGGCAGACAGCCTGCACGTGGGTCACTTTGTACAGTTGATGGTGATGGCGCACATGCAGCGTGCAGGGCATCGCCCGATGGCGTTGCTCGGCGGCGGCACGGCGATGGTCGGTGACCCCACCGGTAAAACCGATATGCGCAAAATGATGACCAAAGAAACCATCAACCACAACGTGGACTGCTTCAAAAAGCAGATGGCGCGCTTTGTGGATTTCTCCGACGGCAAAGCGCTGGTGGTGAACAACGGTGATTGGTTGCTCGATTTGAACTACGTTGATTTTCTGCGTGAAGTCGGCGTGCACTTCTCGGTCAACCGTATGTTGACGGCTGAGTGCTTTAAGAGCCGTATGGAACGCGGTCTGTCCTTCCTTGAATTCAACTATATGCTGATGCAGAGTTACGACTTTTATCGCTTGAATGAAGAGTTCAGCTGCACCATGGAACTCGGCGGTGACGACCAGTGGACCAACATCATCGGCGGTG
>JAZONO010000132.1:0-1601 GCA_045654545.1 Acutalibacteraceae bacterium
CGCGCATCGGTGGAATCCACCGCGCCGTCGCCGTTTACATCGGCGGCGGCCGTTTGCTTTTCGGTGAGGGTCACCTTTCCCACCGCCGCTTGAAGAGCCAGACGTGCATCGGTGGAATCCACTTTTTCGTCACCGTTTACATCCCCTTTCAAGAGGCGCGGCACGGGGTACCCCTTCGATTCCATAAAGGCATACCAATCCGCACCGATCGAACGCATACTGTTCTGCTCATCAAACCAATACTGCTTGGTACGGGTGTCGATATGTACCGCACAGCCGGCAATCCAGCCGATGCCGCGATGCCAGCCGAGCGCTTGCAACGCACAGCAGATCTCACTGCCGTGAAACCGCGTTTCTTTGCCGTTCACCACGTGCCAACAGTTCACGTCCGCCGCTTGTCCCGTGGTGTGGTATCCGCGCCCACTGCATCCGATCTTTCGATCGTAGGACGGCGACCGATATCCACTCGTGATGATGATCTTCGAACAGCCGAGAAAGTCGTACAGCCGCTCCAAGATTTCAATGAGTTCCGTATCGATCTTCACCACGTCAGTGTCGGGGCATCCGAATTCACGCACACGAAAATGGGCGGAAAGTTTTGTATTTCCGTCCTTCGATTTCGAATAGATTTTCACAGCCATATCATCACCCCGTCAAATGCCGTTTTTATTGGTGGGATTGTTCACGATGCCAAAGCCTACAAGAACGGGCAACAGCACATTCAAAAAGCCATCCATCGTGCCGGAAATATCCACACCGGCAAATTCCTTCACGCAGAACACAACAAGGGCGGCGACAGCCAGCCACAACGCCCACGATCTAAACCTTGCGAAAAATGCCTTCATAAGTCAACACGCCTTTCATTTGTTATTTGTTATTTGTTATTTGTGATATGCTTCCAAATCCTCAATGCGGTGGTTTGCCACCTTGATTTCCTCTTCGATAACCGCATCCAATTTTTCAAGTGCATAAACCCGTTCGATCACACAATTATGCTTCTCAACCTTTTTTTCCAGTTGCTCCAAGCGGTAGGTCGTCAACTTATTGGCGGTTAAAATACCGCCGAAAGTGCCGCCCAGCGTACCGAGAAGGGAAAGCACCGCAACCATTATCGCTTCGCTCATTTTGCTTTGTTCCCTTTCATTGGTTATTTTTCTGCTTTTGGCAACAGAGACACCAATTCGTTGTATTCATCCGTTGTCAGTTTATCGGCGGCATAAAACACATCCAATTTTTCTTCAATGCCTACCGTTTGTCCACGCTCAATCATTCTTTTTAACGTTCTGTACAACATGCTATCAACCCTTTCTTATTCAATAACGCCCAATTCCAACAAGGTAAGCCTGTATTCGTGGTCAATCAACATTGCCGAAGTGTCGTCGGCTCTTGTCGGTACTGCTTCCGTGCCATCATCCTCAATGGTATATTTGCCGTCTACCGCTTCTTTTTCGGCGACAGCAAGACTATATTCGCTATAAGGAACACGGACGGTCATTAAACTGTCGCCGCTTTGAAACGCATATCGTATAATTTTCATTGCTATCACCTCGTTAGTCTTTCGTATACCAAAGTTGCACTTTGCAAGTCCAACCGTTAAACGT
>JAZONO010000133.1:0-13841 GCA_045654545.1 Acutalibacteraceae bacterium
AACGTTTCCAACATCGTACCCCCTAGGGTGAGCATACAAACCCGAACTCCGTTTTGGGAAGGCGGATTTTCGCTCATCCATTGTTAAAATGCTCGCCAATACGGGAGTATTGGCTGCGCTTTTGCCGCGACTGAACAAAAATCCGCTCTTCCCAAAATCTGCGACCTCAAAGCGAGGAGATTTTGAGGGATTTTTGTTTCGGTCGGACGAAGTAATGCTTTTGCCTTACGAGAACGAACGAAGCGAAAAGCACCAAACTCTTTTGTTTTCCACCCATGCTCGGAGAATGAGCGCGTAGTGCTCATTCTCAGTGACATTGCCGCAAAACTACAGTAAGAAGATACCGCGAGCAATGTCTGCTTTGAGGCGGGTTTGGGTTTATATGCTCACCCTACTTTACGCGACGGTATTTCCGTGCAAAGGTGGTGCGTAAAAATGCCACACACTCTTCGGAAATAGCGGTTTTGGGAATCACCAAAAAGGTGCCATCCTCGTGCAGAAAGATGAAGGCACGGCGGCTTTCCGCCAAACGGGAAAAGAGCGCATACGACTCTTCACGCGTGCAACCGTTCCCTTCATAGATGAGCGTATCTTCCCACAACGTGACCTGCACGGTGGAAAACAACGCAGAAAACACCTTGTATTGGGTGGTGACGGCGCGGTGAAACAGGTGATATAAAAAGCACAAGGTTACCACCGCAATGCCGATACCGGCCACCGCCAGCGTCACCGCCGCCCACCTATATGCAATCAATGCCCCTGCCACCGTGAGGGTGATGGCGATACACAGGAAAAAGCCCAGCCACGCATCGCGCAGGCGACCGCCAAACAGCGCCGCGGTGCGCGCCGCCGCACGGTAATCCGCTTCGGTGACGGTGACCGCAAAGGTCGCACGGGGGGTGGTGGCAGACATAGGTCATTCTCCTTTACAAACATTGTTCGGTGAGCTTCTGCCACACCGTATCATTCACCGCGCGACGGGGAACGGCGATCACTTGGGAACACACGTCCCACAACACCAGATCCTTCACGCGGCGCAGGGTGGCGTTTTGCCACGCCATCGTTTCCTCCTTCACCGAAAGGGTATCTTCCGTGAAGGTGAGGGTGATCTCTGTGTGTAGGGCGGCAAGCGCCTTCGCCTCGCGGCGAAAGGAGAGCCACGGCAACACCCATTGCAGCAAGGCGAGCAACGGCAACACCGTGCCGCACAGCCATTCGGCCGATCCGCGGAATCCCAAAAACAACCCCACAAGGCAGGGCAGACCGATCACCAACAGCAACACCGTCTGCACCGCCAACCGTTTGGCGGAACGCCGTGTGTGCCACAGCGCCGTGAACAGTTCCTCGGCGGTGAGTATGTAGGTTACCGTATCAGACATCGAGATTCTCCACGTAACGGGCGTTCTTTTCGATGAATTCGCGGCGCGGCTCCACCTTATCGCCCATCAGAATGGTGAACGCTTCGTCCGCGGCGGCGGCATCTTCGATCGTCACGCGCAACATGGTGCGGAATGCCGGATCCATCGTGGTTTCCCACAACTGTTCGGGATCCATTTCACCAAGACCTTTGTAACGCTGAATGTCGGCATTGCCGCCGAGTTCCGCGATCTGCTCGTCGCGCTCTTCATCCGAGAAGGCATAACGCACCTGCTTGCCCTTGGTCACTTTGTACAGCGGCGGTTGCGCGATGTACACGTGTCCTTCATCCACCAGCGGACGCATGAAGCGGAAGAAGAAGGTGAGAAGCAAGGTGGCGATGTGTGCACCGTCCACGTCGGCATCCGCCATGATGATGTCTTTGCCGTAACGCAGTTTCGAAATGTCAAATTCTTCGCCGATGCCGCAACCGAGTGCCACCACGACGGGCACCAATTTTTCGTTGCCGTAGACTTTGTCCAAACGGGCTTTTTCCACGTTCAGCATTTTGCCCCACAGCGGCAGGATCGCCTGATAGTTGCGATCGCGCCCTTGAATGGCGGAGCCGCCTGCCGAGTCACCCTCGACGATGTACAACTCAGTGCGTTCGGCATCGTTCCAGATGCAGTCCGCAAGTTTTTCGGGCATACGGGTGGAAGCCAGTCCTGTGCGTTTACGGGCGGCTTCACGCGCTTTTTGTGCGGCTTCACGCACACGAGCGGCATTGATGGATTTTTCCAAAATGGCTTTTGCCACCGCGGGATTTTCTTCCAGAAAATCCGCCAATTTTTCACTCAAAAGCGAGTTGACCAGCGTGGTCATGGAGGTGTTGCCGAGTTTTGCCTTGGTTTGCGATTCAAACTGCGCATCCTGCAACTTGACCGACACCACCGCGGTCAGACCTTCACGCACGTCGTCGCCCTTCAGGTTGGCATCCGCATCTTTGAGCATGCCGTGACGACGGGCATAGTTGTTCAAAATACGGGTGATACCCACCTTGAACGCGTTTTCGTGCGTACCGCCATCCACCGTGTGCATGTTGTTCGCAAACGAAATGATGTTTTCGTTGTAGCTGTCGTTGTATTGCAACGCCACTTCGGCAAAGGAATCCTCGCCGCTTTTGCTCAGGTGAATGACCCCTTCGTGCAACACTTCGTAGCCGCGCGTTTTGTTCATATATTCCACGAAGGAGGAGATACCGCCCTCATAGCAGAACTCTTCCTGCTTCACCTCGTCCGCATCGCGGCGGTCGGTGAGGGTGATCTTGAGCCCTGCGTTCAAAAACGCTTGCTCACGCAGACGTTTTTGCAGAATTTCATATTCAAATTCGGTAGTTTCGGTGAAGATAGTGGCATCCGGCTTAAACCGAATGAGCGTACCGTCCGAGGTGGATTCCCCGATCACGGTCAGATCGTTCACCGCGTTGCCGCGCTCAAACCGTTGGGCATACACCTTGCCGTCACGCGAGATTTCCGCTTCCATCCATTCGGACAGCGCGTTCACCACCGAGGAACCCACGCCGTGCAGACCGCCGGCAACTTTGTAACCGCCGCCGCCGAACTTACCGCCTGCGTGCAGAACCGTCAACACCACCGTGACGGTGGGCAGACCCATTTCCTCGTTCATACCCACAGGGATACCACGCCCGTTATCCCGCACGGCAATCACGTCGCCGGGCAGGATATCCACTTCAATATGCGTACAAAAACCGGCGAGTGCTTCGTCGATGGAGTTATCCACGATTTCAAACACCAAATGGTGAAGACCGCGCGGACCGGTTGAGCCGATGTACATACCGGGGCGCTTTCTCACCGCTTCCAGACCTTTTAATACCTGTATTTGACTTTCGTCATACGCTTCGTCTGCTGCGGTAACGTCCTGTCCTTGCAGTTCCAATTCTTTCTCGTCCATCTGTTCAATCCATTCCTTTCATTAGGGTGAGCATTCAAACCCACACCCGCCGGGAAGCGGTTTATTTTGGTGCTTTTTGCCTCACTCGTTCTCGTAAGGCTGAAGCCTTACTTCGCCCGACCGAAACAAAAATCCCTCAAAATCTCCTCGCTTCCCGGTCGTAGATTTTAGGAAGAGTGGATTTTTGTTCAGTCGCGGCAAAAGCGCAGCCAATACTGTCGTATTGGCGAGTATTTTAACAATGAATGAGCAAAAATCCGCCTTCCTAAAACGGAGTTTGGGTTTAAACGCTCACCCCATCCGTCGCCGTAAGGTGGCGGCCGATACCTGCGTGATGTACACCGTTTCGGTGCCGTCTGCTTCACACGTGATCACGTATGCTTTTGGCAATTCATACGACACGGTGTATACACGTCCGCCTTTTTCCGCATCCGCCAAAAAGCGGCGCGACAAGGCGGATTCCGTGGTGGTTTCCATATCGAAAATCCCCACAATGTCACGCGTGCGCACCACGACGGATCCGCCCAGGTGCAAATACGGTACGTGTGCCATCAATAATGCCCTTTGTTGTCCAGTTTGTTCAGATCGTTGCGATGCCGCTCGTTGATCTTGGCGATCTGCGCCATGCACAACTTTGCCGTGATGGCCAGACCGATGATGCCGCCGATCAAGCCTGCCACCGCGGCTTGCAAACCGATAATCGCAATCAGCGCCGCCGCCACGCCGATGATCGCCGCCATGATGCACAGCATGATCACGAACCAACGCTTTTTATCCTTTTTGGCGCGCGCATCGATTTCCAATATCTGTTCTTCTGTTGTAAACGCCATGGTAAGCCCCTCCGTTTATTCCGCTGTTATCACGCCTGCCTCCACGTGAAAACGGGCACCGCCTGCCATGCGCATCACAGAGGAAGGTTCGCAACAGGTGATAAACACCTGTTCATCGGTTAAATGATTCAATAAGTAATCCTGCCGCCATTCGTCGAGCTCGCTCATCACGTCGTCTAACAACGCCACGGGTGCTTCTTCGGTCACTTCGCGCAAGGCTTCGGCCTCCGCCAATTTCAGCGCCAGCACCGCCGAACGCTGTTGCCCTTGCGAGCCGTACACACGGGCGGACAACCCGTTAATGGTCACGTCGAAATCGTCGCGGTGGGGGCCCACCGTGGTGAATCCTGCCGCCAAATCTGCGGCATGAGAAGTTTTCAACATGTCTTCCAACCGTTCGGTGACTTCTTCGAGCGAGGTGTTCCATGCGAGTTGTCCCGACGGGAGATATTGCAGATCCAACGTTTCGGTTCCGCGCGACAATCCATTGTAAATCGCCGCCGCCATCGGCGCGATATGGGCGAGATACGCGCCGCGCACACGGCACACACGTGCCCCGTTCACGGCAAGTTGCCGATCAAACACCGCCAGCAATTCGTCACCGCCCGGCACGGGATTTTGCCGCATATCGCGCAACAACGCGTTGCGCTGTGTCAACGCACGGGTATATGCCGACAAACTGCCGGTATAGGATGGGCGCAGTTGACAGTATGCCGCATCCAAAAACCGCCGCCGATTATCCGGCCCATCTTTGATCAGCGAGAGGTGCACGGGCGAAAACACAATGCCGCAAAATTTGCCTGCTAATTTGGTGGCAGGACCGAGTTCCACCCCGTTCAACACGGCCCGACGGCGCGGCGACACATAAATTTCCGCCGTCTGATCGCGCTCACCGGCAAAAAAGTGCATGGTGAGTGCGGCTTTTTCCTGTCCAAACCCGATCAGTTCCGCATCTTTTGCCCCACGAAAACTGCGACCGCCCGTGAACAGCCACAACGCTTCCAGCAGGTTGGTTTTTCCCTGCGCGTTGGCACCGCAAAACAGGTTTACCCCATCCACGGGAGTGATGTCCGCATGGGTTATGTTCCGAAACCCCTCGACACACAGTCGTGTAACCTTCATTTCACCGTCACAACATACACCGTGTCTTGTCCCGTGACCTGCACCGCGTCGCCGTCCACCAGCTTTTTGCCGCGCATTTCACACACCGTGCCGTTCACCGTCACACCGCCGCCTTGCACCAGCACCTTCGCCTGCCCACCGCTTTCCACCGCGGCACACAGTTTCAACAGCGCATCCAAGCGAATAAATGGGGTGTGAATTTCCACCATCTGTTTCATATCGATTTCCTTCTTATTTCTTCATACGCACCGGCAACACGATGAACAGAAATTCCTCGTTGCCGGAAGGCGGAACAATCTTGATGGGCGAAAGGGAGTTGCCCAGTTCCAACACCACTTCGTCCGACTCGCTGTTTTTCAGCGCATCCAACATAAAGCGGCTGTTAAAGGCAATTTCCTGACGGTCGCCCTGCATTTCGCACGAAATCTTATCGTTTGCACTGCCGATGGAGGAGGTGCACGAAAGCGCAATCGTGCCTTCTTCAAAGGTGCACACAAGCGGCGATTTTACACGGTCGTTCACCACCAAAGACACACGTTCCACCGCATCGATCATCTCGCGCGTTTTCACACGCAGGGTGGTGGAACTTGCAGCAGGAATGGCTTTGCGATATGCCAAAAATTCACCGTCCAGCAAACGGGAGATGACCGCATAGCCATTAATCTGCATCACAATGTGACGGCGTCCTACCGCCATGAACACGGGAGAATCTTCCTCGCCCGTCAGTTTCAACACTTCACCCAGTGTTTTGCCCGGCACAACGAATTTCATCTCTTCATTGGCATTCACCTGCTCGGTGCGAATCGCCAAACGCGAACCGTCCACCGACACCAAGCGCAAAGTGGAGTTTTCCACTTCAAACAGCGTACCGGTGTGAATCGGTTTGCCCGAATCCAGCGGAGCCACCGCAAACAGCGTTTGACGAATCATGCTTTTCAGCACATTTTGCGGCACCGACAGCCCCATGCCATCGTTCACCGACGGCATTTCGGGAAAATCTGCCGCCGACATGCCCACAATGTTAAATTCCGCCGCACCGCTGCGGATGGTAATGTTCAATTTGTCATTGGCCGCAATGGACACCACGTCGTCCGGCAGACGGCGCACAATGTCACCAAACTGCTTGCAGGGCAACACGATCTCACCGGGATCTTGCACTTGCGCTTCAATGTTGGTTGTAATGCCGATCTCCATATCGTAACCGGCCAAGAACAACGAGGACGTAGCACGCACCAAAATACCTTCCAATGCCGGAATGGTGCTGCGGTTGCTGACCGCACGGGTCACGTTATTGACCGCATCGACCAGCGCTTGCTTCTGACAGAAAAATTTCATGGGTGTTCGTCTCCTCTGCTTTGTGATTTTGCCTTATGATATAAAAAACAATCTATCTTTTTAGTATATAGTAATAGAGGCGGTGGAAAAGGGGGAAAACTCCGTTTTTTCGCGTACGGCCGCCGTTTTCGGAATGTTGCCGTTGTGAATAAACGGTGTAAAACCGTGCAAAACGTTTTCAACCGTTATCCACATTCCACTCCACCGTTGAAAACATCGGTGGAATGTGGATAAAAAGTGGAAAACTACAGATTGGATACGTTTTTAATGATGTCTTTTATCAGACCTTTGTACGCATCGTCCGATTCCATCATCTTCTCCACTTTTTGCATGGTGTACACCACGGTGGAATGGTCACGGCCGCCGAATTCCTGCCCGATGGCATCCATCGACATGGAACTCACCACTTCGCGGATGACGTACATGGCCACTTGACGTGCGCGAGAGATGCCGGCGGAATGTTTCGGTCCGCGCAGATCGTCCACCGTCACGTTCATGGTGCGGGACACTTCCGACAAGATCTTATCCACCGTCACAGGGGCGGGCAACGCGGTGGACCGAATGTCGCGAATGGCATTTTGTGCCACCGCCAGCGACGGCTTTTCCCCTGCCAGCAGTTGGTTTGCCATAATGCGGCGCACCACTCCTTCCAACTGACGCACGTTGGTTTTGAGTTGGGAGGCAATGTATTCCGCAATTTCGTTTGAAAGATCCAGTTCCAGCAGTTGTGCCTTGCGCTTCACAATGGCAATGCGCGTTTCCAGATCGGGCGGTTGAATATCCGCCAGCAAACCGGCCTCAAATCGCGAACGCAAACGGTCTTCCAACGAGGAAATTTCCTTCGGCGGACGGTCGGATGTCAACACAATCTGTTTGTTTGCCTGATGCAACGCTTCAAACGTGTGAAAAAATTCCGTCTGTGTGGATTCCTTACCGGCGATGAACTGAATATCGTCCACCAACAGCATATCTGCTTTGCGATACTTTTCACGCAGTTCCGCGGTTTGATGGTTGCGGATGGCTTCAATGATCTCGTTGGTCATGGTTTCCGCTTTGGTATAAATAATTTTAAAACCGGGATTGCGCATACGGATCTCGTTACAGATCGCATACATCAAGTGGGTCTTGCCAAGTCCCGATCCGCCGTGAATAAACAGGGGGTTGTAGATCGAGGACGGCTCTTTCGCCACCGCCTGTGCCGCCGCGTGGGCAAATTGGTTGGAAGAACCCACAATAAAGTTTTCAAAGGAATATTCGTATTCGGGAATTCTGGCTTCGCTGATGCGGCGATTGATCACTGTGTGCACGTCGTTTTCATCTTCCGGTTCCGGATCGGGAAATTTGTCGTCCTCCCCCGAAATGATACGCACCTTCATCGGAATGCCCATCACCTGCATCACCGCCGTTTCCAAACGGGTGGTGTAACAATCCAAAATAATACCCTTTTGAAAGGCCGTTTCCACGTACAGCACCAAATTGCCGTCTTGAATTTCACGTGCTTCCAAAGGGGATAACCACGTCTCGTAGGCAGTCACGCTGATTTCAGGCATCGCCTGTAAAGCCTCCTGAATGCCCTTCCAGACCTCTTCGATTGATTTCATGTTCAAACTCCTTTTTTTGAAGAAAACGTCATATATCTATGAATAATCTAAAATATAGATACATATACATATATATTATATCATATATATAGATAAGTTGCAAGCAATTTCACGAAACTTTGTTGAAAAAATGCTTAAAAAATCAAATGGTAGAAAAACCGCTAAATGTTGTGTTTGCCGTTACACCGAACCACAAGACGGAAAAAAATTCACAAAATAAATAAAAAAACAGTTGACTTTTAGCGGACGGGTTTGGTATAATGTATCCTCGCAAGGCTGTGCCGTTTTGAAACGGTGGGCAGCCAATCCCGATATCGAAAGGAGGGCGTAGTATGTTTCGTACCTATCAGCCCAAAAAGCGTCATCGTAAAATGGAACACGGTTTCCGCAAGAGAATGGCAACGGCGAATGGCCGTAAGGTGTTGGCTCGCCGCCGTGCGAAAGGCAGAGCCCGTCTGACCCACTAAGAAAAAGCCACCGGGAGTGGCTTTTTTTCTTATCCGAAAGGAAGTGCGGTATTATGCGATTTGCTGTGTTGAAAAGCAATACGGAATTTCGCACCTTATATTATCACGGTCGTGCGCTGGTACATCCCGCCATCATTACCTACGTTCGAAAGAGCCGTCTGAAAGATGAACACGGCGCACCGCTCGTGCGCATGGGCATCACCACCGGCAAAAAGGTGGGCAAAGCGGTGCAACGCAGTCGTTGCCGCCGTGTGATCCGTGCGGCATACACCGCCCTCTATCCCGATATTCAGGGTGGGTGGGACATTGTGTTTGTGGCACGTGCACGTCTGCTTTCGATGAAAAGCACGGAACTTACGAGTATTCTTCGTCGTCAGTTGAAAGAGGCCGGTGTGTTATGAGACGGTGGATGATCGCCTGCGTGCGGTGGTATCAACGGCACATTTCGGCGCACACCAAACCGACCTGTCGGTTCACCCCGACCTGTTCGCAATACGCGATCGAAGCGTTTTCGCGGTTTGGTACATTGCGCGGCGGCTTACTTGCCGCGTGGCGCATTCTGCGTTGCAATCCGTTTGGTGGGCACGGATACGATCCCGTCCCCGACAAGTTTACCTTACGTCGGCAAAAGGCGGAGGTGTTTATCTCCGATGAAGAAGCCGACAGTTTGTATGATGCGGACGACAGTGAAGCTTAAAGGAGAAAAGTGAATCATGGGTTTGTTTGATTTTTTGGCAGGACCGCTCGGTTGGATCATGAAGTTGGTCTATGACCTTGTGAACAACTATTTTGTGGCGATCTTCCTGTTCACGTTGCTGGTGCGCGTGCTGATGTTCCCGCTGTCGCTTCAGTCGCAGAAAAAGCAGGCGGATCGCATCCGTTTGGCGCCGCGTCTGGAACGGTTGCAGAAAAAGTATAAAGACGATCCGCAAAAATTGCAGAAGAAACAGCAAGCGCTTTACGAAAAAGAAGGCGTCTCCATGACCGGCGGTTGTCTGCCCATGATCGTGCAGATGATCGTGCTGTTCGGTATCATTGCGGTGATCTATAAACCGCTCAGCTATTTGAGCTCGATACCGTCGGCATCGGTGAATGCCGCCATTTCCGCCGCCAACGTGGCTACGTATGAAGATACCGAAAAGTATGCACCCGTGGAGGGTAAAAACGCCGTGATCCGCTTGGAGGATGGCAAGGAGATCTCACTTGATACCAAGATCGCGGCCGATAAACTTGAGGAAAAGAACTATTACCGCGAGATGTATTTTATGCAGCGGTTGGATGAAAACCGTGAAGAAGTGCTGTATTACCTCACCGAAGAGCGTAAGGGCGACGCGGCTTTGGCAGAAAAGGATTACGGCGAGATTCAAAGCATGCAACAGCAGTTCCAGTTCGGCAACCGTTCCATGTTGCAACATCCGTGGACGGCAGGACGTGGGTTTGGCGATATTAACGCGCTGTGGTGGATTCCGCTCTTGTCGGGTATCACCGCCATTTTGTCCACGGTGCTGTCGATGTATTACACGAAACAGGGCACCAACGGCGAAAAGCAGGCAGGTCAAGGTTGCTCCAACATGATGATGTACCTCTTTATGCCTCTCTTCTCGGTGTATATTTCCTTCACCGTGCCGGGTGGCGTGGGTGTGTATTGGGTCTGCTCCAACGTGATCGCCATTTTGCAGACCTTCATCCTCAATATGATCTATAACCCGAAGAAGATCCGTGAACAGGCGGAGATCGACTATTTGGAGCGCAAGAAGTTGCGTGCGGCACAAAAGGGCAAGCAGACGCTTGCCGAAGCGCGCCGTTTGGACGACGAGCGTGAGCGTGCGGAGGATGAAGCGGCGGCAAAGGCGGCCGCAGAAGGCAACGCACCGCAAAGCAAAAAGAAAAACGACAAGCGCAAAAAATCGCCGCTCGAACTCGGCGAAGTGAAAAACGATAACCAATGATGTTTACGGGTATCTCTACGAACTCTTGAATCCCGTTTCATAAATGAAATTTCGGAAAGGAAGAAGAAACCGTGCGGAAAGAAGCTATTGCACAAGCCTCTACCATTGAAGAGGCACAAGCCGCGGCACTCGCACAGCTGGGTCTGACGGCAGAGGATGCGGCAAACGTCACCTTCGAAACGTTGCAAGAACCGCAGAAAAAAGCCTTCGGTCTGTTCGGCGGCAGTTTGGCCGAGGTAAAAGCCGTGTTCGAAAAGACGGAATCCCCCTCCGAAGCGGCTGTTCGCTATTTGCGTGAAGTTCTTGAAGCGCTCGGTGTGGGCGACACGCAGATCACCGTGGAAGAAAAAGACGATGAAAACGGCTGTGTTCTGACGCTGGAAGGTGAAGATCTGGGATTTGTGATCGGTCGTCGCGGTGACACGCTGGATGCGCTCCAGTATCTCGTGTCCCTCATTGCCAACCGTTTGAGCGAGGATTACTACCGTGTCACCATCGACATCGGCAACTACCGCGAAAAGCGTGAGAAATCCCTCACCGGTCTCGCGAAAAAGATGGGCGGTCAGGCAGCACGTACCGGTCGTCGCGTTTCGCTCGAGCCGATGAACCCCTATGAGCGCCGCATCATTCACACCGCGGTGCAGGGCATCAACGGTGCTACCTCGTGGAGTGTGGGCAGTGAACCCAACCGTTACGTCATCATCGGGCCGTCGGACGATAACCCGAACCGTTCGCGTGGCAAGGGCGGCAAAGGTCGCCACACCGAAGGCGAGCGCCGTGACCGTCGTCGTGACGAGATCACCCCTCCCGTCCGTGAGATTCGCAAGTTTGTCTCGCGCAGCAACCCGTTGCCGGATGCGGATGGAGCAACCCCCCCGTCCCGTACCGAGTCGGAGATCGAATCCGGCGCGACCTTGTACGGACGCATCAATCTGTAATAAAAAACCACCCGTAAAACGGGTTGTTTTTTATTGTATGTTGCTCTCACGCGTCTGTTCGCTTTAGGCATGTTTAGACACTTTCTGTCTAAACATCGTTCCCCCGTGCTTGTTATCGCACTCCGAACGGGATGGCGTAAACGCCGTCCCCTACAACGCGGCCGTCGCAGTGTGCGCTTGTAGGGACGGGTGTCACGTCCGCAGGACGTTTGCCTGCGGCGAAATCCGTGTAACGTTTTTCTTGGCAGGTTAAACACCTGCCATTTCACCTTAGGTGAAACCGAAAAAGTTACGGTTGGTGCTTTTGCTTTGTAGGGATGCTCGCCTGATACCGTAGGGGGTGGCGCTTGCCGACACCCCGGTTGCGATCATCCGAAACCCACGTATTGTCTGCTCTTTAAGTGTTTAGGCACTTTCTGTCTAAACACCGTTCATCGTGAGTTTATCGCACTCTGAACGGGATGTCGTAAACGCCGTCCCCTACAATATGCCGTCACCGAAAATGACTACGCGTGTTCACTCCGTTCCCCCAATGCAATCATCTCCTTGCCTTTTCGTGCGGCAAGGCGCGCATAGGTTGCCGCTCCGCCTTGCGGACGGGTGATATACGTGACAAACAGGTCGGAGTGATCGATCAACCACCGATTTACGCGGTCGATGGCATACCGACGGGGGGGCGGTTGCCGCTTCGGCAGGGAAGAGGGTCTCCACGCCGCTTGGTAAGGCGAGCGGCGTGGCAGGCAGATATGGCAACACAACCGTTACGGTTATGTGTGGAAAGGTTGCTTTCAATTTCGACAGCGTGCGTATCACCAAACGGTCAAATGCTCCGTGGTATCCCACGTAAAACACGAAAATATTTCGTTTGACGATCAGTTTCAGCAGTGTTTCACGTAACCGCGGTGCAACGTCCATCGGGGTGTCACGGTGTCCAAAAAAGGCGCAGACCATAATTATCCCTCGCTTCGAAAAAATTGGTATACTTACAATAAGTATACTTTACACATTATACCACAAAATAAACTTAAAATATACTTAAAATAAGATTTTGTGGTGATATGTATGCGAAATAAGAATAATAAGCATCTCGGCATTGAGATTGATCCGGAATTGCACGCCAAACTGCACTTCATCGCCAAATATGAAGGTCGTTCGGCAAACGGACAGATTTTATTTCTTCTGCGGCAATGCATTCGTGAGTTTGAGGAGAAAAACGGCACGATCGAGTGGGAAACCCCGTCGTAACGGTATGTACAAAAGCACCTTCCACACGGAAGGTGCTTTTTCTTGTGGGCAGACCATTCATCTTGTATATCACATGGGCTGGCGCATGACCGACACCCCGTTTATGAAATCCGTAACCCACGGCATGTATTATTGTTTGTTCTTTAGGTGTTTAGACGCTTTCCGTCTAAACACCTTTGGGATAGCAAAAGGCTTCCCCTTGGGGCACCCTCCGTAAGGAAGGTGCCCCAAGTGGTGGCTCTTGTATCAAAATTAAATAATTGATGTACGTTTTGCGGTATAGCTATTGGCTATGCCGTTTTTTTGTTACACACCTTTTCAAAGTGTGTAACCCACTATGACACTTTAGGGTTGAAAGTGTCTTTTTGAAAAACATATTTGTCAAAATGGCTTGATAATTGTAATGTTTTGTGGTAAAATATTTATGCCAAACAAATTACATATTGAAATAGGAGGATTTTTTATTTTTATATGGGTATTTTATACCCTTTTTGTATACACAATAATTTTGTGAATTTGGTAAAAGCGCAAATTCCTTCAAGTTATTGTGTATGGAAATCCTTCACTACTTGTAATTTGTTTGGCGACAATTGGAGTTTGCGTTTTTCAGTGCGTTAACTTCGGTTGGCGCACTTTTTTATTTATATAGGAAAAAGAGAGGTAACAACAATGGCAAAATTTTGTACTCATTGTGGAAACGAAGTAAATGAAAATGCGGTTGTTTGTGTTAAGTGTGGTTGTGCAATTCCTCGAACTCATACATTTTCAAACAGTCAAGCAACCCACTTTTCTCAAAACTCACCAATTTTATCATATCCCGATATCGTCAACACGATTTCTCAAAGAATACAAACAAATGGAATTATTTGGATTGTAATTGGTGCAATTCAAATACTGCTCGGCATATCTGTAAATTGGGTTGTGCTGATTGTTGGTGTCTTGAATTTAGTATCTTCTATCCAAGATATTAATTATAGCAAATCGTTTCCCTTAAACCCTGTTGGTATAGTCAACAAAGTCAAGCCTT
>JAZONO010000134.1:0-2321 GCA_045654545.1 Acutalibacteraceae bacterium
ATCGAAAGAAGCGTATGACGCGGCTGTGGAACTCATTGAGTCCGACGGTTGCGACATCATTTTCGCGGACAGCTTCGGTCACGAATCCTTCTTGATCGACGCGGCGAAGAAATATCCCGATGTGCAGTTCTGCCACGCCACCGGTACGCAGGCTCACACCGCCGGTCTGAAGAACTTCCACAACGCATTTGCGGCTATCTATCAGGGCCGTTACCTCGCCGGTGTGGTTGCCGGTATGAAGCTGAACGAGATGATCGAAGCCGGCAAGTTCACCGCTGAAGAAGCGAAAATGGGCTACGTTGGCGCGTTCACCTTCGCGGAAGTGATCTCCGGTTACACCTCTTTCTACCTCGGCGCAAAATCGGTTTGCCCGAGCGTGACGATGGATGTTAAGTTCACCGGCAGCTGGTATGATGAGACGGCTGAAAAGGCGGCTGCGGAAGCGCTGATCGCCGGCGGCTGCAAGCTGATCTCCCAGCACGCTGACTCCATGGGTTCGCCCACCGCTTGCGAAAACGCGGGTATCCCGAACGTGTCCTACAACGGTTCCACGGCGACTCAGTGCTCGAACACCTTCCTGATCTCCTCCCGTATCAACTGGGAGCCGTACTTCGAGTACATGATTGGCCAGGTGCAGGCAGGCAAAGCGATTGATACCGACTGGACCGGTACGCTGGACAACGGCGCTGTGGCGCTGACCGACATGGGTCAAAACGTGGCGGCCGGCACGCAGGCGAAGTTGGACGAAGTGAAAGCGAAGTTGCTGGACGGCTCGCTGCAGGTGTTCGACACCAAGAACTTCACCGTGGGCGGCAACACGCTGACCTCTTACAAGGCGGATGTGGATACCGATGCGAACTTTGAGAAAGATACCGAAGCCATTGAAAACGGTATCTTCTACGAATCCAAGCATCGTTCCGGCCCGTACTTTGATCTGGAAATCGACGGCATCACGCTGCTCGATCGCAACTACGGCTGATAATACGTAACAAGCAAGCAAGGCGGGGCGCTCTGCCCCGCCTTGCCCTTGTTCATACTTTGTAGTTTTGAACACAGTGCTGTCAAGGACAGTGCTGTGTTGAGAACTGTAACAAGGAGGTCCATACAATGAGCGTACCTGCTATCGAACTGCGCAACATCACCAAACGGTTCGGCGCCAAAGTGTTGGCAAACCACAACGTTTGCCTGACCGCCAACCGCGGAGAGATCCTCTCCATTTTGGGTGAAAACGGCAGTGGCAAAACCACCTTGATGAATATGATTGCCGGCATCTACTTCCCCGATGAAGGACAGATCTTCATTGACGGCGAAGAGGTGGTCATCGCATCTCCGAAGGATGCGTTTGACTACAAGATCGGCATGATCCACCAACACTTCAAACTGGTGGATGTGTTCACCGCCGCAGAAAACGTGGTGCTTGGCTTGGAAGGGCAAGGAACATTTGACTTGAAAGCCGCCACCGAGCGTGTGCGTGAGATCACCGGACAATATGGCTTTGAGTTGGATCCTACCAAGAAGATCTACGAAATGTCGGTTTCCGAAAAGCAGACGGTGGAGATCATTAAAGTGCTGTACCGCGGTGCGGACATCCTGATTTTGGACGAGCCGACCGCCGTGCTCACACCGCAGGAAACGCAAAAACTGTTTGCGATCCTGCGCCGTATGCGTGACGACGGCAAAGCCATCATCATTATCACCCACAAGTTGCACGAAGTGCTTTCCCTTTCCGACCGTGTGACGGTGTTGCGCAAAGGCGAATATGCCGGCACGGTGAACACCTGCGACACCAATGAAACGGAATTGACCGAACTGATGGTGGGCGAAAAGGTGAACCTGAACATCCACCGCAGTGAACCGCAAGATCCTACGCCGCGCTTGGAAGTGCACCACATCAACTGTTCCAACCGTGAAGGCACCAAGATGCTGAATGACGTCTCCTTTGTGGCCAACGCAGGCGAGATCTTGGGCATTGCCGGTATTGCCGGCTCGGGACAGCGTGAGTTGCTGGAAGCCATTGCCGGTTTGCAGCGTTTGGACAGCGGTGCGGTGCTGTACCGCAATCCGCAAACGGGTCACATGGACAACCTGACCACCAAAACCCCGTTGCAGATCCGTGAACTCGGCGTGCGCCTCTCCTTCGTGCCCGAAGATCGTTTGGGCATGGGTCTTGTCGGCAACATGGACATTGTGGACAACATGATGTTGCGCAGTTATCGCGGCGGACATTCCATGTTCCTGGAACGCAAAGAGCCCAAAGAGCTCGCCGACCGCATTATCAATGAACTGCAAGTGGTCACCCCCGGCCCCTCCACGCCTGTGCG
>JAZONO010000135.1:0-2586 GCA_045654545.1 Acutalibacteraceae bacterium
TCGGCTCCGTTTACATTCTTCGACCTAAAACGAGTGGAATTTCGTGTGATTTTCGGTGCGGCGAAGGTGGCAAGGCTGTCGCCTGCCACCGACAACAAACCGAAAAGCGTCGAAATTATGCCGTTTTAGGCGTGTTCGGATGCGTCTCCTCTGCTTATGGTGACGGTGCTGACGGCGTGCAACAAATTCACCTGCGCGGACTGTGGGCAGGTGGTCAAGGGAAAAGAATACGTGCTGAACGTGGCAGGCGACGAATTCTCCCTGTGCAACGATTGCTACAACGCGTATCAGGAAAAACGCGCCGAAACGAACCGCGTCGTGAAAGATGGCTTCGGTGACATGACCAAGATTTGAAAACACAACCGCCCGAAATCTGTTTCGGGCGGTTGATTTTTGCCGTGAAATGGGATATAATGCAAAATGAGGTGATTCGTCGTGAAAAACACGTTAATTGTGGTGGATATGCAAAACGATTTTATCGATATGGCACTCGGCACCCCCGAAGCGGTGGCGATCCTGCCGCAGGTGAAGGCGAAGATCGAAGCGTATCGCCAAAACGGAGATGAGATTCTCTACACCCGTGACACCCACGGGGCGGACTATCTTTCCACACCTGAAGGGCAAAAACTGCCGGTGCCGCATTGCATCAAAGGCACAAAAGGGTGGGAGATCGCCGACGGGCTGTATGTGGACGGTTGCCGCATCATTGACAAACCGAATTTCGGCTGGCCGCATTGGGACAAGGAAACGCTGGAGGATGTGGAGCTGGTGGGATTGTGCACCGACATTTGTGTGGTGTCCAACGCGCTCATCATCAAAGCCGCGTTCCCCGAAGCGACCGTCCGTGTGGATGCCGCTTGCTGTGCCGGGGTCACTCCCGAAAGCCACGCGGCAGCACTCACCACGATGAAGATGTGTCAGATCGACGTAATTTGAGCAGGGGGGTACATTATGGCATTTGACGTGCAAAAGGTGAAGGATGCGTGCGTGCAATGGATACGCGCCTTCTTTGAAGAGAACGGACCGGGATGCAACGCCGTGGTTGGCATTTCGGGCGGCAAAGACAGTTCGGTGGCGGCAGCGCTGTGTGTGGAAGCTTTGGGGCGCGACCGCGTGATTGGCGTGCTGATGCCGCAGGGCGAACAGCACGACATTGATATGGCGTATAAACTGGTGAACCATTTGGGAATCCGCCATTACGTGGTGAACATTCAGGATGCGGTGGAAGGGTTGAAAGCGAACCTGCCCTCCGACCTGCCGCTCACCGCGCAGACACTTCAAAACATTCCGCCGCGCGTGCGCATGACCACCTTGTATGCGGTGGGGCAGAGCGTGAACGGTCGTGTGGTGAACACCTGCAATCTGTCGGAAGATTGGGTGGGTTATTCCACGCGGTACGGCGATTCGGTGGGGGATTTTTCCCCGATGTCCAACCTGACGGTGACCGAAGTGAAAGCCATCGGGCACCTGCTGGGTTTGCCGCACGACTTGGTGGAAAAGACCCCGATCGACGGGCTGTGCGGCAAATCGGATGAGGAAAATCTCGGGTTTACCTATGCCGAACTGGATGTGTATATCCGCACGGGCGTGATCGCCGACGAACAGAAGAAAGCGATTATCGATAAACGCCACAAGGCTAACTTGTTCAAACTGCAACTAATGCCTTGCTTTGTGCCGGAGTTGTGAGCGATATGAAGACAAAACCTGTATTGTACACCGAGTGGTCGTACGTGCTGGGACTGGTGCTGATGGCATTTGCCGCCTCCTTCACCGAAAAAGCGGATTTCGGTATGTCCATGGTGGTGGCACCTGCCTACCTCTTGCACTTGAAGGTGTCCCAATGGTTGCCGTGGTTTTCCTTCGGTGTGGCGGAATACGCGTTTCAAGGGGTGCTGGTGCTCGCCACCGTGCTGATCATGCGCCGTTTCAAATGGTCGTATCTCTTTTCCTTTATCACGGCGTTTTTGTACGGCACACTGTTGGACGGCGCCATGGCGCTGATTGCCCCGTTGCCGGAACACACCTTTCTGTGGCGAGCGGTGTGGTATCTTGTGGGCACGGTGGTGTGCTCGCTGGCGGTATCGCTGTTTTTCCACACCTACCTTTCGCCCGAAGCGTACGAGTTGATCGTGAAGGAACTTTCCGCCAAACACGGATGGAACATCAACCGTGTGAAAACGGCGTACGATTGTTTCAGCACGGTGTTGGGAGTGGTGATGTCCTTCCTCTTTTTCGGGTTCGGCGTGTTCGAGGGTGTCAAGTGGGGCACGGTGTTGTGTGCCTTGATCAACGGTTTCTTGATCGGGCAATTCACCAAATGGTTGGAGCACACCTTTACCTTCCAAAACAAGTGGAACATAGAACGGTATTTCACATAAAGAAAGCACCCACCGTAGGGGAGTTATGGGTAGAGATTTAGGAGAGGGTGTCTTGGCTCCCCTTGTCAGGGGAGCTGGCGAGCGAAGCGAGACTGAGGGGTAGTCCTTTCGTAGTGACAGTTTGCCGTAGAGAATATCCGTTTGCGGTACCCGAAATTCGCGCATCTCGCTTTCGCTCGGCGAATTTCGACCGCGGCACTCGCTTATG
>JAZONO010000136.1:0-18348 GCA_045654545.1 Acutalibacteraceae bacterium
GAACGGATACGAGGCGTATCTTGCGAAGTATCCGGATGCCAAGGCAGCATCGGCGGCGGCAAAGGTGGTTATTTTGGCGGGTGCCGAGGGCGCGTATGAAGCGAACGAAGCCGCATCGGTCGAACGTATCACCAAAGAGACGGACGAAGGGGCTTTGGCGCTGGGCGACTACGAGTACGCCTTGCTGCTGAAGGAAGATGAAGACCCCGATAAAGTCGGCGCAGTCACGTTTAAGTTCACCGTGCCCGAAACGGCTCTTTACAGTGTGAACCTCGTGTATCATGGTTTCAACAAGACATACAGTAAGGGCAGCGTCATCGAACGCCGTATGATGGTGGACGGTGCGGTACCCTATGACGAGGCGGAATACCTCACGTTGCGCCGCGTGTTCGAAGACGTGTACCGTCTGGATGAGAACGGCAACCGTTTGAAGGATGTCAACGGCAACGATATTCGCCCGAGTCAGCAGGAGGTGTTCACCTGGATCTCGCGTGACTTGTACGATGCCGAAGGGTATCTGACGACGCCCATGCAGTTCTATCTTGAAGCGGGCGAACACACCATCACGCTGGAGTCGCGCCGTGAGGCGATGTTGCTCTACTCCATCACCCTGTTCGGTCAGCAACCCGTGCCGACCTATGCCGAGGTGGCGAAAACCTATGAGCAGAACGGCTACAAGCAAGCGAGTGCCGAAAACCTGTTCATTCAGGCGGAAGACATCGTGTTGAAATCCGAAAAATCCAACTATCCGATCAGCGACCGTTCCTCGGCAGCGACCATGCCGCAGGATCCCTTTGTCACCAAGTTGAACTACATCGGCGGTGAAAAGTGGCAGAACAGCGGCAGTTGGGTGGAATGGACCGTCACGCCCGAGCAGAGCGGTCTGTATGCGATGACCTTGCGTTACAAGCAGGACCTCTACTCCGGTGTTAAGATCTCTCGCCGTCTGACCATCAACGGTGAGGTTCCCTTCGCGGAGGCCGAGGCTTTCACGTTTGACTACACCAACGCGTGGACCAACGTGATCCTGGGCGACGATAGCGGCAACCCGTACTACTTCTACTTTGAAGCGGGTCAAACCTACACCCTGCGTATGGAAGCTGTGTTGGGTGACATGGGTCAACTGCTCAATCGCGTGTCCGACGCGATGGCGAAGTTGAATGCCGACTACCGTACCATCTTGATGATTACCGGCTCTTCGCCGGATAAATACCGCAGCTACCGTTTTGAAGAGCTGATTCCCGAAACCCTCGCGGATATGGCGGCGCAGGCGGCAGAGTTGGAAGATATCGTGAACGGCTTGGTGGAACTGACCGGTGAGAAGGGCGAACGTGTGGCCACGCTTGAAAAACTGTCCACCGTCGTGCGCCAGATGACCGACGATCCGTTCGTCATCGCGGCAAAATTCTCGATGTTCAAAGATAACCTGTCGGCACTCGGTACGTGGGTGTTGGAATCGGCATCTCAGCCGATGAAGCTCGACTACATCGCGCTGACACCCGACGTGGCGAAGGCTCCGAAAGCGGGCGGCGGTTTCTTCCCCGACCTGTGGTTTGGTGTGCAGACGTTCTTCTCCTCCTTCGTGACCGACTATCAATCGGTTGGTGCGACGGCGTCCGGTGTGGGTACCGGCGGTAGTGTCACCGTGTGGGTGACCACCGGTCGTGACCAGGCGAACATCGTCCGTACCTTGATCGATACGACCTTCACTCCCTACTCCAACATCACTGTGAACCTGCAGTTGGTGGCGGCCGGTGCGGTTCTCCCCTGCGTGTTGGCAGGTCGCGGTCCGGACGTCTGCCTTGGTGTGGTGAAGAGCGAACCCGTGAACTACGCAATTCGTGATGCGGTTATCGCGTTGGAAGAGATGGACGGCTTTAACGATGTCATCCAACGCTTTAACCCGAACCTTGACAAGGGTGCAGGAACCACGGAAAGCATCAGTGCTATGATTCCTTATACGTATGAAGGCAAGACGTTTGCATTGCCCGAAACCGAAACCTTCAATATGATGTTCGTGCGTACCGACATTTTCGAAGATTTGAACTTGGAAGTTCCCCAAACGTGGGAAGATATGGAACTGCTGATTCCTGAATTGCAAAAGCGTAACATGACTATCGGTTTGGGTCACGATCTCAACGCACTTTTGATGTTCATGTATCAGCGCGGTGAATCGCTGTATCTCGGTGAGCGCGGCGTGGACGAAGGCAAGGCGGCGAACCTCGACTCCTCCACGGCGGTGCAGTGCTTCACCAGAATGTGCGAATATTTCACACTGTATGGTTTCCCGACCGACTATGATGCGGCTAACCGTTTCCGTTCGGGTGAAGTGCCGCTGATGATCACCGACTACGGTCTGTATAACCAGTTGAGCTTGTTTGCTCCCGAAATCCGCGGTGACTGGGCGATGTATCAGATCCCCGGCACGATGCAGGAAGACGGCACCATTAACAATGCGCAGACCACCGGCGGTTCCGCTGTGGTTATGATGCGCGGTTGCGAAGATCAGGAATCCGCGTGGGAATTCATGAAGTGGTGGACCAGCGAGGACACTATGCTGAGCTACGGTAACGAAATGGAAACCGCGATGAATGGCGCTGCCCGTCAGGCGGTCGCCAACGTGGAGGCACTCCAGCGTATGGCGTGGTCCACGAAGGATCTGAACAGCATTATGGGTCAGTGGAAAGGCGTGGTCGGCACTCCCGAAGTGCCCGGCAGTTACTACACCACCCGCGTGCTCAACTTCGCCTTCACCGAGGCATACAACAACGATACCGATCCCGGCGATGCGTTGCAGAAATACATCTCGTCGCTGAATGCTGAGCTCACTCGTAAGAGAGCCGAGTTCAATCGTTAACGCAGGAAAGAGGAGGTAAAGATTATGTCACAAGAAATGGCAGGCGCCGCGGCACGCGAGGTCATCATCCGTAAAAAGCCGCTTGGACAGCGCCTTAAAGAAGGCGGCATTGCATACGTGTTTGTGTTGCCTTACTTCATCCTTTTCTGCTTGTTCACCGTGGCCCCCGTGGTCATCTCCTTGCTGCTTGGCTTTACGGAATTCAACATGTTGAACTTCCCGCGCTTCATCGGCATGGACAACTACATTCGTATGTTCCTGGATGACGAGGTGTTTATCCTCGCCATCCGCAACACCTTCCTTCTGGCGGTCATCACCGGCCCTGTCAGCTACATGCTCAGTTTCTTGCTGGCGTGGCTGATCAACGACTTGAAACCGTGGTTGCGTTCCATCGTGACGGTGATCTTCTACGCGCCGTCGCTGGTTGGTAACGTTATGCTGATCTGGCAGATCGTGTTCTCCAACGACGCATACGGCTATGCCAACGCGTGGTTGCTCGAAATCGGCTTGATTGATGCACCGATTCGTTGGTTCTATAATACCGAATATATGATGCCGCTCGTTATCGTCGTGCTGTTGTGGTCCTCGCTCGGTACCAGCTTCCTTGCATTTATCGCCGGTTTGCAAAACATCAGCCGTTCCTACTACGAAGCAGGTGCGATCGATGGTATCAAAAACCGCTGGCAGGAACTGTGGTTCATCACCTTGCCGACCATGCGTCCGATGCTGATGTTCGGTGCGGTTATGACCATCTCCTCGGCATTTGGTATTGGTGCTAACCTGAACGGCTTGGTGGGCTTCCCCTCCACCGACTACGCAACGCACACCATTGTTAACCACATGGAAGACTACGGTGGACAGCGTTACGAAATGGGTTATGCCTCGGCGATTGCAGCAGTGCTGTTTATCGTGATGATCTTGACCAACCATCTGATTAAGAAGATGCTGGCCAAGGTCGGTGAATAACGAAGGGGGGAGAGTTGAACATGGCTAAAAAACCTGCAAAACGTACTAAGCAGCTGAACCGTTCCGTGGCCGGCAACATTGGTGTTACCATCGTGCTGTCGTTCTTCGGTGCTTTCATGTTGCTGCCGATGATCTATTCGGTCTGTCAGGCATTGAAACCGATGGACGAATTGTTCGTGTTCCCGCCTCGCTTCTTCGTGCGCAACCCCACTTTGAAGAGCTTTCGTGATCTGTTCCGCTTGATCGGTGACCAAACGATCCCGTTCTCGCGTTACATATTCAACACGATACTGATCTCGGTGACCGGCACCTTCGGTCACGTGGTCATCGCTTCGATGGCGGCGTATGCATTTGCAAAAATGCGTTTCCCGGGTTCCAAATGGATGTTCCAAACCATTGTTACCGCGTTGCTTTTCAACTCAACGGTGCTTGGTATTCCGAGTTTTATGGTGTTCACTTGGCTCGGTTTGCTGGATAATCCGCTGGTCATCATACTTCCCGCGTGGCAAAGTACACTGGGTCTATACTTGATGAAGCAGAACATGGAATCCATCCAAGACGCGGTGTTGGAAGCGGCGCGCATCGACGGTGCCGGCGAATTCCGCATCTTCTTCGGCATTGTTATGCCGACGATGAAACCGGCTTGGTTGACGTTGATCGTGCTTAGTTTCTCCGGTTTGTGGAACACCGGTGCGGTCAACACGATTTACAGTGAAAACTGGAAAACGTTGAACTACGCGATGAGCCAGATTCTGGCCGGCGGTATCGCCCGTACAAACGCGGCGGCTGCGGCGAGTGTGGTTATGATGATCGTTCCGATCGCGGTGTTCATTTTCACGCAGAGTAACGTGGTGGAAACGATGGGTTCCTCCGGTATGAAAGAGTAAGGTGATGAAGGTGAGTCAGAAACTGAAACAAGTAACCAAGCGTGTCGGCGTACTCGCATTGGTCGTGTTGCTGCTGGCGTCCCTTGGCCTCAGCACGTCTGCGGCCAGCATCTCCGACTCCACGTTTGTACCCTACACGACCTATACCTACGACTTTGACGGCATGGATATGAAGAGTCCGCATGCCTACGTGGCGGATTCGCTCTTGGATCGTATTTCGATGGGCATGGCAACAGCTCTGAAGGATCCGAGCGATCTGTTCTTGGCGCCGGACGACCACTTCTATGTGGCAGATACCGGTAACAACCGTATCGTGGCGTTCGATGCCAATATGAAGTATGCCGGTGTGATCGGCGGTGTGGATGCACCGATGATCAACTACACCGCCGTCGTTCCGTTTGTCCAACTGAAGTTGGAAGAGGAAGAGGCGGCTTGGGAAGCCGGTTTGATCCGCCGTTTGGAAAGAATGGCGGAAAAGAAGGCGGAGGAGACCGATCCCGAAAAGGCGGAAATGCTGATCGCTCCGACCTTTACCCCCGAAGATTTCTTGGTGATCCGTGAGCGTTTGGAAGCGGTGTTCACCTACGAAAACAACAAAGACCCTATGCAGGCGGAATACGATGCCATAAAAGCGGAGTATGAAGCGAGCGGCGTGGTGATGCCCAACTTTGAAGGCGATAACATCAACCTCGGTATGTGGGATCTCATCAAGGAATTTACCTACATAACCTTCCTGTACAATTCGCTGGACGAAGAAGAGATTGGTGGTCAGACCCGTGGCGAAACGGACGAAGAACGTGCGTGCTTCGAGTGCTGGGAAGAGTATTTGATGAATACCGATATCGACCCCTCGGTCGATAACTTGAACGCCCCCGAAGGCGTGTTCGTCACGGCAGACGGCACCTTGTACATTGCGGATACCGGCGGGGAACGTATCGTGAAAATGCAGATGCCGGAAAACGTGGAAAAGTGGCGTTTGGCCAGCTACGAAGTGGTGGAAACCATCACGAAACCTCAATCCTCCATTTTGACCGACGATTTCGTGTTCAAACCCACTTCGTTGGTGCTGGATGCGGCCGGTCGTTTGTACATCAACATCAAGAACGTGAACTCGGGTATCATGCAGCTCAGCGCCGATGGCGAATTCATGGGTTATTACGGTGCCCAGAAGGTTACCGGCAGCGTGTTCCAATGGTTCTTGCAGTTGTTCCAGACGGATGAACAGCGTGCCCGTACCGTGCGTACGGTGCCGCGTGTGTACAACAACATCGCGATCGACTCCAAGAACTTCGTGTGGATCACCGCGAACTCGATGGAGAACACAGATATGTTCGCCCACATCGAAAGCGGCGATACCGCCACCGCTCCCGTTAAGCGTTTGAATCCCAGCGGCGACGACGTGTTGGTGCGTAATGGTATTTGGGCACCGGCGGGCGACGTGGTGGAAAACATGGACGACGTGTCCTCCATCGTGGACGTTGCGATCAAAGGCGACACCGGTGTGTATACCCTGGTGGACGACAAGAATAACAAACTGTTCACCTACGATTCCGAAGGTAACTTGCTGTATGCGTTCGGCGGTTCCGGTTCGCAGCTCGGCGTGTTCACGCTGATCAGCGCGGCGGTATACCAAGGGACCGACCTGTTGGTGTTGGATAAGACCACGGGTAACATCACGCGCTTTAAGCAGACCGCCTATGCCGAACAGATCGAAATCGCGTTGGATGCCGATGCGGCACGCGAGTATGAGAAATCGGAAGCGGCATGGCAGTATGTCCAGAAATTGAACTCCAACTTCGACCTCGCCTACATCGGCTTGGCGAAGAGTTACATGCGCAGCGCGGCTCAGACCGAAGGCAACGAGGCGAAGGAACTCTATCAAAAAGCCATGGAATATTACAAGCTTGCCCGTGACACGGAAGGCTACTCCAAGGCGTTCAAGGATTATCGTTCGCTGTACGTGCGCGACAATCTGCTGATCGTGCTGGCTGTGCCGGTCGTCATCTGCGTGGCGCTGTACTTCGGTTTCCGCGCCATCAACAAGGTGAATGCGAAGTTGCATATCACCGGCACCAAGACCACCTATGTGGAAGAACTCTGCTACGGTTGGCGTGCGGTGTTCCATCCCATCAACGGTTTCTGGGAGATCAAGCGTGAAAAACGCGGCAGTATGCGTGCGGCAGTCACCTTCTTGGTGGCGGCGGTGCTGGCATTCGTGTTCCAGGCAACCGGCACGGCATACCTGTTCAACAACATCGCCGTGGAAGAGATCAGCCTGCTGCAACAGGCGGCCAACGTCTTGTTGCCTGTGGTGTTGTGGGTCGTGGCCAGCTGGTGCTTCACCACGTTGATGAGCGGTGAAGGCAGCATGAAGGACATCTTCATTGCTCTGTGCTACGGCTTGATTCCGCTGATTGTGCTGTTGATCCCCTCCACCTTGCTCAGCCACATCTTCTCGTTGGATGAGCAGCCGTTCCTCATATTCTTCCAGTCTGTGGCGTATCTGTGGATGGGCTTCCTGGTTGTGTTCGGCTCGATGGTGGTGCAGGATTACACCTTCGGTAAGAACCTGCTTACGGTCATTCTCTCGTTGCTCGGCATGGTGGCCATTATGTTCTTGGCCATGTTGCTCTTCTCGCTGACCGGTAAGATGTGGGGCTTCATCGAAACCATATTCCAAGAAATTGCGTATCGACTGTAAAGGAGGGACAGAACAATGAAAATGAAACGTTTAATTTCGCTGTTGTTTGTGGTGATCTTTGTTCTGACCACCTTCAGCGGTGCATTTGTGTACGGTGACGATCCCGACAATACCGTCGGGGACGTCGTCGAAGGTACGGAAGGTACCGAAGGCGAAGAGGTAGAGACGGAAGCCGGTGCGGACTTCACGCATGAAAACGGTGCATTGGTGCTGGTGGATGCGATGAACGAAGAAAACAAGCTGCTTCTGACGGCGGCAGAAAAAGCCGCCGACGACCGTTCGGTCACGGTGTATGAATTCCAGATGTGGAAAGAGGAATTCTCGGTTGAGCGTGTGGGCGACTTCGTCGGTGTCTTTGTTTACGACGGTGTGAAAATGACGGCGTTGAGCTTGGCGGAAACCTCCACCAACGACATCGCGGTCTATAACCTGAAAGAACAAAAGTACGAACAGGAAGACGGCACGGTCGTCATTGAGGACATCAGTGCCGAGTGGCTGAATGAAAAAGCCTATTTGCTGGAGGTCACGGCGGTGTCCAGCGCGGAAATCGCCCAGTTGGCGACCATGACGGATCCGGAAAAGCTGGAGTGGAAGAAAACCAAGCGCGGTAAGTTCACCTCCGAAGCACAGCGTGTGACGGCCATGGAGAACTACGGTACGGTGGGTGACCTGACGCTGTATGTGGATGAACAGCTTGGCGAGATCGCCATCCACAACAACAAGACGGGCGACTATTTCTTCTCCAACCCGTACGACTACAACCGTGTGACGGTTCCCAGCGTGACCACCAAGAGTCAGCTGGCGTCCTTGCTCGAGCTGGAGTATTACGACAACTCAGCTAACAAGAAGACGTTATATTCCTACGACGACGGTATCAACAAGACCACCTATGCCGATCCCGATGACCCGGATACGGTTGACAACATCCAGTTCTGGGCCGAAAAGCTCGGCGAAGGCAGCGTGCGTTTGAACTTTGAAATCGGTTCGAAGGCATTGGACACCCTGCTTCCCTATGCGGCAGAGGTGACCAACTTCAACGCCAAAGTGTTGGATCCGCTGAAATCAATGGCGGATGCGGGCGACGAGTATGCGAAGCTGGCGTACACCAAGCTGATTGCGTTCTATAACCGCGGTAAGGTGTATTCCTACGACGAGCTCTCCACTTCGCTCAAGCAGAGCGTTGCGATGGAATTCCCCGGCATCAAGGATCACGACTTCTACATTCTGCGTACCAGCGGTTTGTATAACCGTGATAAGTTGTTGCTTTCGGATTACATCCGCTACACGAAACAGTATACACAGGCGGATTTCGACTACGACTTGGAAATCTCCGGGTATGAGCCGGAAGAGGACTTCTTTGCCTGCTTCAAGTTCTATATGGACGTTACCATCGAAGACGGCAACCTGAAGGTCAACATCCCGACCGACAACATCACCTATGACGATGAGCACTTTACCCTGGCCAAGATCACGCCTTTGCGTTACTTCGGCAGCGGCAAGAGTTCGGAGGAAGGGTTTGTTTTCATCCCGGACGGCAGCGGTGTGGTGATTGATTTCAACAAAATCGGTCTGAAGAGCACGACTTCGCTTACCAGGACGGTGTACGGCGACGACTATTCATTGCTGACTCACAAGACGTATAACAACCTGTCGCAGACGGCATATATGCCGGTATTCGGCTTGAAAGCCGGCACCCGTGCCTACCTCGCCGTGATCGAAAAGGGCGATGCACTTGCCGCCATACAAAGCGAAACGGGCAACCTGCAGTCTCCCTTTGAGTCGGCATATGCGACCTTTACCTATCGCACGGTGCAGACCATTAACTACACCGACGGTACGAAACAAAACGGTGAATTCACCTACTTCCCCGAAAATATCTACACCGGCGGTTTCACCATGCGCTATCTTTTGATCTGCGGCAATGCGGAAGCCGACTATGTGGACATGGCGATCAAATACCGTGAATATCTGGTAGCCAACGGTCGTTTGGTGAACGGTGTGAACACCGCTGCCAATGCCAACGTGCCGCTGGTGCTGGAAACCCTCGGTATGATTGACAAGAAGGATTCCTTCTTCGGTATTATCTACGACAAGAAGATTCCGATGACCACCTTCGAAGACGCGCAGAACATGATCAACACGCTCTCGGGTGAAGGTGTGGGCAACGTGTCCCTCCGCTATCGCGGTTGGGTGAACGGCGGTTTGAACTACTCGGTTCCGAACAAGATGTCCATTGTGGGCAAACTGGGCGGCAAATCGGGTTTCCGCAACCTGATCTCCTTCATGGCGGACGGCGGTTACTCGCTGTATCCCGAAATCGACTTCAACGTAGTGCGTCGTGACGGTATGTTCGACGGTTACAGTGTCCAGAATAACAGTCCGAAGATGACCGACCGTACCACTGTGACGCTGACGCCGCGTAACGAACTCGACAACGTGGGCGAGATTGACAAAAACTATTTTGCGGTGTCTCCCTCCTCCGCAACCAAGTATTACAAAGCGTTCTTCGGTAAGTACAATGCGTACAACACCGGTTCGGTCAGCTTGGGCACGGTGGGCAGCATGCTCTTCTCCGACTTTGCAAAGAACGAGAAAGGCAAGAACCGCCAGGAAGCATTGGATATTCTGAACTCCAACATCGCGACCTACGTCACCGGCGGCGGTAACACGAAGATCATGGTGGAAGGCGGTAACGCATACACCTGGAGTTACGCAACCGAGATCGTGGATATGCCGCTTTCGGGCAGTAACACGTTGTTGGCGGATCGTTCGGTTCCGTTTATGCAGATCGCGTTGCACGGACACATTCAGTATTCCGGCACGGCGGTCAACATGGCGGATAACATGACCAACACGATCCTGAAGAGTGCCGAATACGGTGCCAACCTCCACTTCACGCTTAGTGTCCAGAACACGCGTGAGTTGAAGGAAACCGTGTACTCGAACTACTTTACCATTGATTTCGACACCTGGAAGGCAGACGTGATCGCGCAGTACGCGAAGTTCAACGCGGTGTTCGCCACCTTGCAGGATAAAGAGATCACTGATCATGCTGCGGCTGAAGGGTTGGAGAACGTGTTTATCACCACCTACAGCAACGGCACCAAAGTGGTAGTTAATTACAACCGTACAGATGTGACGGTAGACGGCAAAACAGTTGCGGCACAGGACTTCGCAGTCCTTTGATCGCTGTCACATAATTTGAGAAGTAGAGGTTGGAATTATGAGTACTGCTGTAAAAAATTTGCAAAACAAAGCACGGCGTCGCAGTTCCTCTCTGGAAAAGAGAAAGCAGAAAGCCTACTGGGTATTTCTGATTCCGTTCTTGATTGGTTTTGTGTGCCTGTTTGCCGGCATTTACGCCGATTCGTTGATATACAGTTTCTGTAAGATCACGCTGAAGGGTAAAGACGGTTTCACCCAGGAATTCGTAGGATTCAAGAACTATGTGACGGCACTTCAGGACGTGGACTATCCGGGCAACATCATCTCGTCGGTCGGCGGAATGATCCCGGACGTGCTGATGATCACCTTCTACAGCTTGTTTGTGGCTGTGTTGTTGAACCGTGACATCAAGGGTCGTACGGTGTTCCGTGCCATCTTCTTCGTTCCGGTTATTCTGGCCACCGGTTTTATGACCAAGGCGGATATGAACAACGTCGTGGCCCAAAGCACCTGGTCGTCGCTGGGCGAAGGCGCCGCGGCAACCGGAACGGTCGCGAACGGCTTGTTCGATGCGATGGACTTGCAGGAATACCTGATGAACATGAGTTTCTCTCCGGCGATTTCGCTGTACGTTATCGAGGCGGTGTCCCGTATCTTTGATATCGTGAACAACTCCGGCGTGCAGATGCTGCTCTTCTTGGCGGGTCTGCAATCCATCTCCCCTTCCATCTATGAAGCGTCCGACATCGACGGTGCTTCGGGTTGGGAGACCTTCTGGCTGGTTACGCTTCCGATGATCAGTCCCTACATTTTGGTTAACGTGTTCTACACGGTTGTGGACTCGTTTACCAAGAGTGACAACGCGATCATGCAGTTGATCCAAGAACAGAGCTTCAAGTCCAATGCCATGGGCGTTGGCGCGGCAATGGCGTGGTTCTACTTCCTGGTCGTGGTGATCCTGGTCGCCATCATTGTGTCGATCATCAGTAGTTTCATCTACTATCAACAACGTGATTAAAGGAGGGTCGAGCAATGAGTGAAATGGTTAAAGAAACCAAGGCGCCGAAAGCCGCTAAAAAAGATGAACGCAAGTTCAAGAAAACGCGCACGCCGTTGCGTGAGCGCATCAACGTGACCAACATTGGCAGTCTGCTCGGCCGTATCTTTATCTA
The DNA here is from genome assembly GCA_045654545.1 of Acutalibacteraceae bacterium. Taxonomy (GTDB): domain Bacteria; phylum Bacillota; class Clostridia; order Oscillospirales; family Acutalibacteraceae; genus SIG588. The sequence goes on from JAZONO010000136.1 coordinate 11,749, forward strand.
CCTTCTGTTGATTGAGATCGCGTTTATCATCATCTATCCGTTGGTCACCAAGTTGTCTACCTCTTTGATGAGCGAGCAGGATCTGTACGACCGTACGGTGACCTTCATTCCGCGTCACCCGACGTTGGAAAACCTCATCGTGGTGTTCCAGGAATCCTCCTTCGTGAAGGCACTGGGCAACACCTTCCTGATTGCCTTGTTGGCGGCTATTCTGCAAACGGCGATCTGTTCCTTCACCGGTTTCGGCTTGGCGAAGATGAAATCTCGCTGGGGCACGCTGGTGATGGCGGCGGTGATTCTCGCCATCTTGATCCCCAACCAGGTCATCTTGATTCCGTTATACCTGAAGTTCCGTTTCTTCGACATCTTCGGGCTCTACGGATTGATTACAGGTGAACGTGGGCCTTCGCTGATGAACACTCTGTGGCCGATCATCATTTTGTCCATCACGGGTTACGGCTTTAAGAACGGTCTGTATATCTTCATTATGCGCCAGTTCTACAAAGGCGTTCCGGAAGAATTGGAAGAGGCCGCCGCCATCGACGGTTACGGCACCTTCGCCACCTTCTTCCGCATCATCCTGCCGATGGCGGTCCCGATGATGATCACCATCTTCATGTTCGCTTTCTCCTGGCAGTGGACGGATACCTTCTATTCGGGCATCTTCTTCTCGAACCTGAAGGTGTTGGCGAACACGATCTTCACCATGAGCAGTGCGACCTCCGGTCTCACCAGCGGCGCCTTCTCGGCGTCCATGTACCTGCACACGGGTGTGTTGATGGCTATCTTGCCGCTCATCATCATCTACGTGGTGGCGCAGCGCTGGATCATCGGCGGTATCGAACGCAGCGGTCTGGTCGGCTAATTCAAATGAAAAACGAGGACGTAATGCGTTACGTCCTCGTTTCGTTTTTCCTTGACAGAGAATGGCGCGTGGGGTATACTAAAAAAGGGGAGAGATTCCCCAAAACTCGACAAGGGAGATTTGCATTATGGCTTGGATAATCGGCATTGTAATCGTATTGGTTGTCATCGTTTTGGCAAACATCAAGATCGTTCCCCAAGCACACGAATTCGTTGTGGAACTGTTGGGAAAATATCGCACCACCTGGACGGCCGGTCTGCACGTGAAGGTTCCATTGCTTGAAAAGATCGCGAAGCGCGTGACCTTGAAGGAGCAGGTGTTGGATTCTCCTCCACAGCCCGTGATTACCAAAGATAACGTCACCATGCAGATCGATACGGTGATCTATTACGCGGTGTACGATGCCAAACTGTTTGCCTACGGCGCGGTGAATCCCATTTCCGCGCTGGCGAACTTGGCGGCGACCACCCTGCGTAACTTGGTGGGTGAATTGGAACTGGACGGCACCCTCACCTCGCGTGACACCATCAACGCCAAGATGACCGAGATTTTGGATGAAGCCACCGACAAATGGGGCATTAAGGTGCACCGCGTGGAGTTGAAGAATATCATTCCGCCGGCGGAGATCCAAAACGCAATGGAAAAGCAGATGAAAGCGGAACGCGATCGCCGTGAAACGCTGTTGCAGGCAGAAGGGCACAAAGCCGCTGCCATCACCCGTGCAGAAGGCGATAAGCAGGCGATGGTGCTGGCCGCGGAAGGCGAGCGCGATGCGCGCATCGCCCGTGCGGAAGGTGAAGCGCGTGCCATCTATCTTGCAAAGAAGGCGGAAGCCGACGGCCTGCTCGCGCTGAAAGAGGCCGGTGTGGACGCGGCGGTGTTGGAACTGAAAAAGTATGAAGCGTTGGTGGCGATGTCGGATGGTCGTGCCTCCAAGATCATCGTGCCCACCGATGCGGTGGATATGACCAAGGCGAACGTGCTGTTTTCCGAAACCTCGGGTTTGGGCGACGCGACATCGCCTGCTCCCGAAGCACCGACAAAGGCGAAAAAACCCGACCCGTGTTGTGATTGATAATGACCTAAAAAAGCCATACCTTGGGGTGCATATCCCTTGTGTGGCTTTTTTTAACCGCACATCCCTCGGATTTTACACGAATTTTACACAGATTGGATTACGGATTTCACACCGTTGCGGTAGAATAGAGCCGTAACCGTTTGGTAAAATAGTGTATAAGAGAAGTGAGGGTGTGTATATGGACATTTTTGACGTATTAACATTAGTAGGCGGCCTTTGTTTGTTCTTGTTTGGCATGAACATTATGGGCAGCGCTTTGGAACGAAGCGCAGGTAACAAACTGGAAAGCATGATCGGCAAACTCACCACAGGTAAAGTGGCCGGGTTGCTCACGGGCCTTGGTGTGACCGCCGTGATTCAAAGTTCCTCTGCCACAACGGTCATGGTGGTTGGCTTTGTAAACTCCAAACTCATGACGTTGAAGCAGGCGATTCACGTGATCATGGGCGCAAACATCGGTACGACCGTCACGGCGTGGATTTTGAGCCTTAGCGGTATTTCGGGCAGTAACATGTTCTTGAAATTGTTGAAACCCTCCTCCTTCACGCCGTTGTTGGCCCTGGTGGGTGTTGTGTTGTTTATGTTCACCAAGAGCAACAAGAAAAAAGACATCGGCACGGTGTTGCTTGGATTTGCCACGTTGATGTTCGGCATGGAAACCATGACCGGCGCGGTATCCGGACTGCGAGATGTTCCTGCTTTCCAAGAACTGTTCTTAATGTTTACGAACCCCATTCTGGGTGTTGTGGCAGGTGCGGTGCTCACCGCCATCATTCAATCGAGCTCCGCTTCGGTTGGTATTCTTCAAGCTTTGGCGGCAACCGGTGCGGTTTCTTATAGTGCGGCGATCCCGATCATTATGGGTCAAAACATCGGCACTTGCGTGACGGCGATGATCTCCTCGGTCGGCACAACCAAAAACGCCAAACGCGCGGCGTTGGTACACTTGTCTTTTAACATCATCGGTACAGTGGTGTGTTTGAGCGTGTTTGCACTGGTAAAAGTGTTGTTCGCACCCGTGCTGCTGAACGAAGCGGCCACCTTTGCGGGTATTGCCACGGCACACTCCGTCTTTAACGTGGTGTGCACCGTGTTGTTGCTCCCGATGTCCGGTTTGCTGGAAAAGTTGGCGTACAAGCTCATCCCCGATTCGCAGATGCCCGAGCACGCATCCGAGTTGGACGAGCGCTTGCTCTCCACCCCGGCGATCGCGTTGGAGTGTGCGCATAACCTCACCTTTGACATGGCAAAGATTGCCACCGATGCATTGAAGGACAGTATCGCCTGCCTTTCGGTGTATGACAAAGCCAAAGCGGAAGCCATTCGTGAAACCGAGGACAAGACCGATCACCTTGAAGATGTGATCGGCAGCTATCTTGTGAAGATCAGCGCCAAGCAGTTGAACGAAAACGAGGGTGCGATGGCATCCATGTTGCTGAAAGCCATCGGTGATTTCGAACGCATCTCCGACCACGCGGTCAACATTTTGGAATCGGCGGAAGAAATGCACGAAAAAGGCATTGTGTTTACGGCCACCGCCCAAGCGGAAATGGACGCCATGTGCGCCGCCACCATGGAGATCGTCACCATTTCGTATGGTGCGTTTTTGGAAAACGATGCCGAGAAAGCAACGGTTATCGAGCCTCTTGAACAGGTGATCGATCGCTTGAAAAGTTTGCTGCGCACCCGCCATATTGACCGTTTGCGCGTGGGCGATTGCGGCATCGAAGCAGGTTTTGTGTGGAGCGATCTTATCACCAATATGGAACGTGTTTCCGATCACTGCTCGAACATTGCAGGTTGTGTGATGGATACCAAAGAACAAAACATGAACTTGCACGAATCGCTGAAACTGCTTCGAAGCGACAGCGAGTTCTACCGTGAGAAATACACGGAATATACCAAAAAATATCTTTCGTTTGTGTGACATACACAGGCAGAGAGTTTACCCATGAGAAAGCGAGGCCGATGACATGATTTGGTGTGTGGACGACGACCGTACCATCCGTGAGATCGAAGTGTATACGTTGGAGCAAACGGGTTTTGAAGCACGCGGGTTTGCCGACGGCGTTTCCATGCTGGAAGCGCTGAAAACGGAGACTCCGGAATTGATCGTGTTGGATATTATGATGCCGGAGATGGATGGCCTCGCGGTGCTTGCCAAACTGCGCCAAAATGCGGCCCACAAGGATATTCCCGTGATCATGGCAACCGCCAAGGGTACCGAAATGGATAAGATCGGCGGGTTGAATTCCGGTGCGGACGATTATCTGGTGAAGCCGTTTGGTGTGATGGAAATGGTGGCGCGCGTGAATGCGGTTTTACGCCGCACGGCAAAAGCCGCGCCGACGGGTGATATCATGGTCGGCGGTATTGTTTTGAAAGAAGGCGAGCACAAGGTGATCGCCAACGGCACAAATGTGGAGTTGACACATAAAGAGTTTGAGTTGCTCAAACTCTTCATGCGGAATGTGGGAAAAGTATTTTCGCGTGATAGGTTGATAGGGGAGATCTGGGGAACGGATTTCCTCGGTGAAACGCGCACGGTGGATGCACACATCAAAACGCTCCGTCAAAAGTTGGGAGTAACCGGTGGGCAAATCAAGACGGTGATCGGTGTGGGGTATCGATTGGAGAATAACGTATGACAAAAAAGATTTTTCAATCCATCTTCACCGTGGCGCTGGTGGTGCTTCTCGCCAGTATCGGTATTGCCTACAGTTTTTTGTACGATTATTTTAACAAAGCACAGGTTACCCGCCTGAAAGCAGAGTTGGCGCTTGTGGCGGATACGGTGAACCAAGTCGGCGTGTCATATTTCGAAGATTTCCGTTCGTCTGCTTTCCGCTTCACGGTGGTAGATACGGACGGCACCGTGTTGTACGATACCCAAGCCGATCCGCAAGAAATGGAAAATCACGCCGCGCGTGAAGAGATCGCGGAAGCGTTTGCCGACGGGACGGGCAGCAGCATCAGAAAGTCCGCCACCTTAACCGAAAAGACGTACTATGAAGCGATGCGTCTGGAAAATGGCAGCGTGCTTCGCGTTTCGGTCAACCAATTACGGGTTGGTGCGCTGATTCTCGGTATGTTACCTGCCATTTCCGCCATCCTATTGATCGCCGCCCTGGTGGCAGGTATCTTGTCCCACGCAATGGCAAAAAAAGTGACCGAACCGTTGATGCAACTGGATTTGGAGAATCCGCCAAAAGACAGTGCCTATGAGGAATTGACCCCCATACTTGCCAAGGTGCATAAGCAACACAAGCAAATCAAAAAACAAATAGAAGCGTTGCGTCGTCGGTCGGATGAGTTTGAACAGATCGTGTCCTCCATGAACGAGGGCTTGGTGTTGTTGGACGAGCACGGCATGGTGTTGAGCATGAACGCATCGGCAAAAAAGATCTTTGCCGTCAAAAACGACGTTACAGGCAGCGATTTTTTGCTTGTTGACTGCACAAGCAAAATGAGCAAGGCCATTTGGCAGGCGTTGGACGGTCATCACAGTGAATACACCGAAGAGCGGCAGGGGAACGAATATCAGTTCACGGTCAATGCCATTCACTCGGATGGTAAGGTGCTGGGCGTGGTCGTTTTGGTGTTTGACATCAGCGATCGTGCGTTTGCCCAGCGGAATCGACAAGAGTTCACCGCCAACGTGACCCACGAATTAAAAACGCCGTTGCAATCCATCATCGGAAGTGCAGAGTTGTTGGAAAACGGGTTGGTGAAAGAGGAGGATACCGCGCGTTTTGTGGGAAATATCCGCAAGGAAGCTACCCGTTTGGTATCGCTGATCAACGATATTATTCGCCTTTCGCAGTTGGACGAACAACACGAACCGACAACCGAAACGGTTGCGCTGATCGAGGTGGCGCACGAGGTGGTGGAAGTGCTCACGGCATCTGCCGCAAAACGGCAGGTGGAACTGATTGTCGAAGGGGACGAATGTACCATTTTCGGTGTGCGCCGTTACGTGTACGAAATTTTGTATAACCTGTGCGACAACGCGATTCGCTACAACGTGGAGGGCGGTCGTGTGACGATTACTGTCGGCAAGGAGAGCGGACGGGCAACCGTGACGGTGAAAGATACCGGCATCGGTATCGCGCCGGAACACCAAGGGCGTATTTTTGAACGGTTTTATCGTGTGGATAAAAGCCACTCGAAGGAAACGGGAGGTACCGGCCTTGGATTGTCGATCGTCAAACACGCGGTGCAGTATCACGGCGGCAAAGTGACGTTGGACAGCGAGCTTGGCAAGGGCACGACCATCACGGTTGTATTTTGACAAAAAAGCACCCGATGAATGAACATCGGGTGCTTTACTTTTTTTATAAAAAGCCGTTTTCTTGCGAGTGCAGAAAAGCCTTCCCCTCAAGGGGAAGGTGGCTTTTGCCGTAGGCAAAAGACGGATGAGGTGAGGGGGCGCGGCTGTGCCGTGCGGTCGGGATGACAGGACTTCGCCGCAGGCGAATGGGTATAGGCGGCAACTTTTTCGATTTTTGCCAAAGGCAAAATGCCGTCTGTCTAAGACGGCAAGAAAAACGTTGCACGGACTTCGCCGCAGGCGAATGGGTATAGGCGGCAACTTTTTCGATTTTTGCCAAAGGCAAAATGCCGTCTGTCTAAGACGGCAAGAAAAACGTTGCACGGA
>JAZONO010000137.1:0-10683 GCA_045654545.1 Acutalibacteraceae bacterium
AAAACGGAGCCAATACTTCCGTATTGGCGAGTATTTTAACGCAGGGTGAACGAAAATCCGCCTTCTTAAAACAGGTTCGAATCGCTCGTGTCACCTTGAAAAGGAGGTGTCGCCATGGGCGCACAGGAGACCGATCGCAAATTGCACGGGTTTATGCGGTATCACCGACGGGTGATGCAACGCTGTTTTTCGGAATGCGGCATGTTCAACGGACATCCGTTTATGTTGTTTTTGATTCGCCGCGAGCCGGGCATCACACCGGCCGACATTGCACGGCGCATGGAGATCACGCCGGCATCCGCCACCGTGTCGCTCAAGCGGATGGAAGCGGCAGGCTTGCTTCGCCGCACGGCAGACGAAGCCGATCACCGTGTGGTGCATCTCACCCTCACCCCCGAAGGCGAGCGGTTGGATGACCGCTGTCGCGCGGAACGTGACCGCGTGGTGGAGACGACCTTCCGCAACTTCACCGCCGAGGAACTGGCGTTGTTAGATGGATTTTTGGATCGTATGTATGAGAATTTGAAGGAGGCAGAGCGCGCGTGAAACGGTGGATGAAATATGTCAAACCCTACTGGCCGTCCTTTGTGTTGGGGCCGCTGTGCATGATCGTGGAAGTGATCGGCGAAGTGTTGATGCCGCGCTATCTGGCGAACATCATCAACATGGGCAAAGCCGGCACCCTCACGGTGGAATACGGCATTTGGCAAGCGGTGCTGATGGTGGCGACCGCTTTGCTGATGATGGCAGGCGGCGTGGGCGGCGCATGGTTCGGTGCCAAGGCATCGGTCAACTTTGCCGCCGATCTGCGGCAGGACGTGTATGCCCGTGTGCAGACCTTCTCCTTTGCCAATATTGATAAATTCAGCACGGGTTCGCTGGTTACCCGTCTCACCAACGACGTGACCCAGTTGCAGAACTTCGTGAATATGCTGTTGCGCATGTTCTTGCGTTCGCCCGGCATGTTGATCGGTGCGCTGATCATGGCGATCAGCCTGCGCCCCTCGCTTGCCACCGTGTTTGCGGTGTCGGTGCCGTTGATGTTGGTCGCCATCCTGTTCATCATCCGCACCGGTTTTTCCCGTTTTGCCGCCATGCAAACGCGCATCGACGGGCTGAACAACACGGTGCAGGAAAACATCACCAACGTGCGTGTAGTGAAATCCTTTGTGCGTGAAGAGCACGAAAGCGAAAAGTTCGGTGCCGCCAACCGCGAGTTGAAGCGTGCCGGTATGTCCGCTATGAGCGTGATGATCTTCATGCAACCCGTGATGACGCTGTTTATGAACATCACCACCGCCGCCGTGTTGTGGTTCGGCGGCAATATGGTGCTGTCGGACGGTATGCCCATCGGTGATCTGTCGGCATTTATCACCTATGTCAGCCAAATCCTGTTTTCGCTGATGATGGTGACCATGATGCTGATGACCTCGTCGCGTGCGTTGGCCTCGGCGCGCCGTATCCGTGAGGTGCTGGACGAAAAAACCGACATTGCAGACACCGCTATCGAAGAACACCGTGTGGTAAACGGGCAGATCGAGTTCAAGGGGGTAGGTTTTCGCTATTACAAAAACAGCGAAGAGCCCGTCTTGCGGAGTGTGGATCTGACCTTTAAGGCAGGCGAAACGGTGGGTATCATTGGCTCGACCGGTTGCGGTAAAACCACCTTGGTGTCGCTCATTCCGCGGTTGTACGACGTGGACGAGGGCGCGGTGCTGGTGGACGGCGTGGACGTGCGTGACTATCCGTTGCACGCATTGCGTGACGGTATCGGCATGGTGTTGCAAAAGAACGTGCTGTTTTCGGGCTCGGTGGCGTATAACCTGCGCTGGGGCGACGAAGAGGCAAGCGATGAGGAGATGATCGCCGCCGCCTGTAACGCACAAGCCGACGGGTTTGTGCGCACCTTCAAAGAGGGATATGACACGATCATAGACCAAGGCGGTGCCAACGTGTCGGGCGGTCAAAAACAGCGGTTGTGCATTGCGCGCGCCCTGCTGAAACGCCCGAAGATCCTGATTCTGGACGATTCCACCAGCGCGGTGGATACCGCCACCGAAGCGCAGATCCGCCGTGCGTTTGCCGAGGAACTGAACGATTCCACCAAGATCATCATTGCCCAGCGCATCTCCTCCGTGATGGAAGCGGATCAGATCGTGGTGATGGATGACGGCGCGGTGGTGGACGTGGGCACGCACGACGAATTGCTCTCGCGCTGCGAAGCCTATGGTGAAATCTACTATTCGCAAATGGAAAAGGAGGCGAACGACCGTGGCTAAACGCACGTTGGAAGAACTGCAAAAGCAATATGCGCGTGCGGCAAAAGCACCGCGCGGTGGGTTTGGCCCCGGTCCGGGTGGCCCCGGCCCGGGCGGCGGTAGGCGCGGTCCGCAGATTCAAGGCGGCGGCAAACCCAAGAGCACGGGCAACACGGTGAAACGCCTGGCCGGGTTTATTCGTCCGTTTCGCGTTCATTTGTTGTTGGTGGTCGTGTGCATGCTGTTCAGCACGGTGGCGGCACTCACCGCATCCTACCTCATTTTGCCTATTATCAACCGGTTAAGCGGTGTGGCCACCCAGCCCAAAGACGGGGCATTTGCGGTGTTGGCGGATACGGTGATCGAGCGGTTTGCCGCGTGGGGGCCCATCGCCGCCGTGATGCAATCGTCCCCCTTCGCCGCCACCTTGACCTATCTTTTGGCGGCACTGGTCATTTTGCTATTGGTATATGCTGTCGGGGTGGTGTCGACCTATGTCCAAAGCCGCTTGATGCTGATGATCTCGCAAGGCGCGGTGGAAAAGATCCGCAACGACCTGTTCCAAAAATTGCAAACCTTGCCGGTGCGGTTTTTCGACCGCAATCCCACGGGCGAAGTGATGAGCCGCTTCACCAACGACGTGGACAACATCGACGTGATGCTCAACCATTCGTTGGTGCAGTTGGTATCGGGTGCGATCACATTGGTGGGTACGTTTTTGTTTATGGTCACCACCAACTGGATCCTCACCTTGGTCACGGTGGTGTTTGTGCCTCTGTTTGCGTTTGGCGGTGCGGCGATCGGACGGCGCAGCGGGAAATATTACAGCGGTCAGCAATCCGCGCTCGGTGCGGTGAATGGCTACATTGAAGAAACCGTTTCGGGACAAAAAGTCATCAAAGTGTTCAACCGCGAAGCGGCGGCAGAGGAAGAGTTTGCCCTCTTGAACGACGACTTGCGCGACAAGCAACTCAAAGCGCAGTTCTTCGGCGGCATTATGGGGCCGGTGATGGGCAATCTGTCGCAGGTGAGTTACAGCATCACCATCGGTGTGGGTGCGGTGATGATGGTGGTGGCCGGGTTTACTCCCGGTGCGCTCACCGTGTTTGCCGGCTATTCCCGTCAGTTCGCGCAACCCATCAACACCATTTCCATGCAGATGAGCACCATCTATGCGGCACTCGCCGGTGCGGAACGCGTGTTCCGCGTGCTGGACACCGAGCCCGAAGCGCCCGATGCGCCCGATGCGGTGGCTATGCCGCAGATGAAAGGGTTTGTGGAACTCAAAAACGTCACCTTCGGGTACGATCCCGACAAGGTGATCTTGAAGGATATTTCGCTGTATGCGAAGCCGGGGCAGAAAATTGCGTTTGTCGGATCGACGGGTGCAGGAAAAACCACTGTCACCAATTTGCTCAATCGCTTCTATGATATAGATGAGGGGCAAATTACCATCGACGGTGTGGACATCCAAAACATACCCCGTGCCGACTTGCGCCGCAACATCGCCATGGTGTTGCAAGACACCCATCTGTTCACCGGCACGGTGATGGAAAATATCCGTTACGGGCGGTTGGATGCCACCGACGATGAGGTCATCGAAGCCGCCAAGACCGCTTCGGCGCACTCCTTCATCATGCGCCTGTCCGACGGCTATCAAACCATGCTGGAAGGAGACGGCGCCAACCTGTCGCAAGGGCAACGCCAGTTGCTGAACATCGCCCGTGCGGCGCTTTCCAAAGCCCCCATTCTGGTGCTGGATGAAGCCACCAGTTCGGTGGATACGCGCACCGAGCGACACATTGAGCACGGCATGGATCGTTTGATGCGTGATCGCACCACCTTTGTGATCGCCCATCGCCTGTCCACCGTGCGCAACGCCAACGCCATTATGGTGCTGGAACACGGGCGCATTATCGAGCGCGGCGACCACGAGGATCTGCTCGCGCAGAAAGGGCGGTATTACACCCTCTACACGGGCGGTATTGAACTGGATTAAAAAACGGAGGGCTGTTTTCAGCCGCCCGTTTGACAAAAAATGACGAAAGCGTGTCTTTTTTTCAAAAAGACGAAAAAACCTCTTGCATTTATAAAAGAGATGTGGTATAGTGTAAGCCACGACAACACAACTGTCCGCGAACAGCGCACAGTTTGGCAGGAGGTGACCGCATGGGCGAAACAACGGGCGGCGGACGGCTGCTGGTGGTGGACACCCGTGCGTTACCGGACGTGTTTGAACGGGTGCTGATTGCCAAACGAATGCTGTCCACGGGGGAGGTTTCCTCGGCTTCGGAGGCGGCGCGGCAAGCAGGTATTTCGCGCACCGCGTTTTATAAATACCGCGATATGGTGTTTCCGTACGAGGTATCGGCAACGCAGGGTGAATTGCTCACGGTGCACGTGTTGTTGAACGATCGACCGGGCGTGCTGTCCGCTTTGCTCACCGCATTTGCGCAAGCAGGGGCGAACATCCTCACCGTCAACCAGAACATTCCGGTCGGCGGCGCAGCCACCGTGTCGGTGACAGCGCGGTGCGATCGTCTGGAGGTTTCCACCGAAACCTTTTTGTCCAACTTGGCGGCAACGCCGGGTGTGAAACGGATATTACGCATCAACAGCGAATAGGAGGATATACATAATGGTTTATGTGGCAATTATGGGGCACGGCGTGGTCGGCTCGGGCGTGGCGGAAGTGCTGCGCAAGAATGCCGAAAGCATCGCTCACAAAGCGGGCGAGGAGATCGCCGTTCGCCGCATTTTGGATTTGCGGGAATTTCCCGACTTGCCGTATGCCGATCTGTTCACCAAGGATTTCGAGGAGATCGTGAACGATCCCGACATCCGCATCGTGGTGGAAACGATGGGCGGCTTGAATCCGGCGTACGGATTTGTGAAGCGTTGCCTGGAAGCAGGCAAAAGCGTGGTCACCTCCAACAAGGAATTGGTGGCGGCGAAGGGCGACGAACTGCTCCGTATCGCACGGGAACGCAACCTGAACTTCCTGTTCGAAGCGAGTGTGGGCGGCGGCATTCCGATTCTGCGCCCGTTGGATCAGTGCTTGGCGGCGAACGAAGTGACCGAGATCGCCGGTATTTTGAACGGCACCACCAACTTTATGCTCACGCGGATGATTGAGGACGGCATGTCGTTTGAAGATGCGCTGTCGCTGGCGCAGGAACTCGGCTATGCCGAGCGTGATCCTTCCGCCGATGTGGGCGGTCACGATGCCTGCCGCAAGATCTGCATTTTAGCGGCGCTGGCGTTTGGCAAGCACGTGTTTCCCGAGCAGGTGTACACCGAAGGTATCACCGCGATCACGGGCGAGGACGTGCGCACCGCGGCGGCGATGGACAGCGTGATCAAACTGATCGGCCGTGCGGTGAAGCAAGAGGACGGCCGCCTGTATGCGGTGGTCGCCCCGATGGTGATTGCCAAAAGCAGTCTGCTGTCGGATGTGAACGACGTGTTCAACGGCATCATGGTGCGCGGTGACGCTATCGGCGACGTGGTATTCTACGGCCGCGGCGCAGGCAAACTGCCCACCGCGAGTGCGGTGGTGGCGGACGTCATCGACGAAGTGAAGCACTTGAAAGCGCGCAAATACCTGTTCTGGGAATCGGGTTACGAAGGGTACGTGATCCCGTATGAGCAGGGCGCGGTGCAGATGCTTATCCGTGTGGAGAACACGGCGGATGCGGCCGAGAAGATTGCGGCGGCATTCGGCGAGGTGACGGTGGTCGAAGGCGAAGGCGTGCCGTGCGGCGAGTGTGCGTTTGTCACCCCCGTTATGGCGGAAGCGGCGCTGAATGAAGCGCTTTCGGCGAGCGGTCTTTCGGTGAAGAGTCGATTGCGCGTGGCGCAATTGGGATAAGGAGAGATACTGACTATGTTGATTGTTAAGAAATTCGGCGGCAGTTCCGTGGCCAATGCCGAACGCGTCTTTAACGTGGCGCGCATCATCACGGAAGATTACAAAAAAGGCAACGACGTGGTGGTGGTCGTGTCAGCACAGGGCGACACGACGGATGACCTGATCGAAAAGGCAAAAGAGATCACCGCCCGTCCGAACAAGCGCGAGATGGATCAGTTGCTTGCCGCCGGTGAGCAGATCTCCATTGCGTTGCTCGCCATGGCGATCGGCGAACTCGGTTGCCCCGTGGTGTCGTTGCTCGGCTGGCAGGCAGGGTTCCGCACCAACACTACCTATTCTGCCGCGCGCATCAAGCGTGTGGAGACCGAGCGTATTCGCAGTGAGCTGGAAAAGAAGCGCATTGTGGTGGTGGCAGGCTTCCAGGGCATCAACCGCAACGACGACATCACCACCTTCGGTCGTGGCGGTTCGGACACCAGCGCGGTGGCGATCGCCGCTTCGATGAAAGCGGATCTCTGCCAGATCTACACCGACGTGGAGGGCGTGTACACCGCCGATCCGCGCAAAGTGGCGAACACCCGTAAACTCGATGAGATCACCTATGACGAAATGTTGGAACTGGCGACCCTCGGTGCGCAGGTGCTCAACAACCGTTCGGTGGAAATGGCGAAAAAGTATAACGTGGAGATGGAAGTTCTCTCCAGTTTGAATCCGGTGCCCGGCACCAAAGTTAAGGAGGCTACGAATATGGAAAAAATGATGATCAGCAGTGTGGCAAAGGACGCGCACGTGGCGCGTGTTATGATCGTGGGTATCCCCGACGAGCCGGGTATCGCGTTTAAGATCTTCTCTCGCGTGGCGCAGGCGCACATCAACGTGGATATGATCCTGCAGTCGGTGGGTCGCGACGGCACCAAGGATATCACCTTTACCGTGCCGGAAGATTGCGGCGAGGCAGCTGTGGCGGCTTTGCAGGAGTATGCCGATCGCGTGGGCGCAAAGAGCCTGACCTTCGACACCACCACCGCAAAAGTGTCGGTCGTGGGTGCCGGCATGGAAACGCACGAAGGCGTGGCGGCGAAAATGTTTGAAGCGCTGTCCGAAAAGAACATCAACATCCAGATGATCTCCACCAGCGAGATCAAGGTGTCGGTGCTGATCGCGGCAGAGGATGCGGATCGTGCCGTGGCGGCGGTTCACGCGAAATTCTTCGACGAAATGTAATTCAAAACCATAAAAGGCAAGGCACGGTGTGTTGGAACACACCGTGCCTTGATTTGTTTATAGCATTAAAATCAAGAGGTTTATATGCGTAAGCCTTTGGGATAGCGATTTTTCAGCGTGCCGTTCACAGCCTTCCCAAAACCTACCACCGCGCCATCCGCCGCCACCGCTGTCCAGCCGGACAGCAAGGGGTCGCAGGGAATAGTCTCGCCGTGCAAAAAGGCGGCCAAGGCTGGGTCGTCGGGGGATAACGTGTGCACGCGGCGACAGTTTTCTGCCCGTGCGGCGGCGAATATGCTGTGGGAGGGCTCCAGGCGATTTTTGCAGATCTCCGCCACCGCCACCCCTGCCGCCAGCAGATGCAACGACGTGGCAGGCATGGTGGGGGGCAACAGCCGCACCGTATCGCCCACCGTCACAAAGGTGCCGCACGGCTCGTCAACAAAGAGCTCGCGGTACAACGCCGCGGCTTCGGCGGCATACAAATCTTTCTTGGGGGGCACATAAGGGGAAGCGGCAATGGGACTGTCCCCTTTCTTGTGAAACAAAGCCAGAAAATGCCCTTCGCCGCCGTGTTGCGGCAAAACACGCCGTCCTGCCGCCGTGGGGAACGTGTCACACAACGGGAACGCCGCTTGCCCAAACGGCAGATGGGTGAGATCACCCGGCTCGAAATCGGGGTGAGTTTCCAAAAACCATGCCGCATTTTGCTCGTTTTCTTCGGGGGCAAAGGTGCAGGTGGAATAGAGCAGGCGACCGCCGGGGCGCAGGGCACGGGCGGCGGCATCCAAAATGGTGCGTTGCCGCGCGGCACAGAGCTGTACGTTATCCAAACTCCATTCGCGCAAGGCGGCTTCTTCCTTGCGGAACATCCCTTCGCCCGAGCAGGGGGCATCGCACAGCACCGCATCAAACGCGCCTTCCAGTGCCTCCGCCAGCACGGCGGTATCCAGCGAGGTGACCACCGCATTACGCACGCCGCACCGTTCCAGATTCTGCATCAACGGGGTGGCGCGTGCGCGCACGTATTCGTTACACCACAGCAACCCTTCGCCGCCCAGCGCGGCGGCAATCTGGGTGGATTTGCCGCCGGGGGCGGCACACAGATCCAACACCCTCTCCCCTGCCTGCGGCGCCAATGCCGTCACCGCCGACATGGCCGACGGTTCTTGCCGATAATATACCCCTGCGTGGTGCAGAGGGTCATCGCCTGCTTTGCGATCGCTTTTCAGGGCATACCCGAGCGGCGCAAAGGGGGTGGGCGCGATCTCCTCCCCCAACAACTCACAAGCACGGGCAGGATCTAACTTCAACGGGTTTAACCGCAACCCACGCGAGGGGGTATCTTTTTGGAAGGCCGTAGCAAATGCCGCGTACTCTTCGTCGAGCAGGGCGCGCATGCGCGCTTCAAATTCCTTGGGAAATTCCATGTGGGACATCCTTTCCGAAAAAACACGGGCGAGGTGTTCCCCGCCCGTGTTTCGGTCGTTTACTGTTTCAGAGCCAACGCTTCGTGCACTTTTTTAACGATCGCGTCTGCCGACAAACCGAACAGCGGCAACAGGTCGAGTGCCGGGCCGGATTTGCCGAAGGTGTCTTGCACACCCACGCGCAACACGGGAACGGGGCACTTTTCGGCCACGGCTTCCGCCACGGCACTGCCCAAACCGCCGATGATGTTGTGTTCTTCAGCGGTGACGATCGCGCCCGTTTCGGCGGCGGCTTGCCACACCAATTCGCGGTCGAGCGGCTTGATGGTCGCCATGTTGATCACACGGGCGGCAACCCCTTCGGCGGCAAGGGTATCCGCCGCTTTCAGCGCTTCGCCGAGCAACAGACCGTTCGCAATGATCGCCACGTCGTTACCTTCGCGCAGGGTTACGCCTTTGCCGATCTCAAATTTGTAGTCGGCCGGAGTGACGTTTTCCACCGCCAAGCGGCCAAAGCGCAGATACACGGGACCTTCCATCGCCGCGGCGGCAAACACCGCCTGTGTGGCTTCGTTATCGTCCGCCGGGGAAATGATGGTCATGCCGGGAATGGTGCGCATCAGCGCAATGTCCTCACAGCACTGGTGGGTCGCGCCGTCCTCGCCCACCGAAATGCCGGCGTGGGTTGCACCGATCTTCACGTTCAGGTGCGGATAGCCGATGGAGTTGCGGATCTGTTCGAACGCACGACCGGCCGCAAACATCGCAAAGGAGGAGGCGAACACCACTTTACCGGTGGTGGCGAGACCTGCCGCAATGCTCATCATATTGCCTTCCGCAATGCCGCAATCGAAGAAACGGTCGGGGAACGCCTTTTTGAAACCGCCCGTTTTGGTGGCGGCGGCGAGGTCGGCATCCAGCACCACGAGGTTGGGCATGCTCTCGCCCAACGTGACCAGTGCCGCGCCATAGGAGTCACGGGTTGCCTTTTTCACTACGTCTGCCATGATCTCAACCCTCCAATTCCGCAAGGCGTGCGGTCAGTTCCGCCATCGCCGTATCGTACTGTTCTTTGTTCGGCGCACTGCCGTGCCAACCCACCTGGTTTTCCATGAAGGAAACGCCCTTGCCCTTGGTGGTGCGCATAATGATGGCGGTGGGCTGACCTTTGGTGGCCCGTGCGCCCGAAAACGCCATTTCCAACTGGTCGAAGTCGTGACCGTCCACCACGATCACACGGAAACCGAACGCCGCAAATTTTTCCGGAATGGGATGCGGATTGTTCACTTCGCGCACCGTGCCGTCGATCTGCAGGTCGTTGTTATCCACGATCACACACAGGTTGTCAAGCCCTTTTGCTGCCGCAAACATGGCAGCTTCCCACACTTGACCTTCTTGGATCTCGCCGTCCCCCAGAATGGAGTACACGCGATAATCCGCGCCGTCCAGCTTGCCGCCGAGCGCCATGCCGACCGCCGCCGAAACACCCTGGCCGAGCGAACCGGAGGACATATCCACACCGGGAGTGCCCTTCATGTCGGGGTGACCTTGCAACATCGCACCGATGTGACGGAGGCTTTGGATCTCCGCACGGTCAAAATAGCCTTTTTCCGCCAGAGCGCCGTACAGCGCCGGTGCGGCGTGACCTTTGGAAAGCACCATACGGTCACGGGAAGGGTCTTTGGGATTCTTGGGACCCACCTTCATTTCCTTCCAATACAAGTACGTCAGCACGTCCGCGATGGAAAGCGAGCCGCCGGGGTGACCGCTTTTGGCGTGGAACGTGCCCTCGATAATGTCCATGCGGATACGGGTGGCCGTTGCCGCAAGACAAGTCTTTTCACGTGTGTCCATTACATACAACCTCCATGTTCGGTGATTAAGGTGACACGAGTAATCC
>JAZONO010000138.1:0-2197 GCA_045654545.1 Acutalibacteraceae bacterium
TGGAAACATGCCAAAAAAACGGGAGCGGATTCGGGTGCGGCACCAAACGGATACCGCACATCCCCACCGTCACCTCCCGTGGCGGACGACCGCCGAGCCACAGTACCGCAACGTGTCCGCACTCGTGCATCAGCGAGGCGAGTAAACAAAGCATCGCCGTGCCGCTTGCATCCAGCGTGAGCAACAGCGAAAGCAAACAGAAAAACGGCACCCCCACGCGCCAGAGGGTGCCGCCGATATGCAGGCTAAACATGCTCTTCGGGGACTTCCTCAAACGGTACGTCCCCATCCCACAGCGCCGCAATCGCCGTGGTGAGCGTGTTTTGCTTCAATGCTTCGTGAAAATAGTGATTCAAATCCGAAAACAAGCGACCGCCAACCAACCGCAAGGTCAACACGGCGAGCAACACGACAGCACAGGACACGCTTTGCACCGCGATCACCGCCACCCCGCTGAAACGGCGTTTTTGTGCCGTGCCGGTTACACCAGAATGCATATCAACCCACTGCACCCTTCGTTGATGATACGTTCCACCGTTTCTTTCATTTTTTGGCGCGCGTCTTCGGGCATACGCGCCAACTTATTGTGCAACCCCTCGTTCACCAAGCCGTACAGCGACGTGCCGAAAATGTTGGAATCCCAAATGCGGGCAGGGTCTTCCTCAAAATCGCGCAACAGGTAACTCACCAATTCCTCCGATTGACGTTCCGACCCCACGATGGGAGCCACCTCGGTGCGAATATCGGCGCGCATCATGTGGATGGAGGGGGCGGATGCACGCAAGCGCACCCCATACCGTCCGCTTTGGCGGATGATTTCCGGTTCTTCCAACGTCATTTCGGTCATCTCGGGCATCACGATGCCGTATCCCGTTGCCTCCACCGATTCCAGCGCACCGCGGAATTTGTCAAACTGCTTTTTGATGTCTGCCAATTCGCGCATGGTGGACATCAGCGCCGCTTCGTCTGCCACCGCCAGTCCCGTCACCTCACCCAACACACGGTAAAACAGTTCGGGGACGAGGGTGACTTCCACGGCGGCACTCCCCTCACCGAGAGCGCGTTCCACCGTGCGTGCGGTTTTCACGTATTCGCTTTCTGAAAATGCATCCGCCAGTTTGCCCACGTCGCGCAGATGTGTGATCCCTTCAGCGGCGGCGTGCGCGCGATCAAACAACGCACGGCGCACGGGATGGGCGGTGGGCAATGCGGTGAGCCAACGCGGCAACTGCACCCCGATCTCACGCACGGGAAATTCCAAAAGCACCGTTTCCAGTATGTGCGCGATCTCCTCTTCGGTCAGATTCATGCAATCCACCGCGGTGACAGGCACACCGTATTTTGCGCACAGATCCGCACACAGCGCGCAAGTTTCGTCAGCGGTCGGGTGGGTGGTGTTGAGCAACACCGCAAACGGCTTCTTGATCGCTTGCAATTCCCCGATCACCCGTGCTTCCGCCTCGGCATATTCCTCGCGCGGAATGTCGGTGATACTGCCGTCGGTGGTGATGACCAACCCAATGGTGGAATGCTCGTTGATCACCTTTTGTGTGCCGAGTTCCGCCGCCATATTAAACGGCACTTCTTCTTCAAACCACGGTGTTTTCACCATACGCGGAGCATTGTCCTCAATGTAGCCTTTGGCCGAGGGGACAACATACCCCACACAATCGATCATGCGCACCGACAGAGCCGCATCCCCATCCAAGGTGATTCCCACCGCCTCTTCGGGAATGAATTTCGGTTCGGTAGTCATAATGGTGCGCCCTGCCGCCGATTGCGGCAACTCGTCGGTTGCTCGTTCACGCTTAAACTCGTTTTCGATGTGCGGAATAACCAACGTGTCCATAAACCGCTTGATGAAGGTGGATTTTCCCGTGCGGACAGGGCCGACACAGCCCACGTACACACTGCCGCCCGTACGAGCGGCGATATCTTTATAAATGCTTTGATTGCTCATCCCTGATTCCTCCGCTTTCCCATGGTATGTTTGTACCATCGTATGAACGGGTATGCGGAAATATGCGTGCGACAAAAGAAAAAGCCCCCGCCATACGGGAGTTGCGAATGGGGATTTCGCCACCCCGTAACTTTTTCGGTTTTGCAAAGCAAAATACCGCCTGTTTAAGGCGGTAAGAAAAACGTTACACGGACTTCGCCGTAAGGCGAACGTCCTGCCTCCCCTTGTCAGGGGAGG
>JAZONO010000139.1:0-6879 GCA_045654545.1 Acutalibacteraceae bacterium
AGGCTTTGACTGAGGGGTAGTGAAATAACACGAACTCTCGATAGACTACCCCTCCGGATTCGCCTTTGGCGAATCCACCTCCCCTGACAAGGGGAGGCAGGGGAAGAATTCCATCTCCGATCCCCATTCGCAACTCCCTTACGGTGGGTGCTTTTTCCTTTATTTCACGTCCGTGCCTTGGATGTAGTCACGTAGGATCTCTTCGAAAACGGGGTTCAATTCCGTCGGTACGTCAAACACCGTCACCGCGCTCTCACTCCAGAACACCAAGGCATACTGCCCGTTATAGGTGCACACGTCGCACAGTACTTTGCTGAACCAACCGTCCTCGCTGACACTGTACAACTCGATACCGTAATCGTAGTGGATGCTGTCCACCACCCGCGGTTCCACCGAAGCGGCCACGTGGCGCACCGTGTTTTTCTGCAACTCACTCAACACATAGTTTACGGGGACGAAGTTTTCTTCCTCGTCATCGTATTCATAATACGTGTATCGCATATCGATCAAGGCAAATCCTGCCTCAATGCGTTGCGACAACTCTTCGTAATCCTCTTCCAAGCAGAAATACGTGCCGTCCTCGCCGATGATGCGTTTATCCTCGCTGATCATCAGCATGGTATCGTAGAAAAAGTCTTTGAGCAACACCGGCACGTCCGCTCCGGTGAGTGTCACCACTTCGGCATACTGCCCCATCGGCGGCGTGAACTCCGGGCAATACGGCAAGGCGAGATAGGTCTTGCCGTCCAGCAACAGCGAGCCGTCTTCCTGAAGGATCGCGTGATGTGCACGGGCGCGGTCCAACTCTTTGCAACCGCTCACTGAAAGGCAAAGCACCAACACGAGCAACAAACAAAGGGCGCGTTTTATCGTCTTTTTCACAGCGATCCCTCCTTATTCCAAATTCAGGCGGCGGCAAAGGATGTGCCGTGTCACAAAGGCATACACCGTGCCGAGCAAGCCTTCCCACACGATCAATCCGCAGAAGATCCAATGAAACGCCTCTTTGGTGTTGTATGTATACCAGTTTTCAAAGAAGGCGATCCACGTTTCGGGCACCACAAAGCCGATCACAATGACAACCGTGCCGAGCACCTGCGTGATGAGATAGTAGACAAAATACGCCACCACCGCCATCAGCACACGGTTTTTCGATGAGAGTTGCCCCACCGACATACATCCGTAGTACAAAAGCAACGTGGTCATCAGCAACACGACAAACAGCACCGCCAATTCCGCGATGTAGAATCCCATGTGAGCACCAACTTCTTCGGCGAACACGCGCCACAAATAGGCAACGGCTTTCCCCACTTCGCAGAGCACGTCACCCATGGTGATGATACAGACCGACAGCAGTACCGTGAGGATCGTGGCGATGTAAAACAGCATAGCGGTGAACAGTTTGGTGAGGATATGCTGCGTCGGAGTCACCGGCAAGGTGAAAGATAAGTAGCCTTCGGCGGTGAAGAGGTTTTTGTAAAATCGCACCACCGAAAATACAAACACCAAGCCGATCGCCACCACCGCCGCCAACACATACGCGATGACGGACGAAGCGTTGATGATGTTGTACACAGCAGACTCGGTTTCAAACAGTTGCACCAGCCGCCCAAGCAAGGCGATGCCGCAGAGCACGATCTGCATCGGGATCCACACCCGTAAGTACGCTTGTATCTCGTGTTTATACAATTTCTTTACCATCGGAATACCTCCCGGAACAATTCGTCCACACTCTTGCCGCTTTCTTCCCGAATGCTGTCCACCGAACGGTGAAGCAACAGTTTGCCGTTTTGCAAAAACAGCACCTCATCCAACACCTGCTCCACATCTGCAATCAGGTGTGTGGAGATGAGCACCGTGGCATCGGGGTTGTAGTTATTGATGATGGTAGAGATCACGTAGTCGCGTGCCGCCGGATCGACACCGGCAATGGGTTCATCCAACACGTACAATTTGGCGTTGCGGCTCATCACCAAAATGAGACACACCTTCTCCTTGTTGCCTTTGGACAGCGTTTTCAGACGGCTTTCGGGTTTGATGCCAAGGTGATCCAACATCTCATACGCCAAGTCGGGGCGAAAATCCGCATAGAAATCCGAAAACAACGCCACCATCTGCCGAATGGTCATCCACGAGTTCAAATAGCTGTTATCCGGCAGATAGGACACCATCGTTTTGGTTTCAACACCGGGGGTGTACCCACCGATACGCACCTCCCCTGCCGTGGGAGTCAACAACCCGTTCACGATCTTGATGAAGGTGGTCTTACCGCTCCCGTTAGGGCCTAAAATACCCACGATCTTACCGCTTTCCAATGTGAAACTCACGTCATCCAGCGCCGCTACCGCGCCGTAACGCTTGGTGAG
The DNA here is from genome assembly GCA_045654545.1 of Acutalibacteraceae bacterium. Classification (GTDB taxonomy): domain Bacteria; phylum Bacillota; class Clostridia; order Oscillospirales; family Acutalibacteraceae; genus SIG588. The sequence goes on from JAZONO010000139.1 coordinate 2,367, forward strand.
TCCCACGCATTCCAACAATACACTCACAGCTCTTCCTCCTTTTGCGGCGACCACGCCGCCACATACTGTTGTACCTCTTTCGCATCCATACCGAGCGTTGCCATCTCCGCAAAATACGTCGCAGTCTTTTCCTGCCACAGTTTTCGAAGTGTTTCACGGGCAGGTGAAATATCCTCTGCCACGTACCACCCCGATCCGCGCACGGAATAGAGGATCCCCTCCTGTTCCAACGTTTCGAACGAACGTTGCACCGTATTGGGATTCACCCCTGCCGCAAGCGCCACCTCACGCACCGAAAGCAATCGCTCCCCTGCGCGAAATTCCCCCACGGCAATGCGCAAACACACCTGCTCACTGATCTGCGGACAAAGCGGTTTGGCTTTATCCAAGTTCCACTGCATGCGGTCACCTCCTCGAACTGTATTACCTCACTAATACAATAGTACAATTTCAGGGAGAATTTGTCAAGAGTTTTTTAAAAAAAGGACCGATCGTCATTTCTTTGACGATCGGTCCTTTTTTACATATTTTATAATCTATCCAACACTTTGAGTGCCAAGGAACGCGCGTGGATCAAGCGGCTTTCCGCATCCAACGTGGTGCACGCCACGCCAATGCAGATCACGTGCTGTTCGGCGGCAACCCACAACTCGCCCGTCTCACCGCACCAATACGCCCCTGCACCGAGGTTGTGTGACGGCACGATCGCCCCTTCGGCATAACGGGAAGGAATGGTACTCAAATATTCTGTGGCACTGACAGAGGGTTCTTCCACCATCAACCAGATCTGCGTGGTGTAATCCGCCGCCGTAAAGAGCCACACGGTGTCGTGCTCTTGCAACATACCGTCCCCAAAGGTCACGGTGGGGATTACCGCCGACACGTCCTCGTGTGTCAACAACGCCGTAAGGTCGATCACCTCGGGCTCTTCGGGTTCCCACGAAGATTCTTTATTGCTGTCCCCTGTCGGTTCTTCCGCTTCCCTTTGGCATCCCACAAAGCAGAAAAGCATACACACCGAAAGCAACAACGCCAACCATCGTTTCATACACACACGTCCTTTCCCCTATATTCTATCATATTTCGACAGACTTGAAAAGGGGGAATTTTCAGCAATCGTTGCGGAGCAGATCGTCATACGTTTCGCGCTTCACCGCCACCGCCGTTTCGCCGTCACGCACCATCACAACAGGCGGCTTCGGATAACGGTTGTAGTTTGAGGACATGGAATAGTTATACGCGCCCGTGCACAGCACTGCCAGCACGTCCCCCACTTTGCACGGTTGCAACGGGGTGTCTTCCTGCAACAAATCACCGCTTTCACAGCAACGCCCGGCAATGGTCACCTGCTCGCTCGCCTCTTCGTTTGCACGGGCGGCAATCACCGCGGTATAATCCGCTTGATACAAGGCGTAGCGCGGATTATCGCACATACCGCCGTCGATGCACACGTATTTACGCACCGAAGGAATCTCCTTCACACTGCCCACCGTGTACAACGTTACACCGGCATGCGCCACCACGGCACGGCCGGGTTCGATCACCATCTTCGGCAACGGGAAATCCAATTGTGCCGCGTATTCATGCACCGCCGCGGCGGTCCACTTCATGTATTCGGTGCAGGGCTTGGCGTGATCCTCTGCTTTGTAGGGCACACCAAATCCGCCGCCGACGTCCAGTTCACCAAGCGTCACACCCGTTTCGGTGCGCACATCACGCAAGAAGGTGAGCATCACACGCGCCGCATCGCGGAAGGGTTGCTCATCGAACACCTGCGATGCCACGTGGCAATGCAGACCTTTCAATGCGAGCGACGATTCCGCCAGCGCGGCTTTCACCGCCTGCATGGCTTCTCCCGTTTCGAGTGTGAAACCGAATTTCGAATCGATCTGTCCCGTCATGATGGAACTGTGGGTGTGTGCATCAATACCGGGGGTGATGCGCAGATACACCGATGCTGTCTTGCCAAGGCGGTTTGCCACATCGGCCACACGGCGAAGATCGCACGCATCGTTCACCACAATGCGCCCCACGTGATTCGTGACCGCCAGTTCGATCTCCTCTTCGGTTTTGCAACTGCCGTGCATCACGATGCGCTCGGCAGGGAACCCTGCTTTCAGCGCGGTGTACAGTTCACCGCCCGAGGACACGTCCACACCGCACCCCTCTTCGGCGGCAATGCGGAACATGCGCGAAAACCCACAGGCTTTGCTGGCAAACGCCACCATACCGCCGTTTTCGTAATTTTCCTCGATGGAACGCTTGAACTCGCGCAACATCGAACGGATCACGTCCTCATTCATCACGTACAGCGGCGTGCCGTACTGCTGTGCCAACGACAACGTATCCACACCGCCAACCGTCAGATGCCCTTCGCTATTGACATCCACACCCATAGGTAAAAACATTGTACTCACCTTATTCTTCCGTAACACTTTCCAAAATCTCACGCAGGGTATCCACCCCTTCTCCCGTCACAGCGGAAAACGGTATGGTCATAACCCCTTCGTATTCTTCAAAAAATTGCGCCATCAATTCTTCGGCGGCGGCACGCTCACGCTTGTTGAGTTTGTCCGCTTTGGTCATCACCACCACGAACGGGATACCGGCCTCGACGAAATAGTCGATCATCTGGCGATCCTCTTTGGAGGGCGCGTGACGCATATCCACCAGTTGCAACACCAACCGCAAGTCACGGTCGGCATCAAAATACCCTTGAATCAGTTTGTTCCAACGCTTTCGCTCGGCATCCGATACCTTGGCGTAGCCGTAACCCGGCAGATCCACCATGCGCATACCGTCCAAGCGATAGAAGTTGATACTGGCGGTTTTACCCGGTGTGGCGCTGGTGCGTGCCAAGCCGCGCCGTTCCACCACACGGTTGATCAGCGAGGATTTCCCCACGTTGGAGCGACCCGAAAACGCCACTTCGGGCAGATCGTCCACGGGCAGTTGCTCTGCCAAGGCGGCGGTGATCTCAAAGTCCGCGCTTTTCCAATTCACGGTCAATCCCTCCTGAGTGCCATGTTCAGCACCGTATCCATGTGTGAAACCGGCACAAATCGAATGGTATCCTTCACCGCGGCATCCACCTCTGCCAGATCTGCCTCGTTTTCCTGCGGAAGCAACACCGTGTGCATGTGACGGGTATACGCCGCCATGCTCTTTTCACGCAAACCGCCGATGGGCAACACGCGACCGCGCAGAGTGATCTCCCCCGTCATCGCCACATCGTGGCGCACGGGAATGCCCGACAACGCCGATACCATCGCCGTTGCCATCGTCACGCCTGCCGACGGACCATCCTTCGGCACCGCACCTTCCGGCACGTGCACGTGAATATCCTTGGTCTTGTAAAAATCGGCATCAATGCCCCATTCGGCGGCACGGGAACGCACATAACTCATCGCCGTGCGCGCGGATTCCTTCATCACGTCACCGAGCGAACCCGTGAGTTCCACCTTGCCACTGCCTTCCAGCACCGCCACCTCGACTTGCAGCATTTCGCCGCCGACCGATGTCCACGCAAGGCCGTTCACCACACCCACTTCATCCGCTTTGACAAGAGGATCGGGTTTGTATTTCACGGGGCCCAAGAATTCCGCCAAATCTTTCACCGTCACCGCTTTTACTTCACCTGCCACAATGCGTTTGGCGGCTTTGCGACAGATGTCCGCTATGCGGCGTTCCAATTTGCGCACCCCTGCTTCACGGGTATATCCGTCAATGATACGACGAATCATCTCATCCGACAAGCGTAACTGACGTGCGGTCAATCCGTGGCGTTTGCGCTGTTTCGGGAGCAAATGCTCTTTCGCAATATGGAGCTTCTCTTCCGCCGTGTAACTCGACAGCGTGATGATGTCCATGCGATCCGCCAATGCTTCGGGAATCTCCGAAGCATCGTTGGCGGTGGTGATGAACAGCACCTCCGACAGATCAAACGGCAGTTCCAAATAGTGATCGGTAAAGCTCACATTTTGTTCGGGATCCAGCACTTCCAGCATAGCTGCCGCCGGATCACCGCGGAAATCGTGTCCCAATTTGTCGATCTCATCGAGCAAGATCAGCGGATTACAGCTTTTCGCTTTGGTGACCGCCGCGATAATGCGACCCGGCATCGAGCCTATGTAGGTTTTGCGGTGACCGCGAATCTCCGCTTCATCGTGCACGCCGCCCAGCGACACACGCACGTAACGGCGCCCCATCGCTTCCGCGATGGAACGTGCCACCGACGTTTTGCCCACACCCGGAGGGCCGACAAAGCAGAGGATCTGTCCGCGCATTTCGGGGGACAGCACACGCACCGCGAGACTTTCCACAATGCGGTCTTTCACCTTGTCCATGCCGTAATGGTCACAATCCAGCACACGGCGCGCTTTAACAATATCCAACGCATCTTCGGTGCGTTTGCCCCACGGCAACGCCAGCACCGTGTCCAAATAGCCGCGCACCACCGCCGCTTCTTGCGAACCCGACGGCATTTTTGCCAATTTGTCGCATTCCTTCAGCA
>JAZONO010000140.1:0-8677 GCA_045654545.1 Acutalibacteraceae bacterium
CCACTTCTACAACAACCAACGCATCCAACTAAAAACAAAACTGACCCCGCTTGAAAAACGAAGTCAGTTTGTTGCTTAAAATCTAATTTTAACTACCATAAGGTGCTTTTTTGTACTGTCCGTACAAATTGGGGCAGTTCAAAACGTTCACATCGCTTTTTCTATTTTAAAAATTATTGATGCTCCTCGATGTAACTCACCAAGTCGCCCACCGTGCGGATATTTTCGATCTCTTCGTCGGGAATCTCCACATCAAACTCATCTTCCAGCGACATCAGCATATCCACCGCGTCCAACGAATCGGCGCCAAGATCTTCACCAATGCGCGTGGTCAACGTAACTTCGTCTTCTTCCACATCAAACTGATTGCACAAAATCTCTCTGACTTTCTCGAATACCATATGTTGTCATCCTCCGTAATAGTGTTCGCCGCAGCGGCGACTAAAAAGGAGACGGCGTCTCCTCTCTACCAAAAATAGTATGCAAAAACGGGTCGTTTGTCAATGACCTTTTGAAAATTTCTATATTTTTCTCTGTTTTTGCGCGTTTTGTAGCAAAAAAGTTGGGCAACACACCGTGATTTAGGGTGAGCAATTAAACCCGAACTCCGTTTTGGGAAGGCGGATTTTCGCTCATCCATTGTTAAAATACTCGCCAATACGTGGTTTACGGGCGCAATGCCGCCACTTTTAACACCAACACCTGCGTTTTGGCATCCGGCAGTTCCCCTGCCAGCACCATCTTCACCGCCTCGTCCAACGGAATGCGCTCCGCTTCCAAGAACTCGTCCTCGTCGGGTGAGGTTTCACCGAAGGAGAGCCCTTCCGCCAGATACAGGTGGATGATCTCACCGCAATAGCCGGGGGTGGGATACAGTTTACCCATCGATGTAAACCGTGCCGCCGTGGCACCCGTTTCCTCTTGCAATTCGCGTTTACCTGCAAGCAGGGGGTCTTCCCCACGCTCCAGTTTGCCTGCCGGCAGTTCGCACACCACTTCTTCATAAGGGTAGCGGAACTGCCGCACGAACAGCAATTCGCGCTGATCGGTCAGCGCCGCCACGCACACGCCGCCCGGATGCTCCACCACTTCGCGCAGGGCGGTTTGCCCATTCGGCAAAAGTGCCTCGTCCACTCGCATATTGACAATTTTTCCCTTGTATTTGTAGTCCTGCGACAACGGTTTTTCGATAAGATTCATACCCCTACCTCCGTTATGATATATACTGACAATACTTCACACCGAAAGGGTGCTTTTGACGATGACTCACACCATCACACAGCCGCAACCGGCCGATTCCGCCACCGTGCGTGCCCAACTTGCCGCCCTGTGCGCGCGGTATCGCTTTTTGGAGTTGCAACCGGTGGGACACAGCCTGCTCGGTCGGGACATTTACGGCGTGATGCTGGGCGGCGGACACCACCGCGTGCTGTACACCGCCGCCTTCCACGGGCAGGAATGGATCACCACATTAGTGTTGTTGCGCCTGTGCGAAGAGATCTGCGAGGCGCTGTGCCGTGACGGACGGCTGGACGACATGGATTTTCGCCGTGCCATGTCCGGCCGCTGTCTTGTGTTCATTCCGCAGGTCAACCCCGACGGGGTGGACATCGCGCTGGGCGGCAGTCGCACCGCCGGAGAATATGCCGCGCTGGTGGCAGAAATGGGCGGAGATACCCCCGGCTTGTGGCAAGCCAACGCACGCGGTGTGGACTTAAATCACAATTTCAACGCCGGGCGAAGTGCCCTGTTGGATATGGAACGCGCCGACGGCATTGTGGGGCCTGCCCCACGCCGTTTCGGCGGCGATGCCGCCGAAAGCGAGCCCGAAACGCGTGCCTTGACCTCGCTGTGCCGCCGTGCGGATTTTCGCCACGTCATTGCCCTGCACACGCAGGGTGAGGAAATTTATTGGCGGTACGGTGACCGCACCCCTGCACAAGCCCGTATGATGGCGGACATTCTGGCCGCTTCCTCGGGCTATGCGGTGGCAGACCCCGAAGGCACCGCTTCCCACGGTGGGTTTAAGGATTGGTTTATCGAAGAGATGGGACGTCCCGGCTTCACGTTGGAAATGGGGCGCGGTGTGAACCCGTTGCCGCTCACCGATTTTGAGCCGTTGTATCAAAAAGCGCGGGAGATGCTTCTTCTCGCCGCGCTGATGTGATCATTCGAGAGGGTGAGCATTCAAATCCCAACTCCGGGTTTGATTGCTCACCCCGGCATTTCGGTGGGCATGGTGTCCTGCACGTAGTTGGAATGCACGTAACCGATGTTGCCGGTGAATCCGGCCGGCGGATTCACGGGGATGAATTCAATGGCATACCAATCGCCGTCGCGAGACAACAGTTTCACCGCATCGCCCCATTTGAGACCGCCGATGGCTTCGGCTGCCATGCTTGCCGTGGAGCGCACATTCAAGGTGGTGGCATTCACGTATGCGATGCGCGGAAAGGTATCGTTCGCCGAAACGGTGGTAGTCGCCGTGGTGGGTTCGGTGGTGCTCACGGTGGTTTCGGTAGCGGTGTCGCCGTCCTCTCCCGTGTCGGCATTCTTCTTGCCGCACGCTGTCATGGACACCGTCAAGATCAGTACGAGCAACAGTATTCCAAAAATGTAGCCCCTTGTTTTCATGCTCATTCTCCTCTCAATCGACGCATCAATTTTTGCTGGCGAATATCCTGCCCTGCAAACAACAGCGGTTGGAAACAACCGGCAATGCGCGACGCAATCTGCACGCCGTAGCGTTCTTGCAACTGCTTTTGGTTCAGGTTGGTGGAAATGATGGTGGGGCGACCGCCCAGCAAACGGGCGTTGATCAGTTCATACAGCCCCGATGTGTAAAACGGGGTGGCAAATTCGGTGCCGAGGTCATCCAAAATTAAGAGATCGCAGGATTCCATCTTGTCCATGCTGTCCCCGTCCTCACGGCCGAAATGCTCCTTTTCCAGTTGGCGCAACAGCCGTTGCACCGAACCGTACACCACTTGGTATCCGCCTTCTGCCACCTCCCGTGCCATAGCAAGCGAGAGATGGGTTTTGCCCGTGCCGGCAGGACCGCGCAACAGAAGGTTCTGGGATTCGGGGGAGAAATCCTCTGCCCACGCGCGGCAAAATGCCACAATGTCCCCCATTCGCTCACGCGGTGACACGCCGTCACCGTCCGGCTCGGCGGCATAATAGTCCATATCCATATCCTCGAAACGGGTGAGTTGCATGTGCGACAAGGCGCTGAGTTCACGGCAGGAGAGTTCACGCAACAAGTCTTCCAAACAACGGCACATCCGCTGTCCTTTGTATCCCGTGTCGCCGCACAGGGGACAGGTGGGAATCGGCTCAAAGTTGTTCGCTTTCTCCCCCATTGCGTGCAGGCGGTCGGCCAGTTCCCGTTGCAGGGCTTCGTTTTCTTCCTGCAACTGTTTCACCGTGGCGGTGATGTCGCCGCCGCGATGTCCGTCCATACCGTTTAACACCGCACGGGCAATGGAAAGCGCGGTGCCCGAAAGGGTGCGTTCGATCTCGCCTGTGCGCGGATCACGGGCGATCGCCCGTGCGCGCAGAGCCGATGCGGCGGTTTCGGCGTTCATGCGCCGTTCTGCCAAGCGGCGCATCGCCTGCTCATACAGTTCTTTGCTGTAACCCATTGCGGTCACTCCTTCTTCGCTTTCTTCGCCGTATACACCGGTCGCCAATCGGCGGCGGCGCGTTCATAATCGGTAGCATCGGGCACTTCCCCTTCGTCCGACAGGAGGGGTTTTGCCCGTTCTTTTTTCTTGGGTGTCGCGGCGGCGGCCGCTGCTTCGGGGGTTGTAATGCCGTCTAAAAACCAGCTTTCCAAAATACGGGTGATGTAATTGAAATTCACGCGGTCGGTCTTTTCGCGGCATTTTGCCAGCGCCAACAACAGCATCTCATCCGAAAAATGCCATTCGTCCACCCATTGCGTCGCCGCATCCACCTGCAACAAGGTGAGGGGGCGTTCCATATTGAACAGTTTGCTGATGTGGTCGCGCACCGCGTGCCGCCGCTCTTGACGGCACAACTCGGCTTCGGCGGCAATCACCGTCACAATGCCTTGCTCCGCCCAGGAGAGTGCCGCTTTTTCGAGATACGTGCCGAATCCCGAGCGCGACTTCACCTTACCGTTGCGCACGGCGTACACCAGCAACATCAGGATCACTTCCACCGGCAATCCCACGGTTTCATATATGTACAGAAAGGTTTCCGCTTCGCCGGGCGAAATGGAACGTCCCAACCGCTGTTCCGCGGTTTTCAAAAGATAATCAAATTCTGCCGAACTCTTCTGCCGCGCCACCGCCTCACGGAAAGTGGGGCGCTTTTCTGATTTGGGGGCAGGTTTTGGCAACTCAATCTGTGCCGCAGGCGCCACGGGGACGGGATCGGCTTTCCCTTCGGCGCGCAAAACGCCCTGCTCCACCCAAAAGGTCATGGCATCCCGGCAATCGGCAGGGCTCTTACCGATTGCATCGGCACACGCCGCGGCATCAAAACCGCCGTTTGCCGCAAACCATACGATCACTTTCACCTGTGTGGGACTGGCAATTTTCAGCAAACGCGCCACGGCGGTAGGCAACGCCATCACCGCACCCATTGTTTCGCTGTTCCATTGATACGTCACGGTTACCACCGCCTTTCATTCGTTTTGAAATCCCGTGCCGATCACCTGTTCGCTGTTCAGCACGATCAAAAATGCACGGGGATCACAGTCTTGCACCAATCGGCGCAGAGGATACACCTCCGACGGGCGCACCGCACAAATCAGCACACGGCGCTGCTGCCCCGTGTACGCTCCTTGTGCCGAAAGCACCGTCACACCGCGTTCCAACCGCGAGGTGAGCACACCTGCCAGATCGGTTGTCGGGTCGGTCACGATCAACACGGTGCGCGTGCGCCGTGCACCGCCGATCCATTCATCAATCACCAAGGAGGACACAAACACCAGCACCACGGCATACATCGCCGCCTGCACCTGCCCGAACACGGGGATGGACGCAGCAATGACCACTCCGTCCACCGCCAGCATGCACCGCCCCACGGAAACATGGGGGTACTTTTTCTCAATCAACCGCGCCACGATTTCGGTGCCGCCCGTGGTGGCGCCGCGCAACAGCACCAGAGAAAGCCCTGCACCGCACAGCACACCGCCAAACAGCACCGCCAACAGCCCATCGGCGGTGTAGGGGTTCAAGAACGGGGCGGTGATGTCAATCGCCACCGATGCGATGGCGGTTGCCACCGCCGTGCGACAGGCAAAGCGATGCCCGAGATGCCGCCACGCCACCCACAAGAGCGGCAGGTTGAGCAGAAAGATGCCTGCGCCCACGGGAAACCGCGGCCACAGATGGTGAATCAGCAACGACACACCCGTCACGCCGCCCGGCACCAACCGATTGGGGGTGATGAACACGTTGACACCGACGGCGTATATTCCACAGCCGCCGACACACCACAGCCAATCATATATCGCGCGCGCGCATTTCTTCATACAGCAACCTCTATTCTTATAGTGTAATCGGTTCACGGAATTTTGTCAATTGAATTTTTTGCCTTATTGTGATACAATGCAATAAAAACGGAGGTGAGAGGAATGCCGACGCGCTTGTTTTACACCTATATTGACGATGCCGCCGCCACCTTGGCGCGGTTGTGGGACAGGTTGCCCACAGCACGGCAACAGCAGCTCTACGACCGTCCTCTCGCCGCCCGTGCCGAGGGCGCGGTGCTGTCCGCGCTGTTACACACCGCCCTTGCCGCGTGGGATGCCGACACCGAGGGCGTTTGCACGGTGGCGGTGAACACCCTCACCTGCGCCTACCCCGCATGGGAAACGGACGAGCGAGGCAAACCGTTTGCCGAGGGGATCAGCACCCCTCACGGGCGGTTGTACCCTGCGTTTTCCCACAGTCACGGGCACGTGTTGGCGGTGCTGTGCGATTGCCCGTGCGGTGCGGACATTCAAACGTGGGATGCCGCGGCGTTTTCACCCGAACGGTGGGCGCGCACGGCGGCACGTGTCGCCCACCCCGACGATCCGCCCATTACCGACGGGCGTGCGCTTGCACGGCAGTTTGCGGCGAAGGAAGCGGTGCTCAAACGGGACGGGTGCGGTCTGCGCCGCGCGCTCGCTTCGGTAAAATTGGGGGAACAACCTTTGTTTTTTGACGAAACCGTACCCTCCTGCATTATCGCGGTGGCGGTGTCAAGGTGACTATACCATCTGGACTACTTTTTTCGTGGAAAACTCGCCCGAAACGACAAAATTTTCTCAAATTTTCCACGAAAGCCCTTGATAAACACACGGTTTTTCACGATTTCCACCAAGTTTTCAACAATGGTGCGCTGTGCAACCGAACAAAAATTCGTATTCCGTTCTGTATATTTTGCCCGACAAACCGCCAAAATTCCGCTTTGTGACTGTTTTCACAAAATTTTTTACAACAATATGGTGTTTTAGCAGTAGACAAACGTGCTTTTTTCTTGTATAATATATTTTTGGATGCAAACGATGCATATTTTAAGGAGGACACATCACTATGCGTAACATTCTTACACGTACTGCCACGGCGCTCTTGGCATTAGTCATGCTCTGCTCGTCGTTGCTGATGACCGGCTGTTCCACGCCGAAGGTCGCCATGACGGTGGACGGCGAAGACTACACCACCGGTCAATATCTGGCGTATCTGTACAACACCTTCTACAGTGTGTACATGGATTCCTCTTCGTCGGGCATGCCGCTGTACTACTATGAAATGTACAACACCGGTACCGACGTGTGGGCAGGCCCCTACACTTATGAAAACCAGAACTACGATCTCGCCGGCTACATCTCCGCACTCGCGCAGGACAGCGTGGTGCGCCAGGTGGCGGTGAAGCGTATGATGGCGGAGCACGGCATCACCTTGAAGGCGAACCGTCCCGAAGCCTACGACGCGTTGCAGAAGGAACTCGCCGATCTGAAGAAGGATGCGTTCATCGAGCTCGGCTTCAACAACGAAAGTTATGCCAAGATGCTGGAAGAGTGCAGCTATAACGAAGCGGCGCTGTTCTACGGTCTGTACGGCGCAGGCGGCAAGCGCGCGATCGCCGAAACCGAGATCCGCACCTATTTCGAAGAGAACTACATCAGCTACATGATCGTGTCCACCGCCCTGCAAGGCAGCGACGGCAAGGATCTGACCGATGAGAAGAAGGCCGAGGTCAAAAAGCAGTTTGAGGATTACCTCGCGCTGTATAACAAGGACAAGGATTTCGATGCGGTGATCCACAAGTTTGAAGAGGACGAAAAGGCAAAGCAGGAAGCCGAGAAGAACACTACGACCACCACGACTACGACGGGCGGTACGACGGCGGAAGGTGCGACCACCACGACCGAAGCCACCACCACGACTACCACGGCTGCAACGACGACCACCACCGAAGCCACCACCACGGCGGGCGGTACAACCACCACCACGACGGGTGACGGTCACGACCACGAGGAGGAAGAGGAAGAGCACAACCACCGCGTGGATGTGGATGCCGCGGCAGATGATAAAGAGAGCGAACTGGAAAAGGCCATCAAGGCGATGGCGTTTGATGAAGTGAAGATCATCGAATACAAGGATGACAGCGAGATCCCGACCATGGCGCTGGTGTTGAAGATGGATCCCGAAGCCGACCGCGGTGAGGATGAGGACGGCAAGGCCGTGAATTACTACGAGGATGTGAAGGAAGACATCATCTACACGAAGAAGTACGAAGAATTCAACGAGGAAGTGACCGCGAAGATGGCGACTTTGTCGGTGAAGATCAACGACAAGGCCGTGAAAGCGTGCGATCCGTACGAATTCCGCAAGGCGTTCTTCGGCGAGTAATGGAAACAAAGCGGCACCTTGCGGTGCCGCTTTTCTTTTGGAAAAGGAGTAATGAATTATGGTACGTCATATCATTTTGTGGCAGTTGAAGGACGAGTTATCCCCTGCCGAAAAGCAAACCGTGCTGGTCAGTATGAAGCGTGAATTGGAAGCGCTGGTGGGGGTCGTGCCGGGGCTGTGCGCACTCACGGTGCACATTGAGGGGCTTGCCACCTCCAACGCGGATGCGATGTTGGAATCCACCCTCACCGATGCCGAAGCACTGGCAGGTTATGCGGTGCACCCTGCCCACGTGGCGGCGGCAAACGGCTTTGTTCGCCCCTTTGTGAAAGCACGCCTGTGCCTGGATTTTTGAAAGAAGGCATAAAAAGGCATCCACCTTACGGTGGGTGGGGTTAGGGTTAAAATTAGAGAGGATGTATCGTTGAAGATACATCCTCTCTGTGCGTTTTGTGGATATTCACGCCACTCGGAAAGCGGCTGTGACCCCTTGGCTCCCCTTGTCAGGTAGATTCCCCCGTGCACGGGGGAAATGTCCGCGAAGCGGACAAAAGGGGCCCGTCTCCGGGAGGAAAGCTGTCAAAGCCATAGGCTTTGACTGAGGGGTAGTGAAATAACACGAACTCTCGATAGACTACCCCTCCGGATTCGCCTTTGGCGAATCCACCTCCCCTGACAAGGGGAGGCAGGACGTTCGCCTTACGGCGAAGTCCGTGTAACGTTTTTCTTACCGCCTTAAACAGGCGGTATTTTGCTTTGCAAAACCGAAAAAGTTACGGGGTGGCGAAATCCCCATTCGCAAC
>JAZONO010000141.1:0-6123 GCA_045654545.1 Acutalibacteraceae bacterium
GTTATAGCACTTGTTTCGGGCAATGTCCGGCCAGCCCCCTTTAGACAAGGGGGCCAAGGGTCACAGCCGCTTTCCAAGTGGCATCAATATTCACAAAACAAACAGAGAGGATGTATCTTCCACGATGCATCCTCTCCAATTTTATCCCTATGACCACCCACCTTACGGGTGGATTCTTATTCGTTTCACATCTTTATTTGGTACGGCATACAAGGCACACCCAGCCGCGTTGCTCATAGCGTTCGCTCACCGCGAAACCGCACGCATCCAGCGCGGTCACAACGTCCGCTTCACGCACGTCGATGATGCCCGACACCACGTACACGCCGCCCTCTTTCAAGAAGGCCGGCACGGCAGGGGATAGGGCAATGATGGCATCCGCCACGATGTTGGCGGCCACCACGTCGTATTGTCCCTCCACCTTATCCGCAAGGTCGCCCTCCACAATGGTGTAGCGCGGCGCGGTCATGCCGTTGAGTTCCCCGTTTTCCTGCGCGGTCTTGACCGCGAGGGGATCGATGTCCACACCAAACGCTTCGGCGGCGCCAAACAGCAATGCCGCGATGGAGAGGATGCCGCTGCCACACCCGATGTCCAAAAAGCGGTCGCCCGTTTGCACCTTCTTTTCCAGCGTTTCCAGCACCAAACGGGTGGTTTCGTGACCGCCCGTGCCGAACGCCATGCCGGGGTCGATGTGCAGCACAGAACGTCCCTCTTTGTTTTCGTCGGATTCCCACGTGGGAAGGATCAGCAATTTTTCGCCCACCGGCAGGGGCTTGAAAAATTGTTTCCAGTTGTTTGCCCAATCGGTTTCGCGCACCGTGCGTGTGGAAAGCGCATTGTCGATTCCTGCCGCCGACAAACGCTCCTGCAAAAAGGCGAGCGCTTCGGCAGGGTTCACTTCGGGTTCCAGATACAGGTGAATGAGCGAACGGGTGCGGTCACGCGCCAACAACTCTTCATCGATCAGATCGATGTGTGCGATCTCGCGTGCGCCCTCTTCCAAATCGCTGTAATCTTCAATATACAGCCCGTATGGCACCGTCATGTTCGCAATGTCCGCGGCGCGGTCGGTGTCGGCGGCCGGGACGGCGACGGTCAGTTCGGTCCAGTTATCCATCATACAAGACTACTCCTTTCAAAACGCAACCCCGTGTCGTTCGGCACGGGGTCACGGCATCAGAATGCGATTTTTTCGTTCAAGTAGTTCACGAGGTCGGCGATCGCCACGCGCTCTTGCTGCATGGTGTCGCGGTCACGCACCGTCACGCAACCGTCGGTCTCGCTGTCGAAGTCATAGGTGATGCAGAACGGCGTGCCGATCTCATCCTCACGGCGATAGCGCTTACCGATCGAGCCGGCATCGTCGAAGTCCACCATGAAATGCTTGGTGAGCATCTGATGCACTTCGGCGGCTTTATCCGACAACTTCTTCGAAAGCGGAAGCACGGCGGCTTTGAACGGAGCAATGGCAGGATGCAGGTGCATCACCACGCGCACGTCGTTCTTTTCGGCATCCACCACTTCTTCGTCATACGCATCGCACAGGAACGCGAGCACCACACGGTCAGCACCCAGCGACGGCTCGATGACGTAGGGGACGTAACGCTCGTTGGTTTCGGGATCGAAATAGTCGAGTTTCTGCCCCGAATGTTCGCTGTGCTGATTCAAGTCGTAATCGGTGCGGTCGGCAATGCCCCACAATTCGCCCCAACCAAACGGGAACAGGAATTCGAAGTCGGTGGTCGCTTTGGAATAGAACGCCAACTCCTCCGGATCGTGGTCACGCAGACGCAGATTTTCTTCGCGGATACCGAGATTCAAGAGCCAATCGCGGCAGAAATCTTTCCAGTAGCTGAACCACTCGAGGTCGGTGCCCGGCTTGCAGAAGAATTCCAGTTCCATCTGCTCAAACTCGCGGATGCGGAAGATGAAGTTGCCGGGGGTGATCTCGTTACGGAAACTCTTGCCCACCTGTGCCACACCGAAGGGAATCTTGCGGCGCGTGGTGCGCTGAATGTTCGCAAAGTTCACGAAAATGCCCTGCGCGGTTTCGGGGCGGAGATACAGTTCACTCTTTGCATCTTCGGTCACGCCCTGAAAGGTTTTGAACATCAGGTTAAACTGACGGATGTCGGTGAAGTTGTGACTGCCGCAATCGGGGCAGGCGATGTTGTTTTCGCGGATATAGTCCATCATCTGTTCGTTGGACCAGCCGTCTGCCGGCGTGCCGCTGAAATCTTCGATCAACTTATCCGCGCGGTGACGGGACTTGCAATCCTTGCAATCCATCAACGGGTCGGAGAAGCCGCCCACGTGACCCGATGCCACCCACACCTGCGGATTCATCAGGATCGCGCTGTCCAAGCCGACGTTGGTGGGGCTTTCCTGCACGAACTTTTTCAGCCATGCACGTTTCACGTTGTTTTTCAGTTCCACACCCAAGGGGCCGTAGTCCCACGAGTTGGCCAAGCCGCCGTAAATGTCCGAGCCGGGATACACAAATCCGCGACCCTTACACAAGGTAACGATTTTTTCCATGGTCTTTTCGGTATTCAGCATTATGGATACTTCCTTTACATAGTAATACATCATAATAATACTCAAAAACAAAAAAATGTCAAGTACTCTTGCGAAAGCACGGAAATATTACGATAAAAAAGGTTGCAATTTTTCGCGGATACGTATATAATAGATATATATCGCGTGCTTTGGGGCATACGGATGGATCGGTCCTGTGCGATGGACCGCTGTGAACCATGTCAGGCGGGGAACCGAGCAGCATTAAGCGGCAGGCTCCGTGCGCCGCAGGTAACCGGTTTGTCCGTATGCCCAAGAGTACGCGTTTTCTTGAAAGGGGAGATTTCCGTGTATCAGGTGTTATACCGCAAGTGGCGTCCCAAAACGTTTGGGGACGTGTACGGTCAGCCAACGGTAACCAAAGCGTTGCAAAACGAGTTGCGCACCAACCGTTTGGCACACGCCTACTTGTTCACCGGCTCGCGCGGAACGGGCAAGACCACCTGTGCCAAAATTTTGGCGAAGGCGGTCAACTGCCTCGACCTTCAAAACGGCGATCCGTGCGGCGAGTGTGAGATCTGCCGCGGCATCGACGACGGCTCGATTCTGGACGTGGTGGAGATCGATGCCGCCTCCAACAACGGCGTGGACAACATCCGCGATCTGCAAGAGGAAGCCGGGTTTACCCCCGTTTCGGCGAAATACCGCGTGTACATCATCGACGAAGTGCACATGCTGTCGGCAGGAGCGTTCAATGCGTTGCTCAAAACGCTGGAAGAGCCGCCCGAACACGTTATCTTCATTTTGGCAACCACCGAAGTGCACAAGTTGCCTGCCACCATTCTGTCACGTTGTCAGCGGTTCGATTTCGGGCGCATCCCGGCCGAGGACATTGCCGCACGACTGCGCGACGTGGCGGCGAAAGAATCCATCACCCTGACCGACGATGCGGCGCTGTTGCTCGCCCGGTTGGCAGACGGCGCTCTGCGCGATGCGCTCTCGCTGATGGATCAGTGCCTTTCCCGTTCCGAGGAGATCACCGCCGACGTGGTGAGCGAAGCGGTGGGGCTTGCCGGGCGCGACTATTTGTATGAACTGTCGGGTGCGGTGAAGGGGAGCAATCCTGCCACCGCGCTCACGGTGCTGGATCGGCTGTATGCCGCCTCCTGCGATATGGAACGGCTGTGTGTCGAATTTATTGATTTTTACCGCAACCTGATGATCCTCAAAAGCGTGAAGAACGCGGAGGAACTGGTGGTCGCGGCGGCATCGGAACTCGCGCGTATGCGTGCCGAAGCCGAAGGATATGAACTCGCCGCCATTCTCCATTGTATGGACGCGTTGCAGGGAACGCTGGAACGTCTGCGTGGTGGTGCCTCCCGTCGGGTGGAGATGGAAATGGCGCTGATGCGCCTGTGCACCCCGTCGTTGGACACCGACGTTTCGGCGTTGTTGCGCCGTGTGAAAGCGTTGGAGGATGCTCTGCGCGGCGGCGTGGTGACCGCCGCCCCTGCCCCTGTGGCAAAGGTCGAGCCGACACCCATTCCCGTGAAAACGGCAGAGGAAGTGTCTCCTCCGCCTGTGGCCGAGGATACGGCGGTGGAAACCCCCTTCACCCGTTGGAACGAGGTGCTGGATGACCTGCGTGTCAACTGCATGCCGCTCTACGGCGTGTTGCTCGGATCTACCGCGATTTTGAAGGGCGAGAAGATCATCATTTGCACCGATAACGAATTGTTCCGCGGCCTGGTGTCGCAGGAAGAGCATAAGCAGAAGTTGCAAGCGGCGGTGCGTGCCGTGACAGGTCAGCAGTACCGTTTCGGTTTGCGCCGCACCACCGCTGTCTCCGCCGCGGCAACCGATCCGCTCACCGCGTTTTTGCGTGAAAGCCGTGAACGCGGCGTGCCGGTTACGGAAGAATAAATCAACACATAATAAAGTGAGGAACCGAATATGAAAGCAAGATTACCGCAGGGTATGGGCGGCGGTCCGTCCAATATGCAAGGCATGATCAAACAGGCGCAGAAGATGCAGGAAGACATGGCGCGGATTCAGGAAGAACTCGCCGCCACCACCTATTCCGCCACGGTCGGCGGCGGTATGGTCACCGCCACGGTGGACGGTTCGCACGAGCTGAAGGAACTCACCATCCAGCCGGATGCCGTGGATCCCGACGACGTGGAGATGCTCACCGATCTGGTCATGGCGGCGGTGAACGAGGCGATTCGCAAAGCGGCGGCGGATTCGGAAGAAAAGATGGGCGCCGTCACGGGCGGTATGAGCCTGCCCGGATTGTTTTAATTGAGGAGTGAACGGACGTGGCGTATACGGTAGCGCCGCTGGAACGGCTGATCGAACAGCTCGAACGCCTGCCGGGCATCGGGCACAAATCGGCGTGCCGTTTGGCGTTTTATCTTTTGAATATCGATAAAGCGAAAGCGGCGGAGTTCATCGGCGCGATCACCGACGCACGCGAGCACATTCACGAATGTGCGGTCTGTTGCAATTTGACGGATGGGGACACCTGCCCCGTTTGCCGTGCGGCAAACCGCGACCGTTCGGTCATTTGTGTGGTGGAGGATGCCCGTGACGTGATGGCGCTCGAGCGCGCACGCGACTACAACGGGTTGTATCACGTGTTGCACGGCACCATCTCCCCGATGGACGGGGTGGGTCCCGAAGCCATCCGCATCAAGGGGTTGCTCCCTCGCGTGGCGGATGAGCAGGTCAAAGAGGTTATTATGGCCACCAACCCCACCGTGGAAGGGGAAGCCACCGCACTGTACATTGCCAAACTGCTGAAACCCTTCGGCGTGCGTGTCACGCGGCTGGCATATGGCATTCCCGTCGGTGGCGACCTGGAATACGCCGATGAAGTCACTCTGCGCCATTCGCTGGAAGGACGAAGTGAACTGTAATGGAGAAAAAGGATACCAAGACCATCGCGGTCAACCGCCAGGCACACCACGAATACTTTGTGGAAGAGCAGTTGGAGGCAGGTATTGAACTGTGCGGCACGGAGGTGAAATCCCTGCGCCGCAACGCCGCCAACCTGAAAGATGCGTGGTGTTCCATCGACGATGGGGAGATCTTTGTGTGCGGCATGCACATCAGCCCCTACGATCACGGCAACATCTTCAACCGTGACCCCGTGCGTCCGCGCCGCCTGTTGATGCACAAGCGCGAGATCATGCGGCTGTTCGGGTTGTCCAAACAGCAGGGGTACACCCTCATTCCGTTGTCGCTGTATTTCAAAGGCTCACGGGTGAAGGTGCAAGTGGGATTGTGCCGCGGCAAAAAATTGTACGATAAGCGCGAAGATGCCGCCCGACGGGATATGAAACGGGAAGCGGAACGTGCTTTGAAAGAGCATAACGCGCGATGAGTAGTTACAGGTTTGTAACCTTGGGTTACAGACCTGTAACTTGTTTTTATATATAGTGTATTTTATAATAAAAATGTAACCTTTTGGAAGAAAACCGTACATATAGGGTGAACCCGGGTGAAAAGAAACGGAGGGGGAGCGATGGAGGATAGACGCATGGTGGACTTGTTCTGGCAACGGGACGAACGGGTGCTGGAACTGGTGCGCCAAAAATACGG
>JAZONO010000142.1:0-2030 GCA_045654545.1 Acutalibacteraceae bacterium
GGCAATAGTATACCACCAAAGTGGGGGAAGTACAAGTGGCGAATATGACGAAAAAATGAAAAAGCGGTAAAATCGGGGGGGAAGTTGACGGATGTTCTTTCGAAGAGTGTGGTTGAAAAAGGGAGGTTGACGGACTTGAACCCCCGACCTGCTGATTACAAATCAGCTGCTCTACCAACTGAGCTAAACCAGCGTGTGAACCACGAAACGGATAATACCATATTTTCACGGTTTCGTCAAGAGTAAATTTTTTAGGATTGCTTTGCGTGCTGTTGTTCAGACGGCATTACGAATGGAGCCGCGACTTTTACATCAGCTCCCAAGGGCTTCACAATATGTCCACCGTGGGGGATGAATTTTACTGTGTTTTCGTGCAAGGGTTTTACGACGTGGCATACATCTATCCCTGCAAACGGTTTGCGTTGGACAAATCACTCGAAACGTAAAAAGACCGCAGACACCCGAAAGTGTCTGCGGTCTTTGCTTACTCGGCAATTGCCAGTGCTTTCACAGCGGTACTGCCTTCTTGGTGGGTGACCGTGATGAGGTCGCCTGCTTTCAGGAAGGGGAGCTCCGTGCTTACGGAAATGTTCGCCGTGAAGGTGCCGCCGATCTCATTGAAGCGGAAATAGAACACCGTGTTGCCGTCTTGTACCACCGCGTGAATTTCGGCGATCGTGCCGTTGGTGGTTACATCGGCGGCAGGCGTGTCCTCGCCCCCGCCGTTGTTACCGCCGATCAAGTCGTTTGCCTGCAACTTTTCCAAATAGGCTTCACGTGCGGTTTCCAACTTGTCGCCTGTGCCGACGATCTGATACTGTTCCACGTCCACGAACGCATACTTTTTCACCAGTCCGGCATCGTCTTTCAGCGACATGAAATAGGTTGGGCGCCCTTCCACGTTCAGCAGAATGGGGAAGGTGGCGGAATAGCCCAGATGTTGTTCCTGCCCTTCCGCCGAACTCATGGCGGAATATTCTTCCGCACCCGGCACGGTGTAATACTTGGTTTCCTTCGTGCGCAGGTTGATGAGCACGAATCCGACGTTGGATTCGTCACCGCCTGCCGAGGTCATACCCGTATACAGCCACACGTCGTCGTCGATCGCCAAATAGTTGTATCCGTCGGTGGGATATTTCACACCCGATTGCCCGAACACCGAGTTCCAAAAACCCGATTGATACGCGCCGTAGTATTCAAGCTGTTTCAACACCATATCGGCATCGAACACCTGATCCACCCACGAGGGCACGTCACCGAGCGCATAGTGGACCGCTTCTCCCGTGAGGGCGTTCACCAGCACCGCGCCGTTGGCATCCTTGCCGCTGGCAAGACCGATGCGATAGGTATAGGTGGAAGCCACCCAGAAGGGGGTGCCGTTTTCGTCTACCTCAAAACTTAAATTATCGTACAGCAAGGTGGGGAACTTAAACCGCAGATAGCGGTCGATGTTGCGCATAAACAGTTCGCTTTCGGAATACTTCATGCCTCGCGGCAGGTCCACCAGATCCACCGCTTGGGTGACCATATCCACTTTGATGTAGGCAGGGATACCGTTCGCCTGATTGCGGAACCATTTGAACATATCGCCGTATTCCAGCGGTGTGACGCGCACGGGCTTACCTTGATAATTGATCTGGGTGTAGTTGCTTGCCACCTCAAACTGGGACACCAACTGGTCGATCTCGCCGAGTTTGCGCGAACCCAGTCGCTCGGCGCTGTCTTTGTCCACCACGGGAATCTGCGACCAGGAAATTTCGGATACGTCGGTGGCAAAATCGCCTGTTTCGCTCACGATCAAATCTTTATACTGACCCGAGAAGAACAACGGGGAAAAGATAAGCGAGCTGATCGAGAACACCGCAATGGCGGCCAAGGCCACGCCGCCCACCACACGGTAGAGGACGGGGATAGCGCGGAACACACGCCCCACACCGCTTACCACGTGTTTGCCTTGTTTGTCCTTGACGATCTCCACTTCACGCATCGAACGCCAAAATCCGCCAATGGTGAAGATGAGGGTGACGACC
>JAZONO010000143.1:0-15339 GCA_045654545.1 Acutalibacteraceae bacterium
TTCCGCTTGGTGAAACCGCTTCGCCAAATGGCGGAGGTAACGCGCCGCTTTGCGGAAGGGGATTTCAGCGCACGGGTGACGGTGAAAGGGCGCGACGAAGTGACGGAACTTGCCGCGGCACTCAACAGTATGGCGGTGTCCATCGCTTCGGCAGAAGAATCGCGCCGCAGTTTTGTGGGCAACATCTCCCACGAACTGAAAACCCCCATGACCACCATTGCCGGTTTCATCGACGGCATTCTGGACGGGACGATCCCTGTGGAACAGCGCGATCATTACCTGCACATTGTGTCGGACGAAGTGAAGCGGCTGTCGCGTTTGGTGAAATCCATGTTGGATCTCTCCCGTATCGACAGCGGACACCTCACCTTAAAACCCGTGCCGTTTGACCTGACCGAAACCGCCTGCAAGACCTTGCTTTCGTTTGAACAGCGGTTGTCGGATAAGCGCGTGACGGTGGAAGGGTTGGAGGATGCACCCCGTTGCTTTGTGCGTGCGGATTTCGACCTGATCGGACAGGTGGTGTACAACCTCACCGACAACGCCACAAAATTCATCAACGAAGGCGGCACGCTGACCCTTTCGATCACGCCGCGTGACGGATGGGTGTATCTGCGCATTCGCAACACGGGTGCCGGCATACCTGCCCCCGAAATGCCGCATATTTTTGAACGGTTTTACAAATCCGACCGCTCGCGCAGTTTGGATAAACAAGGTGTGGGCTTGGGGCTGTACATCGTGAAAAACGTCATCAGCCTGCACGGCGGCGAGATCACGGTGCGGTCGGTGGAACACGAATTCTGCGAATTTGAGTTCCGTCTGCCGGGCGCGGAAGAACCGCGTGCACTTTCGGAAAATATATAAGATTTCTTCATAGAATCGACATATTTCTATGGTATACTGTCTTAACACCTTTGAAGAAAGGATTTGCGATTATGTCTGATCAAGATTTTCGCCCCGACGTGGAGATGCCGCAAAACGACGAGCCGTCTGCCGCACCACCGTTTGAACCCCCTGTGACACCGCCGCCCCCGACACCGAACGGATGGCAAAACGGTGCGCCGCAATGGACACCGCCCACGCCGCCACCGCCGTCGGGCTGGCAACAGCAACCGCCGCAACCCACCTCTTATACCTGGTCGACACCTCAACCGCAGCCGATGCCGCAGCCGCCGCGCAAAAATCATGCCGCGGTGTGGATTGCCGTGTTGGGCGCGGTGTGTGCGCTGTGCTTGCTGATTCCGAGTGTGTTGTTGGCAGGCAAGTACCTGTTGGCGGATAAAAGCAGTACCCCCACCAAAACCACCGTGCAACAAAGCAGTCCCACCGTGCCCACAGGGGATCGCAACACCAACGCGCCCGACATCGTGACGAAAGAGCCTGCGGAAGAAGGGTTGACTTCGGCGGAGATTGTGTCGGTTAACCTGGATTCCACCGTGATCATTCGTATGTATATGACCGTATCCTCCGGCTACTTTGCCTCCAGCGAAGAGGAGATGCAGGCAGGGGAAGCCACCGGCATTGTGTGGACCGCCGACGGCTATATCATCACCAACGCCCACTGCGTGTACAGCGAAGAGTACGGTCGCGTGTTCTCGCGCATTGAAGTGGAGTTGTATGACGGCACGCTGTTTTCCGCCGCCACCGTGGTGGGATATGACACCACCACCGACTTGGCGGTGATCCGTGTGGATTCCACCGCACTGACCCCTGCACAGTTCGGCGATTCGAACGCCCTGCGTTTGGGCGACCGCGTGTTGGCGCTGGGCAACAACAGCGGTCTTGGCTGGACCGTCACAGGCGGTATGGTGTCGGGTTTGGCGCGTGACGTGTATGAAGAAACCAACTACGCTATCAAGTGCCTGCAGGTGGATGCGGTCATCAATCCCGGCAACTCAGGCGGTCCGCTTCTCAACTCGTCGGGTCAAGTGGTGGGCATCAACTCCGCCAAGATCGTGGCGGAAGGCTACGAAGGCTTGGGTTTCTCCATTCCCATCAACGAAGCCAAAAAAGTGTTGCAAGACCTCGTGAGTTACGGCTATGTGAAAGGGCGCGTGATGCTGGGGATTGAAGGATACACCTTCGATACCTATCGCGGCTATGAAGGATTTTATATTTCCGCCATCGGCAAAAACTCCTGCTTTGTGGGCACCGACACGCAGGTGGGCGACATCATCACCCACATCAACGACGTGCGTGTGAAGAGTTACGCCGAGATGCGCGAACAGCTCACTTCCTATGCCGTGGGCGACACCGTTACGGTCACCCTGATGCGGATTCGCCGCAACAATCCCACCGTGGAAACCGTCACCGTTTCCATCACCTTGATGGAAAGCGACGGCTCTGTGTAACAATAATATACCCCCGTAAGGAAGCTATGGGTAGGGATGGCCCAAAAAGGCTTCCCCCTGGGGGGAAGCTGTCACCGAAGGTGACTGATGAGGGGGCATTCGTTGCTGAAACTGCGATTGGCGCCACCTCATCCGTCGGCTACGCCGACACCTTCCCCTCAAGGGGAAGGCTTGGATATCTCATCTATTCCCACAAAACAAGCAGAGAGGATGTATCACGAAGGTACATCCTCTCTAATTTTATCCCTAACTCCCGTAAGGGGTATATTTTTGTTTATTCGTCTTTCTTGATGTGCACGTCCATCTGCGGATAGGGGATGATGATGCCTGCCTCGTCGAATGCCGCTTTCACCTGCTCGGTCAAATCGAAGCGGACGTTCCAATACTCCTCGGTTTTGCACCACGCACGCACCGTGAAGATCATGGCGCGCTCGCCGTTTTCCGACAGCCGCGCAAATGGCGTGGGATCTGCCAGCACCTTGTCGTGCGCCGTCACCACACGGCCCAGCAGGGCTTTGACCTCCTCAATGTCGTGGCGGTAATCCACCGCGAAGGTCAGGTCCACACGCCGTTGCTCCACCGCCGAATAGTTTTGCACCACCGAGTTGCTGAGGGTACCGTTGGGCACGGTGATCACCTTGTTGTCGGGAGTGCGCAACACGGTGTAGACCACCGTAATGTCCGAAACCGTGCCGGCTGTGTCGGGCGTTTCGATGTAATCGCCCACCTTGAACGGTTTGAAGATGAGCAACATCAAGCCGCCTGCCACGTTGCTGAGCGACCCTTGCAACGCCAAGCCGATCGCCACGCCGCAGGACGCCAACGCCGTGATAAACGACGTGGCAGGAACGCCCAGCATCATCGCCACGGTGATAAACAACAAGGTGTAGATCAGCACCGTCGCACCGCTGGAAAGGAAGGTGCGTACCCCTGCATCCAACTTGTCCAACCGATGGGTACGCAACAACCATTTACGCAACCACCGCGCCACACGCCAACCGACCAACAAAATCACGAGCGCTCCCAGCAGGCGACTGCCGAGTGAGGCGACCAGATCCAGCAAAAATTCCCCTGCGGCTTGCCAATCCATCTTGATAACTCCTTTTTCAAACGATGTCCTTAAGGTGACGCGAGTAATCCGAACCTGCCTCGAAGCGGCATATTTCGGTGTTTTCCGCTCTTTTTTCTTTGACAGGCGCGAGCCTGTCGGCAGAAAAGAAGAGATGGAAACCTCACGAAATCTACTCGCTTTGAGGTCGAAGATTTTAAGAAGCACGGATTTCTCGGTAAACCTTGGCGAAAACGGAGCCAATACTTTCGTATTGGCGAGTATTTTAACGCAGGGTGAACGGGAAATCCGCCTTCTTAAAACAGGTTCGAATCGCTCGTGTCACCTTACCCTATATTATATACCCATTATGGTGAGGTTGCAACCCCTTGCACCAAACTTTTTCGGTCGCGCATTCTAACCCACACCGCAGGGGACGGTGTTTACGACGTCACGTCAAGGAATGCAAAACATCCCGACACCTTGCGATCATGTGTGAAACGTGTTTAGACAAAAATCATCTAAACACACAAAGGGCCGTAAGTATCGTGATTGTCGGAGAATGGCGAATGGGGCATCGGTCACGCCCCGCCCCCTACAATGCCCCATGCTGATAGGAGGCGGCGTTTGTGGGTATCCCCAAACGCGTCCGAACGCCCTTCCCAAAATATACCCCTTTCTTCAAAAGCACAAAAAAGAGGTTGCGCCGTTCGGCACAACCTCTTTTTACTCTGATCAGATGAGTTCGATGATCGCCATTTCGGCGGCATCACCGCGGCGCGCACCCGTCTTGATAATACGGGTGTAACCACCGTTCTGCTCCGCATACTTGGGAGCAATTTCATCAAACAATTTCTTCGCCACCGCTTCTTTGGTGACAAACGCAAACACGCGGCGCTTGTTCGCCAGGTTCGGCTCTTTGGCGATGGTGATCATTTTCTCAGCCATGGCGCGCACATCCTTGGCACGGGTAACGGTCGTTTCGATACGACCCTTTTCCAGCAGGAACGTCACCATTGCCCGCAGCATCGCCATACGCGAAGCAGTCGGTCTACCGAGCTTTCTGGTTCCGGGCATGTTAAGTCACTCCTTTTCTTCAAAATGGAAGAACGTTAATAGATACATTCGTAGTCAAATGGTGAGGATCAATCTTCGCTGTCACGCAGGGTGAAGCCCAACGATGCCAACTTGTTGATGACCTCTTCCAGCGATTTGCGGCCGAGGTTACGCACCTTCATCATCTCGTCCTCTGTCTTGTTGATGAGGTCTTCGACGGTGTTGATGCCGGCACGCTTCAGGCAGTTGAAGGAACGGACCGACAGATCGAGTTCTTCAATCGTCATTTCCAGCACCTTTTGGTTGCCGTCGTTGCCGGTTTCGACCATGATCGGGCCGCCGACGCACGCGTCGCCGGACAGATCCACAAACAGGTTCAGATGCTCGGTCAAAACCTTTGCACCCAACGAAACCGCTTCCTTCGCAGAGATCGTGCCGTTCGTCCACACTTCCAGCGTGAGCTTGTCATAGTCCGTGATCTGACCCACACGGGTGTTGTCCACGGTGTAGTTGACCTTCAACACGGGAGTGTAGATGGAATCGACCGGAATCACGCCGATCACGGGAGCCGTCAACTGCTTGTTGCGCTCCGCCGGAACAAAACCGCGGCCCTTGTCCAGCGTGATCTCCATGAAGAGATGTCCGCCTTCGCCAACCGTGGCGATGTGCATATCCGGTTGCAGGATCTCCACTTCGCTGTCGCATTTGATGGAGGCCGCCGTTACTTCGCCCGGCTCCTCCGCTTCAATGTAGACCACTTTCGGACCGTCACCGTGAATCTTCGCGGTGAGACCCTTGATGTTGAGGACGATTTCGGTCACGTCCTCTTTCACACCTTCGATGGTGGAAAACTCGTGCAGAATACCATCAATCTTGATGGACGTCGCCGCCACGCCGGGCAGCGAAGAGAGCAGCACGCGACGCAGGCTGTTGCCGAGCGTCGTTCCGTAACCGCGCTCCAACGGTTCCAGCACAAACTTGCCGTAGGTGCCGTCCGCTGCGAGGTCCAGCGCTTCGATTCTGGGCTTCTCAATCTCAATCATTCAAAACCCTCCTTATATAGTGCGGAAAAGCAATACCTTTTCCTATGATGAATCTTCGGATGACGATTCGAATTACTTCGAATACAACTCGACGATAAGGGTTTCTTCGATCGGCAGATCGATATCCTCACGGTTCGGGATCGCCACGATCTTGGCTTCCATCGTCTCTTTGTTGACTTCCAGCCATTTCGCAACCGGACGGCCGCTGTTGGCTTCCACCAACGCCTTCATGAGGCCCAGCGAGCGGCTGTCTTCGTGCACAGCGATGACCTGACCTTCCTTGGTGAGGAAGGACGGCACGTTGACACGGCGGCCGTTCACGGTGAAGTGACCCTGCGTCACCAGCTGACGCGCCTGATTGCGCGAGCTGGCAAAGCCCAGACGGTACACCACGTTGTCGAGACGGGATTCGAGGATGCGCAGCAGGTTTTCACCGGTAGCGCCCGTCATCTTGGTGGCGAGTTCAAAATAGTGGCGGAACTGACCTTCCAGAACGCCATAGTAACGACGCGCATACTGCTTGGTGCGCAGCTGACGGCCGTATTCAGAGACCTTTTTGCGACCCTGGCCATGCTGGCCGGGAGCATAGGCGCGCTTCGCAACCGCGCACTTCGCGCTGTAGCAGCGTTCGCCCTTCAGAAACAATTTCTGACCTTCGCGGCGGCACAGTTTGCACGCCGGACCGGTATATCTTGCCATGTTGGTTGCACCTCCTGATTTGGATTACACGCGTCTCCGCTTGGGAGGACGGCATCCGTTGTGGGGGACGGGGGTCACGTCTTTGATCAGCGTGACTTCGAGTCCTGCGGCTTGCAGAGCACGGATCGCGGCTTCACGGCCGGCACCCGGGCCCTTAACGTACACTTCCACCGTCTTCAGACCGTGCTCCATTGCCGCTTTGGCAGCGGTTTCGGCAGCAGTCTGAGCAGCAAACGGGGTGGATTTCCGCGAACCGCGGAAACCGAGCTCACCGGCCGAAGCCCAGGAGAGCGCGTTGCCCTGCGTGTCACTGATGGTGACGATGGTGTTGTTGAACGTGGACTGGATATGCGCCGCGCCACGCTCAATGTTTTTCTTTTCCTTGCGACGACGGGTTGCACCCTTACGCGCAGTAGCTTTTGCAGCAGCCATTTCTTTCCCTCCCGCTTACTTCTTCTTGTTGGCGATGGTCTTCTTCGGACCCTTACGGGTACGGGCATTGGTCTTGGAGCGCTGACCGCGCACCGGCAAGCCCTTGCGATGACGGAGACCACGATAGCTTCCGATTTCGATGAGGCGCTTGATATCACACGCCACGTTGCGGCGCAGGTCACCTTCCACCACGTAGTTGTGGCCGATGTGCTCACGCAGCAGGGACACTTGGTCTTCGGTCAGGTCACGCACGCGAATGTCCGGATCAATACCGGTCGCGGCGAGGATGTCCGAAGCGGATTTACGGCCCAGACCGAAGATGTAGGTCAAGCCGATTTCGATGCGTTTATCTCTGGGCAGGTCAACACCAGCAATACGCGCCATAGTTTCTTCCTTCCTTTCGTGGGAGCTTATACTCGCTCCGCATTAAGAATGCAGCAATCAGCCCTGACGCTGCTTGTGTTTCGGGTTTTCACAAATGACCATGATACGGCCTTTGCGCTTAATGATCTTGCACTTGTCGCAGATTTTCTTCACAGAAGGTCTGACTTTCATAATTGACCGTTCCTTTCTTGACAGGTTGAAAGCGGGTTTCTCACTTGGTTCGCCAAGTGATGCGACCCTTGGTCAGGTCATACGGGGACATTTCCACCGTGACCTTGTCGCCCGGCAGAATACGGATATAGTTCATTCGCAATTTGCCGGAAATGTGTGCCAGTATACGGTGCCCGTTGCCGAGTTCCACTTGGAACGTCGCGTTCGGTAACGCTTCGACGACGGTGCCTTCCAATTCGATAACATCCGATTTTGACATGCGGAATAACCTCCCTCTTATGGTGCCACATTACGGTAAGGTCATAATGACCGGTCCGTCAGGTGTGATGGCGATCGTGTGTTCAAAATGGGCAGATAAACTGCCGTCCTTCGTCACGGTTGTCCAGCCGTCCTCGAGGATCTTCACCTCGTGGGATCCGGCATTGACCATCGGTTCGATGGCTAAGGTCATGCCCGGCAGCAGACGCGTGCCGCGTCCGGGTGTTCCGAAGTTGGGTACACTGGGGTCTTCATGCAGGTCCGTGCCTACGCCGTGGCCGACGAATTGCCGTACCACCGAGTAACCACGCACCTCGACATACCGCTGTACTGCCGCGCCGATGTCCCCCACCCGATTGCCTGCTTTTGCCGCACGAATGCCCTCATACAGGCTTTCACGCGTGGCATCCAGCAACGCTTGCGCTTCACGGGAGATGTCTCCCGCCGCAAAGGTGGCGGCGTTATCGCCGTGGTAGCCGTTCAAATACGCACCCACATCAATGCTGACGATGTCGCCTGCTTTGATCACGTATTTTCCCGGTATGCCGTGGATAACTGTGCCATTGACGGAAATGCATGCCGAGGCCGGGTATCCGCCGTAACCGAGAAAGGAGGGTTTTGCCCCTCGGCTCTCGATGAATCGGCGGATGAGGCGGTCGATCTCTCCGGTGGTTACCCCCGGTTCGACCGCCTCACCGCCAAGCTTCAACGCCTCGGCCGAAATTACGCAAGCCTCTTTCATCTCGCGTAATTCGCGACTGTTTTTAATGGCGATCATACCGTGCCTCCGCGATTATGCGTCCACGGCGGCCAGAGTCAGGCGCGTGGTTTCCGCGACTCCCTCTTGACCTTCCACGATCACGAGCTTGCCGCAGGCCTGATAGTAGCCCTTCAGCGGCTCGGTCTGGTCATGATACACCTTCAAACGATCCTGCACCGTTTCGGGCATGTCGTCCTTGCGCTGAACAAGGGTGTCGCCGCAACGGTCGCAGACGCCTTCCACCTTCGGCTGTTTGTAGTCGATGTGGTAGGTGGAGCCGCAACCCGGGCAGACACGGCGGCCGGATACACGCTGGGCGATCGTTTCGTCCGCGACTTCGATGTCGATAACGCGGTCGATCACGATACCCATACGGTCCAGCGCCTCGGCCTGCGGAATGGTGCGCGGAAAACCGTCCAGAATGAACCCGTTTTGGCAATCCGCCTCGGCCAAGCGATCCCGGATGATGCCGATGACGACTTCATCCGGTACCAGCTGACCCGCGTCCATGTAGGATTTGGCTTTCAGCCCCATTTCGGTGCCGCTTTTCAGCGCTTCACGGATAATGTTACCCGTGGAGATAGTGGGGATTTGCAAATGATCACTGATGATCTCCGCCTGGGTGCCTTTACCGGCGCCCGGCGCGCCTAACAGAATCAGTTTCATACCGTTCCTCCGATCACTCAAGGAAACCCTTGTAGTGACGCATCATCATCTGGCTTTCGATCTGCTGCGTGGTCTCAAGCGCGACCGACACGACGATCATGATCGACGTACCGCCAATGGTCAGACCGTACACCTGCGTTGCCATACCGAACAGCGTCGGGAACAGGGCGATGATACCCAGGAACAGCGCACCGATGAAGGTGATCTTGTTCAGCACACGCTTGATGTAGTCGGACGTCGGGTCGCCCGGACGGTAGCCGGGGATCGAGCCGGAGTTCTTGCGCAGGTTGTTCGCCATTTCCACCGGATCGTACTGGATGGTCACGTAGAAATACGCGAAGCCGATGATCAGCACGAAGTACAGCAGAACGTAGAACCAGCTGTCATAGGCAAACAGGTTGAAGAACCAGTTGTCTTTCAGCGAGAACATCTCTTTGATGATGTTCGGCAGCTGCACGATGGAGACCGCCAGAATGATCGGCATAACGCCGGACATGTTCACCTTCACCGGAATGAAGGTGCTCTGGCCGCCATACATCTTGCGACCCACCACACGCTTCGCGTACTGCACCGGAATGCGGCGCTCCGCGTTGGTGATGAGAACGATAAAGCCGATCATCGCAATGAACAGTGCCACAATGAGCACCGACAGGACGATGTACCACACGCCGTGGCGCGCGTCGCCGTTCATAACCAGATCGATACCGCCCTTGAAATACTGCCACAGCATCATGAGTGCGGTGGGGAGACGGGAGAGGATACCGGCGAACAGCAAAATCGAGATGCCGTTGCCAATGCCCTTTTCGTTGATCTGCTCGCCGAGCCACATCATCAATGCGGAACCGGCGGTGAAGCAGAGCACGATGACGACCGCAGCGAAGATTGCGGGGAAGCCCTTTATCATCGCGCTGGAGGTCAGAGCGTGATAGTTGTTTTTCACCATGAAATAGTACGCCACACCGAGCAACAGGCCCAGCGCGATCGTGCTGTAACGGGTGAGCTGGCTGAGCTTTTTACGGCCTGCCTGCCCCTCTTTCGCCCAACGTTCGAGCGCAGGGATCGCCACCGTGAGCAACTGCACGATGATGCTGGCATTGATGTACGGCTGGATACTCAACGCAAAGATACTGGTATTGGAGAAACCGCCACCGGACATCATGGTCAAAAAGTTCATGATCTCGCTGGTGCCGCTTTCGGTTGCCGCCTTGACCGCTGCCACATCCACGAAGGGCACGGAGATGGCGGAACCGATACGGAACACCAACACGATTAGCAGGGTGAAGAGGACCTTTTTACGCAGGTCCACAATTTTCCAGGCGTTGCGCAGAGTCTGAAACATTTCAGATCACCTCAGCCTTTCCGCCCGCCGCCTCGATCTTTGCCTTAGCGGACTCGGAATAGGCTGCGGCTTTCACGGTGAGTTTCTTGGTCACCGCGCCATTGCCCAGCACTTTCACGCCGTCATACGCCTTTTTGATGATGCCGGCGGCTTTCAGTGCGTCGGCGTCTACCGTGGCACCGTCCTCAAACACGTTGAGGGCCGCCAGGTTGACGATGGCGTATTTCGTGGCGAAAATGTTGTTGAAACCTCTTTTCGGGATACGGCGCTGCAAAGGCATCTGGCCGCCTTCAAAACCCGGTTGCATACCGCGACCGGCTCTTGCCTTCTGGCCCTTATGACCCTTACCTGCCGTCTTGCCCTGACCCGAACCGGCACCGCGGCCGATTCGCTTAACTTCCCGAACGGAGCCGGGAGCGGGAGAAAGCTCTTGCAGTTTCATGTGTTCGCACCTCCTTCTTACGCGTTGGTTACCTCGACGAGGTGGATGATCTTAGTGATCTTGCCCTGCGTTGCCGCATTCACGGGCTGTTCCGCCACGTCGCCGACCTTACGGAGGCCCAGCGCATTCGCAGTGGCGATCTGATCTTTTTTGCAACCGATCAGGCTGCGGACCAGCTTAATGCTGACGGTTTCCGTCTTCTTCTTAGCCATTTTGCAGCCCTCCTGTTACTCAAAAATTTCCTTGGCAGTCTTGCCACGGTTGGCAGCGGCTTCCTCCGCCGTGCGCAGTCGGGACAAACCGTTCATAACGGCGTTCACGACGTTGCAGGGGTTGTTGGAGCGCAGTGCCTTTGCACGGATATCCGCAATGCCGGCGGCTTCTGCCACCGCACGCACCGCACCGCTCGCGATGATACCGGTACCGGGAGCAGCGGGCTTGAGCAGCACTTCGCCGGCGCCGAATTTACCGATGATCTCGTGCGGGATCGTGGTGCCTTTGCGGGAGATGGTGATGAAGTTCTTTTTCGCATCTTCGATGCCCTTACGGATTGCATCCGGAACTTCGCTCGCCTTACCGAGACCGAAACCGACTTTGCCGTTACCGTCGCCCACCACGACAAGCGCGGAGAACTTGGAGATACGGCCGCCCTTCACCGTCTTGCTGACGCGGTTGATAGCCACGACGTTTTCGATGTACTCGGACACATTGGATTTGTTGTTTTCAAATCTGGCCAAAGTTTTTCTCCCCTTCCTTTAGAACTTGAGGCCGCCCTCACGGGCGCCTTCGGCCAGCTCCTGCACGCGGCCGTGGTACACATAGCCACCGCGGTCGAACACGACCTCGGTGATCCCCTTCGCAGCAGCGCGCTCAGCGATCAGCAGACCGACCTTCTTCGCGCCTTCCTTGTTGCCGCCGTTCGCGCCGAAATCCTTTTCAACGCTGGACGCCGCCGCAAGCGTAACACCCTGCACATCGTCAATCAACTGGGCATAGATGTGGCAGTTGGAGCGAAACACGTTGAGACGGGGACGCTCGGCCGTGCCGGAAATTTTACCGCGCACACGCAGATGGCGGTGCAGACGTGCCTTATTGCTGTCTTTTTTGCTCACCATAGCAGTTCACTCCTCCTTTTACTTCTTACCCTTGGCGCCGGTCTTACCTTCCTTGCGGTGGATGACCTCGTCAGTGTATTTGATGCCCTTGCCCTTGTAGGGTTCCGGCGGACGCTTGCTGCGGACTTCGGCTGCAAACTGGCCAACCAGCTGCTTGTCGGCGCCGCTGATGATGATCTTGTTGGGGCCCGGCACCTCAATGGTGATGCCTTCGGGCTCATCCATGAACACCTGGTGGCTGTAGCCCAGGTTCATCACAAGCTGCTTGCCCTGCTTCGCCACACGGTAACCGACGCCGTTGACGTCCAGTTCCTTCTTGTAGCCGTTGGCCACGCCTTCCACCATGTTTGCGATCATGGTGCGCGTGGTACCGTGCAGAGAACGGTTTTCTTTTTCGTCGTTCGGACGGGTGACCAGCACTTCGGTGCCCTCGATGGCGATCGCCATGTTCGGGTTCGGAGCGTAGGTCAGGGTGCCCTTCGGGCCCTTCACGGTCACGACGCCCTCGGTGTATTTCACTTCCACACCGGTGGGGATGGTAATGGGTTTACGTCCAATTCTCGACATATCGTTCTACCCCCTTACCAAATGAACGCGAGGACTTCGCCGCCCACATTCTCACGGCGCGCCTTTTTATCGGTCATAACGCCCTTCGAAGTGGAAACAATGGCGGTGCCGATGCCCTTCATGACCTTCGGCATTTCCTCACTGCTGGAATAGATGCGCAGGCCGGGCTTGGAAACACGGCGCAGGCCCTGGATGACCGGAGTCTTGGACGAACCCTGGTATTTCAGAGCGATGCGGATGATGCCCTGCTTGTCATCTTCGATGATCTGATAGTTCTTGATGTATCCCTCGTCAACAAGAATCTGGGCAATAGCCTTCTTCATGTTGGAAGCGGGGATATCCACCGAATCGTGCTTAGCCGAGCTTGCATTACGGATTCTCGTCAGCATATCGGCGATAGTATCGGTGATTTGCATTCCGTCAACCTCCTTTAAGCTATTACCAACTGGCCTTCTTCACGCCGGGAATTTCGCCCTTGTAGGCCAGTTCCCGGAAGCAGATACGGCACACGCCGTATTTGCGGAGATACGCATGGGGACGACCGCAGATCTTGCAGCGGTTGTACGCGCGCGTCGAAAACTTTGCGGGTCTTTGCTGTTTGAGCTTCATAGAAGTCTTTGCCACGTTAGTCCCCTCCTTATCTCTCGAACGGAGCGCCCATCAGAGTGAGCAACTCGCGTCCTTCTTCGTCGGTGTTGGCCGTGGTCACGAAGCAGATGTCCATACCACGCACCTTGTCGATCTTGTCGTAGTCGATCTCAGGGAAGATCAACTGTTCCTTCAGGCCCATGTTGTAGTTGCCACGGCCGTCGAAGGAGTTGGGATTGATACCGCGGAAGTCACGCACGCGCGGCAGAGCCACGTTGAACAGACGATCCAGGAACTCGTACATACGCTCGCCGCGCAGAGTCACCTTCGCACCGATGTTCATGCCTTCACGCAGTTTGAAGTTTGCAACCGACTTGCGCGCCTTGCAGATGACAGGACGCTGACCGGTAATCGCACCGAGGTCGGTCATGATGGCGTCGAGAACCTTGGAGTTGTCGCGCGCCTCGCTGCAGCTCACGTTGATGATGATCTTTTCCAACTTCGGAATCTGCATTACGCTCTCGTAGTTGAATTTCTTCATCAGCGCCGGAGCCACTTCGCTCTTGTAGAATTCTTTCATTCTGGCCATTACGCTACATCCTCCTTACTTACAGATTCTCGCCGCACTTGACACACACGCGGACCGAACGCTCTTTACCGTTGTCGTCCTTCACGCGCTTGTGCGCCACGCGGGTGGGCTTGCCGCAAGCCGGGCAGACAACCTGCACCTTGCATGCGTACATCGCGCCTTCGGCTTCGATGATGCCGCCCTGATCGCCCATTTTACGGGGCTTCACATGCTTTTTCACGAGGTTCAGACCCTCGACGATGACTTTGCCTTCCTTCGGGCTGACTTCGAGCACTTTGCCCTTCTTGCCCTTGTCGTCACCGCTCAGAACGATAACGGTATCGTTCTTCTTAATATGCAACGATTTCATTCCGTTACCTCCTTACAGCACTTCGGGAGCCAGCGAGAGGATCTTCATGTAGTCATGCTCACGAAGCTCACGCGCCACCGGCCCGAAAATACGGGTACCACGCGGGTTTTTGTCGTCACGGATGATGACGGCTGCGTTTTCGTCGAAACGAATGTAGGTGCCGTCCTCACGGCGAAGGCCCTTGACCGATCTCACGATAACGGCCTTGACGACATCGCCTTTTTTCACCACGCCGCCGGGTGCTGCTTTCTTAACCGAAGCAACCACCACGTCGCCGATATTTGCATACCTCCGGCCGGAACCACCGAGAACACGAATGCACATAAGCTCTTTCGCGCCGGTGTTGTCGGCAACTTTGAGGTAGGTCTGCTGTTGTACCACAGGTGTTTCCTCCTTTCATGCGCTCGCCATGTACGAGCGCCCTTACCGACTTACTTCGCCTTCTCGATGATGGACACCACACGCCAGTTCTTGTCCTTGGACAGATGGCGGGTCTCCATTACGCTCACGCGGTCACCCACGCGGCAGGTGTTCTCTTCATCGTGCGCCTTCAGTTTGACGGTACGCTTGATGATCTTGTTATACAAGGGGTGACGGACGTTGTCCTCGATCGCGATAACGACCGTCTTGTCCATCTTGTCACTCACGACCACGCCAACGCGGGTCTTTCTAAGATTCCGTTCGCTCACAGTTCTGTCCTCCTTCCGTTACGCGTCCGCGCCGTTTTTCAGGGTCTCGGTCATGATCGTTTTGATCACGGCGATTTCCTTCTTAACGTCGCTCAAGCGCATCGGGTTTTCGAGCTGATTGATGGCGTGCTGGAATCGCAGATTGAACAGCTCTTCTTTCAGTTCACCCAAACGAGTTTCCATTTCTTCAACGGACATCTCGCGGATCTTTTCTTTCGCTGATTTCTTCATTACTGCTCACCATCCGTTTCTTCCTTGGTCACAAATTTGCACTTGATGGGCAGCTTGTTCGCAGCCAGACGAAGCGCCTCG
Source organism: Acutalibacteraceae bacterium (assembly GCA_045654545.1). GTDB lineage: Bacteria > Bacillota > Clostridia > Oscillospirales > Acutalibacteraceae > SIG588. The sequence continues at coordinate 14,859 of JAZONO010000143.1, forward strand.
CGCGCCACATCCTCGGCCACGCCGGCGATCTCGAACATCACACGGCCCGGCTTCACGACGGCAACCCAGTACTCCGGCGAACCTTTACCGGAACCCATGCGGGTCTCAGCAGGTTTTTCGGTGATCGGCTTGTCGGGGAAAATCTTGATCCACACTTTACCGCCACGCTTGATGTAACGCGTCATGGCGATACGAGCGGCTTCGATCTGACGCGAGCTGATTCACGCGGGCACAGTCGCCATCAAACCAAATTCACCGTGGCTCACGGTGGTGCCGCGGTAGGCCTTACCGGTCAGGCGGCCTCTGTGCACGCGGCGATATTTCACTCTCTTCGGCAACAGCATTATTTGCGGCCTCCTTCCCGACGGGGCTTCGCAGCCCCCGCAAGCACTTCGCCGCGATAGATCCAGGTCTTAACACCGATGCGGCCGTAGGTGGTGTTCGCCTCCGCGAAGCCGTAGTCGATGTCTGCACGCAGGGT
>JAZONO010000144.1:0-15426 GCA_045654545.1 Acutalibacteraceae bacterium
CGTCACCGCTTGCAAACGCGCGCGTGCGGCATAGATGGCGGCAGTCAGCCCTGCCACACCGCCGCCGACAATGATAACATCCAACATACCATTACTCCTTTAGGGTGAGCAGTCAAACCCGAACTCCGTTTTGGGAAGGTGGATTTTCGCTCATCCATTGTTAAAATACTCGCCAATACGGCAGTATTGGCTGCGTTTTTGCCGCGGCTGAACAAAAATCCGCTCTTCCCAAAATCTGCGCCCGTAAAGCGAGGAGATTTTGAGGGGTTTTTGTTTCGGTCGGGCGAAGTAAGGCTTTCGCCTTGCGAGAACGAGCGAGGCAAAAAGCACCGAAATATCCCACTTTACGGCGGGTTCGGGTTTAATTGCTCACCCTAACAACGGTCGCAAATACCGCCCTGTGTGGGAGGCTTCCACACGGGCAATCTCTTCGGGTGTGCCGGCGGCGACCAACGTACCGCCGCGACTGCCCCCTTCGGGCCCCAGATCCACAATATAATCCGCGGTTTTGATGACGTCCAGATTATGCTCGATCACGAGCACGGTGTTGCCACCTTCCACCAAGCGTTGCAACACGTCGATCAGTTGGCGCACGTCGTCGGTGTGCAGACCGGTGGTGGGTTCGTCCAGAATATACACCGTGCGCCCCGTGGCACGGCGCGCCAGTTCGGTGGCGAGTTTCACACGCTGTGCTTCACCGCCCGACAGGGTGGTGGCCGGTTGCCCGAGTTTCACGTAACCCAGCCCCACGTCATACAGCGTTTGCAGTTTGCGTGCGATCTTCGGCAACGGCGCAAAGAAACGGCACGCTTCCTCCACCGTCATATCCAACACGTCAAAAATGCTCTTGCCCTTATATAGTACCTCCAACGTTTCGCGGTTATACCGTTTGCCTTTGCACACCTCACAAGGGACGTAGATGTCGGGCAAAAAGTGCATTTCGATCTTCACAATGCCGTCGCCCTCGCAGGCTTCACAGCGACCGCCCTTCACGTTGAAGGAAAACCGCCCGGCGCTGTAACCGCGTGCCTTGGCATCGGGTGTGGTGGCAAACAGTTCACGAATGTCATTGAACACGCCCGTGTAGGTGGCCGGGTTGGAACGCGGTGTGCGCCCAATGGGTGCTTGGTCGATGGCAATCACCTTGTCGAGATGCTCCAGCCCTTCCACCGCCGTGTGTTTGCCGGGGAAGGTGTGGGCGCGGTTGAGCGCCCCTGCGAGTTTTTTATACAAGATCTCATTCACAAGCGAGGATTTGCCCGATCCCGACACGCCCGTAACCAAGTTGAGTGCACCGAGTTTGAAGGACACATCGATGTTTTTCAGGTTGTTTTCGGCGGCGCCGCGCACCGTCAGCCACAGTCCGTTGCCTGCCCGACGGGTGGTGGGCACGGGAATGCGCCGCCGTCCGCTCAAATAGTCGCCCGTGAGCGAATGGCGACATGCCATCAACTGTTTGGGGGTGCCCGAAAACACCACTTCACCGCCGTGCACACCGGCACCGGGACCGATATCCACCACGTAATCCGCCGCACGCATGGTGTCCTCGTCGTGTTCCACCACGATGAGAGTGTTGCCGAGATCGCGCAGATGGCGCAGGGTGGCGATCAACTTCTCGTTGTCGCGCTGATGCAAGCCGATGCTCGGCTCATCCAGCACGTACAGCACCCCCGTGAGCGACGAGCCGATCTGGGTGGCCAGGCGAATGCGCTGTGCCTCACCGCCCGAGAGCGACCCTGCCGCACGGGAGAGGGTGAGGTAATCCAGCCCCACGTTTTGCAAAAAGCCCAAACGGGAACGGATCTCTTTCAAGATCTGCCGCGCGATCATCTGCTCACGTTCGGTCAGCACCAGAGCATCCACCGCTTTGAGCGCTTCTTCCACCGAGAGATCGCAAAATTCAATGATGTTGCGCCCACCCACCGTGACCGCCAGACTTTCGGGCTTCAGGCGCTGTCCGTTACAGCCGCCGCACGGCGACTGGCTCATATAGGTCTCCAACTCTTCGCGCATCCAACTGCTTTTGGTCTCGCGGTGGCGACGGGAAAGGTTGTTCAAAATTCCTTCAAATTCGTGGTGATAGGTGCCCGTGCCGTATTCGCCCGTGCGCACCATGGTAATGCGCTCGCCGCGACTGCCGTTCATCAGCACGTCCACCACGTCATCGGGCAATTGAGCAAACGGCACGTCCAGCGAAAATCCGTAATGCGCCGCCAACCCTTCGTAATACATCCGCGTGATGGTAGCACCCGTGCGGTAATCCCAACCGCTGGCACGGATCGCGCCCTCACGAATGGAGAGGGACGGATCGCGCACCACCAAACGGGCATCCATTGCAAGTTTCACACCCAAGCCCGTGCAGGTGGGACAAGCACCGAAGGGGTTGTTAAAGGAAAACATACGCGGTGCCAGTTCTTCCACGCTGATGCCGTGTTCGGGACACGCGTAATTGAGCGAAAAGGCGAGTTCTTCGCCGCCCACCACGTCCACCGTAAGCAGACCGTCCGCCAAGGTGGTTGCGGTCTCGATGGAATCCGCCAAACGGCGACCCAGATCGGGGCGAATCACCAAACGGTCCACCACGATCTCAATCGTGTGCTTTTTGTTCTTTTCCAGTTTGGTCAGTTCGGACAGTTCCTTCAATTCCCCGTCCACACGGGCACGCACGTAACCGGATTTGCGTGCGGATTCGAATTCCTTTACGTATTCGCCCTTTTTGCCGCGCGCAATGGGGGCAAGCAGTTGAATGCGCGTACCCTCGGGCAGGGTGAGCAGACGGTCCACAATCTGATCCACCGTCTGCTGACGGATCTCCCGTCCGCACACGGGGCAATGGGGAATACCGATACGTGCATACAGCAAACGCAGGTAATCGTAAATCTCCGTCACCGTGCCCACCGTGGAACGCGGATTCTTGGAGGTGGTCTTTTGATCGATGGAAATGGCAGGGGAGAGCCCGTCGATGGCATCCACGTCCGGCTTTTCCATCTGCCCCAAAATCATCCGCGCATAGGAAGGCAAACTTTCAATATAGCGGCGCTGTCCTTCGGCATAGATGGTATCAAATGCGAGCGAGGATTTGCCCGATCCCGAAAGGCCGGTGAACACCACCAGTTTGTCGCGCGGAATGGTGAGATCCACGTCTTTTAAGTTGTGCACCCGCGCACCGCGGATGATGAGTTTATCGTTCATGGCTTATTTCACCTTTTTCAGTTCTTCGATCTTATCGCGTAGTTCGGCGGCGCGTTCAAATTCAAGCAGCGCGGCGGCGGCACGCATTTCACGTGTCAACTCGTCAATCAACTGGCGGCGCTGTGCCGCGTTCAGGCGGCGAAACGCCTTGCTTGTGCTTTCGCGTTTTTCCTTGCCGGAGATGTCCAGCACCTCGCGCACGTCCTTGATGATGGTGCGCGGCGTGATGCCGTGCGCCTCGTTATACGCCTTTTGAATGTCGCGCCGTCGCTCGGTTTCACGCAGGGCGCGTTCCATCGAGGGGGTCACGCTGTCGGCGTACATGATCACTTCGCCGCCGGCGTTACGTGCGGCACGGCCGATGGTTTGGATCAGCGCGGTTTCGGAACGCAAGAAGCCTTCTTTGTCCGCATCCAGTATCGCCACCAGCGACACTTCGGGAATGTCCAACCCTTCGCGCAACAGGTTGATGCCCACCAGCACGTCAAATTCGCCCAAACGCAGGTCACGGATGATCTCCATGCGTTCCATCGTGTCAATGTCGTGGTGCATATACCGCACCTTGATGCCGGCGTTTTCCAAGAAAGCCGACAGATCTTCCGCCATCTTCTTGGTCAGCGTGGTCACAAGGGTGCGCTCTTTTCGCTCAATGCGTCCGCGGATCTCATCCATCAAGTCGTCGATCTGCCCGTCCACAGGGCGCACACTCACCGAAGGATCTAAGAGACCCGTGGGGCGGATCACCTGCTCGGCCAACACGGCGGAGCGTTCGCGTTCAAACTCGCCCGGCGTGGCGGACACAAACACCGCTTGATGCACGTGGGAGTAGAATTCGTCGAAGTTCAACGGGCGGTTGTCAAACGCGCTGGGCAGGCGAAACCCGAATTCCACCAAACTCTCCTTGCGTGCACGGTCGCCGCCGAACATGCCGCGCACCTGCGGCAAGGTGGCGTGGGATTCGTCCACAAACAGCACGAAATCCTCGGGAAAATAGTCCAGCAAGGTGTAGGGTGTCGACCCGGCAGGGCGACCCGACAACACGCGCGAATAGTTTTCCACGCCCTTGCAAATGCCGATTTCACGCAACATTTCCAAATCGTAACGGGTGCGTTGCAAAATGCGCTCGGCTTCCAGCAACTTGCCCTCGGCGGTGAATTGCGCCACACGTTCATCCAGTTCGGTTTCAATGTTGTGCAGGGCATCCTCCATTTTGTCGGGAGGCACGATGTAGTGGGAGGCAGGGTAAATGGCCGCGTGCGCCAAGGTGCGGATGGTTTCGCCCGTTAAGGGGTGCACTTCCGAAAGGCGGTCGATCTCGTCCCCGAAAAACTCCACGCGAATGACGCTTTGCTCTGATCCCGAGGGGAACAGTTCCACCACGTCGCCGCGCACGCGGAACTTGCCGCGAATGAAGTTGATGTCGTTGCGTTCGTACTGCTGTTCCACCAAACGGGCAATCAGGTCATCCCGTTCCATCGTCATGCCGGGGCGGAGCGACAATACCATCTGCCGATAATCCGCCGGGTCACCGAGCGAGTAGATGCAGGACACGCTCGCCACGATAATGACGTCACGCCGCTCGGACAGCGCCGAGGTGGCGGAGTGGCGCAAGCGGTCGATCTCCTCATTGATGGCGGAATCCTTTTCAATGTAGGTATCGGTGGAGGGGATATACGCCTCAGGCTGATAGTAGTCGTAATAGGAAACAAAATACTCCACCGCATTTTCAGGGAAAAATTCGCGGAACTCACTGCAAAGCTGTGCGGCAAGGGTTTTGTTATGAGCGAGAACGAGGGTGGGGCGGTTGACACGTGCGATAACGTTCGCCATGGTGAAGGTCTTGCCCGAGCCGGTCACACCGAGCAATGTCTGTTCGCGATGTCCGGCGTTGATGCTCTGCACCAACTGCTCGATCGCCTCGGGCTGATCGCCTGTTGGGGCATATTTCGACACCAGTTTGAATTGATCCGCCATGTTCTCACCTCACAACATATATAGAAACAGTATACCACAAACAGGGCGATAAGTAAACCAAAACATGCGAGTTTTCGTGGATTGCTTACGGTGTGTTTTGATCGCCCTGCATGAAAAAGGAGCACATTCGTGTGATACGAATGTGGGCCGTTATTGTATTCGTTCTTTTTGTCAAAGCAAATCGTCGTCATACACCGCGCGGTTTCCTCCGATAAAGCGCGGTCTGGTGCGGGCTGCCAAAACAGTGGCTTCACCGATCGTGTGGTTTTCCAAGCGAAGCGGAACGGCAACCTTTTTGAGGTGCATGCCAATCAACGTGAACCCAATATCAATACCGGCATCCGCTTTGATCTCTTCCACCACCACGGGGTTTTGAAAGTGGGCATACGCTTGCGTTGCCATTGAACCACCCGCTTTGGGTTGCGGAACGACGTTGACGATCTCGGCGTTGGGAACGGCCTCGCGTTCAATAACGATCGCACGGTTCAAATGTTCACAACACTGAAACGCCAGATGCCATCCCATCGTTTTGGCATAGTCGTACAGTCCGCCGAACACCGCACCCGCCACATCGGGATTGGAATTGGTTCCGATTTTAGAACCGATGATCTCGCTGGTCGAGCAACCGACAACAACGATATCGCCGCTTTTCAGTTTTGCTTTCATGCCAAGTTCCCGCATCACGGCGGTAGCTTGATTATACAACTCGTTCATAGTTCATTCTCCCATTGATCAGCGTGTGACAACTTCATACAGATTGTACTATATGGTGCGCCGAATGTCAACCGTGAAACCGATGGAACCGGATGCTTTAAAATTGCGTGTTTTTCTTGCAATTCACAACGATTTATACTATAATGCCTAACGGTAAAGAGGTGAGAACATGGCATCGTTATGGATTTGGTTTGTGTTGGCGTACGGTCTGTTAAAAGGCGGCCGTGAAGGCATGAAAAAAGCGGCGCTCAAAAAGAACCGCTCAACGGAAATTCTGTTTTGTTATACCCTCATCGGATTCTTGTTCACCCTACCGTTTGTCGGGGAAGCATTGGCATTGCCGCCGATATTCATTCTCTTCGCTTTCATCAAAGCGGCGGTGGTGTGTGCCGCGTGGCTGTGTGCCTTTGCGGCGCTCAAACACATTTCGGTGAGTTTATACGGCATTATGGATCTCTCGCGCATGGTGTTTTCCACCTTGCTTGGTGTGTTCGTGTTGGGCGAGAGTTTCACCCTCGCCAAAGCAGCCGGTATGTTGCTGGTGGTCACGGGCTTGACACTCGTCAACCTGAAACGCGGCGGCGGTGGGGAAATGACGCTCACTGTGTTTATTGCCGCCATGCTCAACTGTTTTTTAAACGCGGTGTCCGGCACGATGGATAAGGTACTGATGCAGTATATGACGTCTTCGCAGTTGCAATTTTGGTTTATGCTGTTTATGACGGTGATCTACGGGAGTATCCTGCTCATTCGCCGTGAGCGTGTGGCGTGGCGCGCGCTCGCCACCAATTACTGGGTGCCGCTGATGAGTTTGTCACTGATCGTTGGAGATCGCTTGCTGTTTGAAGCCAACGCCCATCCGCAAAGCGAAGTTACGCTGATGACGGTGGTGAAGCAATCGTCGGTGTTTGTGACGGTGTTGACAGGTTGGCTCGTTTATCACGAAAAGAATATCGGCTACAAGTTGCTGTGCACCCTGCTTGTGCTCGCAGGCATCTTCGTGGCGCTGTTCTTGTAAAAGAAAAAGCACGGGAGAGGAAATGTCCTTTCCCGTGTTTTTTGTGGGGTACGATAAAACGTATCTTTATCGAATGGTTCTGTAAATTGTCGGCTTGCCGTCGGGTTTCTTATCGGTAAAGCGCAACGCCTTTACAAAGCGTGCCGCCGCGTCGGGTAATGTGTCGGCGCGGTTTGTCAACAAGGTGCACAGCACGTCACCCGTTTTTACCGCATCGCCCACCGTTTTTCGAAGCAAAATGCCGGCGGCAGGGTCGATGATGTCCTCTTTGTTGGTGCGTCCGGCACCGAGCACCACCGCCACGCGCCCGATCTCTTCGGCATCCATTGCGGCGACGTATCCATCGGTCGCGGCGCACACGTCAAACGCGTGTTCTGCCGTGGGGAAGAGGGAGGGAGTGTCAACATACCTTCCGTCACCGCCTTGAGCCACGATCCATTCTTTCGTTTTTTGAAGTGCCGCACCGCTGTTCAGCGCGTGTTCCACACGGGCGACGGCCTCTTTTTCGGTAAGGTCAAACGCCAGCGATACCATGGCGGTGGCGAGCGCTGTGCACACCTCACGCAGGGCTCCGCGCACTTCACCGCGCAACACACCGATCGCTTCTTGCACTTCCACCGCATTGCCGATGGCACACCCGAGCGGTGTGTCCATATCGGTGATGAGTGCCGCCATGTTGCGCCCACACATCTGCCCGATGCGCACCATTTCGCGCGCCAACTGCTCGGCATCGTCGGGCGTTTTCATAAACGCACCGCTGCCCACCTTCACGTCCAACACAATGTTGTGTGAGCCGGCCGCCAATTTCTTACTCATAATACTGGAGGCGATGAGCGGAATGCTGTCCACAGTGGCGGTCACGTCACGCAGGGCATACAGTTTTTTATCGGCAGGCGCCAGATCTCCGCTCTGCCCGATCACCGCCATGCCGACACGATCGATCTGCTCTGAAAACTCCGTGGGGGAGAGGGAGGTGCGAAACCCGGGGATGGATTCCAGTTTATCCACCGTGCCGCCGGTGTGCCCCAATCCGCGCCCCGACATTTTGGTAACTTTACCGCCCAGCGCCGCCACGATGGGTGCCACAATGAGCGAAGTCTTGTCGCCCACACCGCCGGTGCTGTGTTTGTCCACCGACAAGGTGCCGAAACGGGAGAGATCCACCGTGTCGCCCGACTTGGCCATGCAGTCGGTGAGGGTGGCGGTCTCTTGGGCGGTCATCCCTTTCAGGCAGATCGCCATGGTCAACGCAGAGGCTTGATAGTCGGGAAGGCGCCCGTCGGTGTATCCTTCCACAAAAAAGGCGATCTCTTCGGCGGTGAGTTCACCGCCGTGTTTCTTCTTGTTCAGAATATCATACATCGTCATACCGCACCCTCCATATCAAACGCACGGGGCAACAGATCGGCAAGGGTCACGGTGTCCCATTCGTGCTCGCTCTTCACGAGCAACAGCGGAAAATCGGGCGGACAAAACTCGGAGAGTACCTGACGGCACACACCGCACGGGGGACAAACTCCCGTGATCGTTCCGCCCTTGCCACCGACAACCGCCAGCATGGAAAAGTCGCGCACACCCTCGCTCACCGCCTTGAAAACGGCGGTGCGTTCGGCACACACGGTGGGGGAAAAGGCGGCGTTTTCAATATTACATCCCGTGAACACGCGTCCGTCGGCGGTGAGCAATGCCGCCCCTACCGTAAAACCCGAATAGGGGGCATAGGCGCGCGCCATGGCATCGATTGCCGCTTTTGCCAAATCGTGTGCAGTCATTCTCCTGTCAACTCCTTCAAAAAGCTTGTGCCATCCGAGCAAAAAGGTACCCCCAGCCACTCGGCCGCGGTGGCGGCGAGATCGGCAAAGGTACGGCGCGTGCCTAAATTGCACGGTTTCACCGCATCGCCCACCGCCAGCAATGGCACGTATTCACGCGTGTGGTCGGTGTGGCTGTCGCCGGGATCACACCCGTGATCGGCGGTGATGAACAAGAGGTCGTGCGGTTTCATCTCAGCCAAAAACGCAGGTAACCAGCGGTCAAATTCCGCCAACGCGGCGGCGTAGCCGTCCACGTCCTGCCGATGTCCGTACAGCATATCAAAATCCACCAAGTTGGTGAAACACAGACCTGTAAAGGGTTCGGCTTGTACGTCCAGCGTGGTTTGCATCCCTTCGGCATTGGAATGGGTCAGGCGTGCATCGCGGATGCCGCGCTCGGCAAAAATATCCACGATTTTTCCCACGGAACACACGTGTTGCCCTGCCGCAAACACCGCGTCAAGCAGGGTGGTGCGCGGCGGTGCCAACGAAAAATCGCGCCGATTGGCGGTGCGTGTAAAGTCGCCTGCCTTTCCCTCGAACGGGCGTGCGATCACACGTCCCACCGCGTGCTTGCCGCACAAAATGCGACGTGCGATGCGGCAATACTCGTATAGTTGTGCAGGCGGCACCACATCTTCGTGTGCCGCGATCTGAAACACGCTGTCCGCCGAGGTGTACACAATGAGATCCCCCGTTTTGAGATGCTCTTCACCGTAATCGGCAATCACCTGCGTTCCCGAATACGGGCGGTTGCACAGCACCCCACGTCCCGTGTCGGTGCAAAAGACATCTAACACCTCGGGCGGAAATCCGTCGGGATAGGTGGGCAGGGGCGTATCCGACACGATGCCGGCCAGTTCCCAGTGCCCGATGGTGGTGTCCTTGCCGGCACTTTGCTCGCGCAGGCGCGCCACCGCGGCACGCGGTGTGTCGGTGCGCGGCAGGCAGGTCACACCGTCGATGTTGCCAAGACCCAGTTCACACAATGTGGCGGCGGAAAAGGCAGGGGAGGCGGCAATGCGCGCCAACGTATTGCAATCGCGGTCGCCAAAGGCGGCGGCATCGGGTGCTTGCCCAATACCGAAGGAATCCAGCACAACAATAAATACACGCTTCATGTTATTTCTCCCTAGGGCGAGCAATCAAACCCGAACTCCGTTTTGGAAAGGCGGATTTTCGCTCATCCATTGTTAAAATACTCGCCAATACGGGAGTATTGGCTGCGTTTTTGCCGCGGCTGAACAAAAATCCGCTCTTTCCAAAATCTGCGACCTCAAAGCGAGGAGATTTTGAGGGATTTTTGTTTCGGTCGGGCGAAGTAATGCTTTCCGCCTTACGAGAACGAACGAGGCAAAAAGCACCAAAACATACCGCTTTGAGGCGGGTTAGGGTTTAATTGCTCGCCCTGGCAACAGCGGTGCGCAACGCCAACTTCATCATATCGGTGAAGGAGGTCTGGCGCTCTTCGGCGGTGGTGGCCTCACCCGTCAAGATGTGGTCAGACACGGTGCAGATGGCAAGGGCGTTTTTGCCTGCACGGGCGGCATTCATGTACAAAGCCGCCGCTTCCATCTCCACCGCCAGCACCCCCATTTTCCCCCATGTGGCGGTCGCGTTATCGTCGGAATAGAAGGTGTCGGAGGATAACAGGTTGCCCACGCGGCAGGAAAGCCCCATCTCGCCGGCAAGGGTGTTCGCCGTGTGCAACAGGTCATAGGATGCGATCGGCGCAAATGTACCGTTCAATCCGTACTGTGCGGCGTAGTTCGAGTTGGTGCACGCACCCTGCCCCAACACGATGTCGCGCACCTTCAAATCGGGGTGGATCGCCCCTGCCGAGCCGACACGCAAGATGTTTTCCACATCAAAGAAGTGGAACAGCTCATAGGAGTAAATACCCATCGACGGCATACCCATACCGCTCGCCATCACCGAAACGCGGCATCCGTCATAGTATCCCGTGTAACCTTGGATGCCGCGCACGTTGTTGACCAACACGGCGTCGGTCAAAAAGGTTTCGGCAATGAATTGGGCGCGCAACGGATCGCCCGGCATCAGCACGGTGCGCGCAAAATCTCCTTTGTTCGCAGAAATGTGCGGAGTGGACATAGCAATCATCCTTTCTGAATGGTGGTTTTTACGAAACGGTCGATGTGTTCACACACACCGCCGAAATTTTGAAGTATATCACTGTTGGAAAAACGAAGCACCGTTAAGCCGTGCTGTTGCAACGTTTCGGTGCGTTGCAGATCGTAAGACATCCCGTGTTCGTCATAGTGCTGTGATCCGTCCAGTTCAATGACCAACTGCACCGCCGCGCAATAAAAGTCAACGATATAGTTTTCAATTATTTTTTGACGTAGAAAACGGACGGGATAGTCACGCAGAAAGTCATACCATAACTTCCGTTCCTCTTTGGTCATATTTTTGCGCAATGCACGAGCATTGGGGGTCAATCGTGGATTGTGTTTGTAATGCGTGGTATTGCACCCTTCTGTGTGTAGTACGGCAATGGTCAGGGCCCCCTTGTGAAAGGGGGCTGTCAGCCGCAGGTTGACTGGGGGATTGTGTGGAATCCCTCCGTCTTCGCCTGCGGCGAAGCCACCTCCCTTTTACAAGGGAGGCTTGTTATCCTTTCGCGATTTTCACAAGGCGGCTGGTACCCAGTCGGTCGGCACCAAGCGCCAAAAACTCTTCGGCATCCGCCACGGTGGCAATGCCGCCGGCGGCTTTGATCTTCACGTGCGGTTGCACGTGGGTGGCAAACAATGCCACGTCGTGCGCGGTTGCCCCACCGGTGGAAAAACCCGTGGAGGTCTTGATATAGTCTGCCCCCGAACGGGACACCACGTCGCACAGCGCGATCTTTTCTTCGTCGGTGAGCAGGCAAGTTTCAATGATCACTTTGAGAATACGTCCGTCACACGCCTCTTTGACGGCGCGGATCTCTTCCAACACATCCTCAAATTTGCCATCTTTTACCCAGCCGAGATTCACCACCATATCCACCTCGTCCGCGCCGTTTTTCACAGCATCGGCGGCTTCGAAGCACTTGGCGGCGGTGGTGGAATATCCCGTGGGGAATCCGATGACGGTGCAGATGGCCAAACGGTCGCCCACGTACTCCTTTGCCGCTTTGACATAGGAGGCAGGAATGCACACCGAGGCGGTGGCAAACCGCAACCCGTCGTCGCACAGGGCGCGGATCTCCTCCCACGTGGCGGTGGGGGCAAGCAGGGTGTGGTCAACGTGGGTGAGAATGGCAGACAGTTCCATGCACAAACACTCCTCTGTACTTATTCATCAAATATAGCATACCACACAACACCTCAAAAGAAAAGAGAAAATTATTTTTCTCTCCGCTCTTGACAAAATGGGGTAAGGCTGATATACTTTATCGGTGGCTGTGTAATCTTACCAACACGCCGCAGCGGCTCTGCAAAGAGGCGCTTCCTTGCTCCGTACCAAACGGAGCCATATGACCATAAGGAGGTGTAACCGAAATGCCTACAGTGAAAGCATCGTACGAGGCTGTCTTCGTCTATTCCATGACGTTGGGTGAAGATGGCATTGCGGCGATCAAGGAGAAATTTCAGAACTTGATCGCGCAGAACGCGGAACTCGGCGAGGTGGATGAGTGGGGCAAGCGTCGCTTGGCTTATCTCATCAACGACGAGGGAGAGGGCTTCTATGTTCTCTACAACTTCGTCAGCGGCCCCGAATTCCCGGCAGAGCTGGAGCGCGTCAGCAAGATTACTGACGGTGTGCTTCGTTCTATGACTGTCCGCAAGGACAAATAATAGGAGGGACAGCAAATGAATTCGGTTTGTTTGCTCGGTCGGTTGACCGCCGATCCGGAACTGCGTCAAACGCAGAACCAAACCCCCGTGTTGTCTTTCACTATTGCCGTGGACCGCGCGTTCCAGCCGAAGGGGCAGGAACAGCGTCAGGCGGATTTCATCAATCTGGTTGCCTGGCGTCAAACGGCGGAATTCATCAGTCGGTATTTCCACAAGGGTCAGCGCATTGCCGTGCAAGGCTCGCTGCAGTCCCGTCAGTATACCGATAAGGAAGGCAACAAGCGCACCGCGTATGAGGTCGTTGTGGACAATGCGTTCTTCTGTGAAGCGAAGTCCAATAACGCCACGGGGTACAACGCAGGCTATGGCGCACCGAGCTTTGGTGCTCCCGGGCAGCCTGCTTATAACGAGTCGAGACCTGCTTTCTCCACCGCCGCCCCCGGCGATTTCGAGGAGATCGTGGCCGACGAGGACTTGCCGTTCTAAGTTACGGCATGCATGATTTTGTAAAGGAGAATTGTCATGGCTGAAAGAACCGAAGGAGCCGAGCGCTCTGCACGCCCTGTCCGTGGTGGCAAGGGTCGCCGCAAGGTTTGCAGCTTCTGTGTGGACAAGGTGGAGTTCATCGATTACAAGGATGTGGCTCGTCTGCGCCGCTTTATGTCTGAGCGTGCGAAGATCCTGCCCCGTCGTGTGACCGGTACCTGCGCCCGCCACCAGAGAGACCTGACCACCGCGATCAAGCGCGCACGTCAGATCGCCCTGTTGCCGTTCGTTGCGGACTAATCAACACATAAAAAACACCGCTGTTCGTTTGAACAGCGGTGTTTTTTTGCTTATTCCGTTTTCGGGGTGTTTCCGCTCGGCTTGCGGTGGCGACGGCCGCCGCGATGCCGCTTCTTTTTCGGGTTCGATGCACTCGCTTGCGGTGTCACTTCATTCTTTTGCGGAATCGGCTCTTTTGGGGTGGATTTCGGTTGTTCTTTTTGCCCCTTCTCCTTTTTGGGGGAGGGCGCTTTTTCTTTCTTTACGGGACGTTTATCCTCTTCCAACTCTACGATCTGCTGCCGCTCGGGCAACACCTCGTCTGCCGACCAGTCGCGGAAACGACCGCCCGTGGGCGGTGGGGGAGGAAAGTCCTCCGCCTTCGGTTGCAAGGAAGCGCGCGACTGGAAATGCCGCACGGGACGTGCTCCGTATTTTGCGTTGTACGCCGCCCCGAACGAGGAGGTGCGCGGTGCGGAAACCTCCTCGGTACGCACCTCTGCCTTTGGTTTCTGTTCCGCCTTCGGTTTGTTTTCCACCTTCGGCTTATTCTCTGCCTTCGGCTTGTTTTCTGCCTTCGGTTTGTTCTCCACCTTGGGCTTGTTCTCCACCTTCGGCTTGTTTTCCACCTTGGGCTTGTTCTCCGCCTTCGGCTTGTTCTCTACCTTCGGTTTTTTCTCCACCTTGGGCTTGTTCTCCGCTTTCGGCTTATTCTCCGCCTTCGGTTTGTTTTCCGCTTTCGGTTTTTGCTCCGTCGTTTGTCGCTCGGCACGCGGCGGACGCGGCTCTTTTTTCGGCGGATCGGTCGGTTGCATATCGCTCACCGACCACGGGCAATCGCCCACCGGCACGCGTTGACGGGTGTGCTTTTCAATATCCCACCAATCCTTCAACTCTTCACTGCAGCAAAGGGTGAAGGCTTCGCCCGACAGCCCGGCGCGCCCCGTGCGCCCGATGCGGTGAATGTACGCTTCGGGGGTATCGGGCACGTTGAAGTTAATCACAAACGGCAGTTCCGCCACGTCGATGCCGCGTGCGGCAATATCGGTCGCCACCAGCACGGGCAGAGTCCCTGCTTTGAACCGTTTCAAAGCCTCCTGCCGTGCGTTTTGGCTCTTGTTTCCGTGAATGGCCAGCGCTTCTACACCGGCTTTTTGGAGTTTTGTTGCCACCTGATTTGCCCCGTGCTTGGTGCGTGTAAACACCAACACTGCTTTCATTCGGTGTTGCTTCATCAGCCACAGCAGCAGGTCCACCTTGTTGCCTTTTTCAAGGAAAAACACCGTCTGCCCGATCTTGTCCACCGTCTTGGTGACGGGGCTGATCTTCACGTTAACGGCATCGTGGAGCAGTTGCATTGCCAGTTTCTCCACTTCGGGCGGCATGGTGGCAGAGAAAAACAGCGTTTGCCGTTTTTGCGGCAGTTTGGCGATCACCTTTTTCACGTCGTGAATAAAGCCCATATCCAACATGCGGTCGGCTTCATCCAACACGAAGATGGAAAGATCGGCAAGCGAGATGAATCCTTGCCCGATCAGATCGTTCAACCGTCCGGGTGTAGCGATCAAAATATCCACGCCGCGCTTCAAGGTCTCCACCTGCGGATTTTGATTCACTCCACCGAAAATGACCGCCGCGCGCAACGGTAGACGTGCACCGTACTGTGTGAAGTTCTCGTGAATTTGAATAGCGAGTTCACGGGTGGGGGTGAGGATCAGCGCCCGAATGGGGCGTTTGTCAGCGCCACGAGCCTCGCGCGGAGTGGTTTTGTATAACCGTTGCAGAATGGGCAGTGCAAACGCGGCGGTCTTGCCCGTGCCCGTTTGTGCACAACCCAACACGTCCCGTCCCATCAAGACGGGCGGAATGGTCTTTTCCTGTATGGGAGAAGGGGTTTCGTACCCCACTTTTTTCACAGCCTCCAACAGCGGAAGCATTAAGTTCAGGTCTTTGAATTGCATAGACGTTCCTATCTCTTTTGTAAATTCATCACAGTATACCACATATTTTTCGGTTTGGCAAGTCTATTCCACTGTAGGGTGAGCAGTCAAACCCGAACCCGCCTCAAAGCAGACATTGCTCGCAGTATCTTCTTGCTGTAGTTTTGCGGCAATGTCACCGAGAATGAGCACTACGCGCTCATTCT
>JAZONO010000145.1:0-2508 GCA_045654545.1 Acutalibacteraceae bacterium
GCCTGCATCCACTACGACGGGTGGTGGCGACAAGACGACAAAACCGCCTGCATCCACTACGACGGGTGGCGGCGGCACGACCACGACTGCCACTACGACGGCAACGACAACAACCACCGCGGCGGCCACCACCGCGGCACCCTAATGCTCACCCTAAGGAGGATACCTCTGTGTACATACCCGAAGAAATTCTGTTGATCAAAAACGGCGAATTGGCTCTGAAAGGCTTAAATCGCGGCACATTTGAAGATATACTGGTGAAAAATCTGAAACGCCGTTTGCGCTCGCTCGGCAGTTTCCAGATTCGCCGTGCGCAATCCACCATTTACATCGAACCGTTGCAGGACGGCATCGATCTGGATGCCGCATCCGACCGTGTGGCACACGTGTTCGGCATTTCCGCTTTTTCCCGTGCACGGGTGGTGGAAAAGGACATAGCGGTGATCTGTGACGAAACGCCGCGCTATCTCGCCAACCAGTTGCGCCGTGCCAAAACCTTCAAGGTGGAGGCAAAACGCAGTGACAAATCCTTTCCACTCGGCTCGCCCTCCATCTGTGCCGAAGTGGGCGGTGCGGTGTTGAGCCAATTCCCCCATTTGAAGGTGGACGTGCGTGATCCCGAACTGCTCATTATGGTGGAGATCCGCGATTTCGGTGCGTATATCCACGCGGCGCAGTTGCCGGGTGCAGGCGGCATGCCCGTCGGAACGGCAGGGCGTTCGGGTTTGCTCATTTCGGGCGGCATCGACTCCCCCGTGGCGGCCTATATGATGGCCAAACGCGGATTGGAACTCACCGCCATTCATTTTGCCTCGCCGCCCTACACCAGCGAGCGTGCCGAAATGAAGGTGATCTCCCTGCTGTCGCAGGTGGCGAAATATGCCGGTCGCATTTCGCTGAATATCGTGCCGTTCACCCGTATTCAAGAGGAGATCAGCCGCCGTTGTCCCGAAGAACTGTTCACCCTGCTGATGCGCCGCTGTATGATGCGCATTGCCGAACGGGTGGCAACCGAGGACGGGTGTCATTCCCTCATCACGGGTGAAAGTTTGGGGCAGGTTGCAAGTCAAACCGCCCAGGCACTCGCCTGCACCGATGCGGTGTGCACCATGCCTGTGTTCCGTCCCGTCATCGGGATGGATAAGGAGGAGATTATCCGCATTGCCCGTCGCATCGATACATTTGATATTTCCATTCAACCCTATGAGGATTGCTGCACCGTGTTCACGCCGCGCCATCCGCGCACACGCCCCACGGTGGCGATGCTGGAAGAAGCCGAACAAGCTCTTCCGTGGGAAGAGTTGATGGAAGAAGCAATCGCCGGCATTCGGCGGTTGCCGGTGGATGCCCCTGCCGATTGATTAGGGCGAGCATTTAAACCCGAACTTTACTGAGGAGGTGCCGTATGAAAGCGGACATCATCACCGTCGGTACGGTGTTACCTTCGGTTACGCAACTGTTGACCCGTGAACTGCCTGCTTTCGGGCTTTCCGTTGCGGCACAACGTGGGGTGGAATCTGCCGATGCGCCGTTACGCGATACGTTGATCGAATCCATGCGCGACAGCGAATGTGTGGTCGTGTGCACCACGCAGATGAAAGAAACAACCCAAACGCTGTGTTCCACGTTGGGTCTGTCGCTCGAAAACGGTTTTTCGCGCGGAGTGGTTGCCTTTGGAGAGGACGACGGCTTTGCCGCCGAAAAATACGGACAACTGTTTTTACTGTTGCCTGCCTCTCCCTCTCGGTTGTTTCCTCTGATTCGGCAGAAACTGCTCCCGTTTTTGTCCTCGCACAATCACGGGACGTTTGCCACCCACACGGTGGGGGTGTTCGGCTTGTCCGAAACCGCCGTGGTGGAACGGCTGTCGGATCGAATGACCGAAGTCAACCCGTCGCTCACCTTTTTCGCCACCGAAGGCGGCGAGATCTTGGTGCGTATCACCGCCAAAGCGGACACGTCGGATGCGGCGGAAACCCTGTGCGCCCCCGTGGTGTCCGAGGTGGAAGAGCGGCTGGGCTCATTCGTGTTCGGTCGCGACGTGAGCAGCTTACAAGAGGCGGTCGTGCACCTCTTGACCGATAAGAACATGAAGATCGCCACTGCCGAATCCTGCACCGCGGGGGTGCTTTCGGGCAAACTCACCGAGGTGTCGGGTGCTTCGTCGGTGTTTGAATGCGGCATCGCCGCCTATTCCAAAGAAATCAAACACGATATGCTCGGCGTGCCCGAGGACACGTTGTCGGCACACGGGGCGGTTTCGGCTGAAACCGCGCAAGCGATGGCGGTGGGTGTGCGCCGTGTGGGCGGCAGTACGCTCGGTGTCGGCATCACCGGTGAAGCCGGTCCCACCTCCAGCGAAGGCAAACCCGTGGGTACGGTGTTTTTGTCGCTGGCCGATGAGCGCCGCGTGTGGATCAAAGAACTGCACGTCACCGTAGGCGGTCGCGACACCGTGCGCGAAACCGCCACCTGCCACGCACTCGACATCGTGCGCCGCTATTTGGA
>JAZONO010000146.1:0-13848 GCA_045654545.1 Acutalibacteraceae bacterium
TTCGAACCCCCGGCCTTTGGAATCGGAATCCACTGCGATATCCAGCTTCGCCACGGGCGGAAATGTGTGCCCACCGTGTGGTGGGCACAGGTTAGTATACACGATTTCAATCGGCTTTGCAAGCCTTTTTACAAATTTTCAGGAAAACATCGCGTGCAGTTCTTCATCGTTCAGCACGCGCACGCCGGCCTCCTGCAACAGCGCGGTTGCCGCCTCGTTATCCGTCACACGCATCACGACGTAGGCATACCCCTTTTGCGGCGTGATGAACGCATACACGTATTCCAGACCGATATTGTTATCCGACAGCGTTTTCACTGCCGCCGCAAAGCCGCCGGGGGTATCGTCCACCGCCACGCCGAGCACCGCGTTCACCGACACCACGCAATGTGCCGCCTGCAACGCCGCCACCGCTTTGTCGGTATCGTTCACGATCATGCGCAAAATGCCGTAATCGGTGGTGTCTGCCAACGACAACGCGCGAATGTCCACGCCATTTTCCGCCAGCACGCGCATAATTTGGGCGAGTTCGCCTTTTTTGTTTTCCACAAAAACCGAAAGCTGTTTGATGGTCATATCACACACTCCTTACACCAGGTTGCGTTTATCGATCACGCGCACGGCTTTGCCTTCACTGCGCGCAATGCTCTTGGGTGCCACCAGGTGCACCTTCGGGCTGATGCCGAGCATGGTCTTCATCGCGTTCGCCAACGCACTTTCGAGCGCTTCCACCTCACGCACCGTATCGATGACCTGATCGGGATTCATTTCCACGTTCACGTCGAAGGTGTCGTTGTTGTTGGCGCGATCCACGATGATCTGATAGTTCGGCTGATACCCTTCGTTCAAAAGCACGGTTTCGATCTGGCTCGGGAACACGTTGACACCGCGGATGATCATCATATCGTCACTGCGGCCCATCGGTTTGGACATCTTGACATGAGTGCGTCCGCACGAACAGGGCTTACGGGTGAGCACGCAGATGTCACGCGTGCGGTAACGCAGGAGAGGAAACGCTTCCTTATCCAGCGCGGTGAACACCAATTCACCCTTGCTGCCTTCGGGCAACACCTCACCCGTATCGGGATCAATGATCTCGGCCAGGAAGTGATCCTCATTGATATGCATACCCGACTGCTCACAACATTCAAACGCCACACCGGGACCCGACGTTTCGGTCAAGCCGTAGATGTCGTATGCTTTGATACCGAGCGTTTCTTCAATACCGCGGCGCATCTCTTCGGTCCACGGTTCGGCACCGAAGATACCGGCTTTGAGCGGAATCTGATCGGGGGTCATCCCCATCTCTTTAAGTGATTCACCGACATATGCCGCATAAGACGGGGTGCAACACAAAATGGTCGCGCCCAAATCGTTCATGAACTGGATCTGACGTTCGGTGTTACCCGAAGACATCGGCAAGGTGAGGCAACCCACGCGGTGGGAACCGCCGTGCAGACCTGCGCCACCCGTGAACAGGCCGTAGCCGTAGGCCACTTGGCACACATCCTCCTTCGTGCCGCCTGCCGCCACGATCGCACGCGCACAGCAATCTTCCCACAGATCCACGTCATGCTGGGTGTAGAACGCCACCACGCGGCGGCCTGTCGTGCCCGACGTGGAGTGAATACGCACGCATTCCGAAAGCGGCTTGGCAAGCAAGCCATAAGGGTAGGCGTCGCGCAGATCCGCTTTGCTCAAAAACGGCAACAGATGCATATCTTCGATTCCGTGAATGTCGTCGGGGGTCACACCCTTTTCCTCCATCAGGGCACGGTAGTACGGCACGTTGTCATACACGTGACGCACCTGTTTGACCAACTTTTCGGATTGGAGCTTTTTCAGTTCCTCCACCGGCATGGTTTCGATCTCCGGCTGATAGTAATGCTGTTCTGCCACTGAAGCCATCTCCTTATGCATTGTAACCCAGTTCAAACGCTTTCTTATTCATCTCGACAAATTTAGGTGCCACACTTTGCTCGATGGCATGGATCCATTTGTCGTAATCCACGGAGAAATACTTGGCCAGGCGACCCATCAACACGATGTTCACCGCTTTGGCAGAACCTGCCTGCACCGCCAGCGACAACGCATCCAGCGCATCCACCTTCACACCGGCGGCAACCATATCGTCCAGCACGCCTTCGGGATACACCGCCGCACCCGTGATCACAGGCATCGGGTCGATCTGCTGGGTGTTCACAATCACCGTGCCACCCGGTTTCAGGCACGCCGTGTGGCGCGCCGCTTCCAACTTTTCAAACGAAACGATGAAATCCGCTTCACCCTTCTCAATAACGGGAGAGTATACCTTGTCGCCGAATTGCACGTAGGTCACGACCGAACCGCCGCGCTGACTCATGCCGTGCACTTCGGACACCTTCACGTCGTATCCCTCGTCCACCAACAGGCGACCGAGCAATTTACTTGCGAGCAGAGAACCCTGACCGCCGACACCGACGATCATCAAACGCACCGTGTTCATTCGTTCACACCCCCGATCGCATCAAACGCGCACAGTTGCTCACACACGCCGCAACCGACACACAAGGTCTCGTCAATATCCGCTTTGCCGTCCTTCATGCGAATGGCGGGACAGCCGAGTTTCATGCACTTCTTACAACTGCGGCACTTATCCGCATCCACCTTCACGGGCGGTTTCGTCTTGACCGATTTGAGCAACACGCACGGACGGCGCGAAATGATGACCGACGGCGCATCCACCGCCAACTCTTCTTTCAACACCGCTTCGCACGCCGCGAGATCGTACGGATCGACTACGCGCACACGCTCGATACCCACCGCATGGCAAAGGGTTTCGAGATCGATCTTGGCGGCAGGGTCGCCCTTAATGTTGTAACCCGTGGTGGGGTTTTGCTGATGCCCCGTCATACCCGTGATGGAGTTATCCAAGATGATGACGGTGGAATTGGATCCGTTATACGCAATGTTCACCAGACCCGTGATGCCCGAGTGCATAAAGGTGGAGTCACCGATGACCGCCACCGCCGGGTTTTGATTACCTGCCTTGTTAAAACCGTGCAGACCCGACACCGAAGCGCCCATGCACAAGGTAGAATCCAACGCACACAGCGGCGGTTGCGCACCAAGGGTGTAACAGCCGATGTCACCGATCACCGTGACCTTGTTCTTCGCCAAGGTGTAATACATACCGCGGTGCGGACAGCCGGCACACATCACGGGCGGACGCACGGGAATCGCGGTGGAAAGCGTGGTGTGTTCCTTTTGCGGCAAGCCGAACACGTCGGCCACCGTGCGCTGCGAAAACTCGCCGATGTTGGTGAAGAGTTCCTTGCCCTCCACCTTCACGCCGATGGCGGTGCAATGGGCTTCCAGCACGCCGTCCAACTCTTCGATCACCACCACGCGATCCACAGCGGCCGCAAAATCGCGGATGAGTTTGGTGGGCAGAGGATGCACCATACCGAGTTTCAACACGCTCACCGATTCACCAAATGTCTCACGCACGTATTGATACGATGCACCCGACGTGATGATGCCGAGGGTCTTTTCCCCCATCTCCACACGGTTGAACGGGCAATCCTCCGCATACGCCGCCAGCGCCGCCGTGCGTGCTTCCACCACGGGGTGGCGCTTTTTTGCGTTGCCCGGCATCATGATGTACTTTTCGGGGGTTTTCACATAGGGGCGGTTTTCACGCGCTTCACGCTCCGCCGTTTCCACAATGCTCTGCGCGTGGGCAATACGGGTGCACACACGAAGCAACACAGGGGTGTCAAACTCTTCCGACAGCGCAAACGCCGCCTTGGCAAACGCCAGCGATTCCGCCGAATCGGCAGGTTCCAGCATCGGCACCTTCGCCGCCACGGCATAGTGACGGGAATCCTGCTCGTTCTGCGAGGAGTGCATACCGGGATCGTCCGCCACGCACACCACCAAGCCGCCGTTCACGCCCGTGTAGGACATGGTGAACAACGGGTCTGCCGCCACGTTTAACCCTACGTGTTTCATGGCGCAGGCACTGCGCGCACCTGCCATCGAAGCACCAAACGCGACTTCCATCGCCACTTTTTCGTTGGGTGCCCATTCGCAATACAGTTCGTCGTATTTCGCGGCGTATTCCGTGATCTCGGTACTGGGAGTACCGGGATAACTGGACACCACGGTGCAACCGGCTTCATACAAGCCGCGCGCCACCGCCGCGTTACCGATCATCAGTTGTTTCACGTACATTCTCCTTTTCTGCGGCACACCTGTGCCAAAACATTCATGAAGGCATTATACCACACGTGTTTTCATTCGACAAGTCTTTTTTGTTCGTTTCCATGCGTAATCTTACTCATATTTTCTATGTTTTTCAAAATTTTCTTGTATCGGCACCCGTTTCGGTTTATACTAGGTTAAGCCAACAAATCCGAGCTCCGTTTTGGGAAGGGGGATTTTCGCCCTGTCGGCGTTAAAATGCTCGGCAATCCACAAGGATTACCTCCGCTTTTGCCTTGACAGAACAAAAATCCGCTCTTTCCAAAATCTACGACCTCATAGTGAGGAGATTTCGAGGAATTTTTGTTCCGGTCGGGCGAAGTAATGCTCGCGCCTTACGAGAACGAACGGGGCAAAAAGTACCGAAATATCCCACCATGAGGCGGGCTCGGATCTGTCGGTTTAACCTAAAACGAAAAAGAGGATGTTTATGGTTGTTGACTTTCACTCCCACGCCTTTCCCGACACGATTGCCGAGAAAACCATCCAAAAGTTGGCGAACATTTCCAAAACGCACCCGTATCACAATGGCACGGTGGAAGGCCTTGTGCGCTGTATGAAAGAGGGCGGCATCGACCGCTCGGTGGTGTTGCCGGTGGTGACCGCGCCGCGGCAATTTGAATCGGTCAACCGCTTCGCGGCAGAGCACAACGGGCAGGACGGGCTGATTTTTTTCGGCGGTATTCACCCCGATTGCGACGAGCCGGAACAAAAGCTCGACACCCTGCTTTCGATGGGGTTGCACGGGGTCAAATTCCATCCCGATTATCAAGGTGTGCATTTGGGGGATGAACGGTATATCCGCCTGGTGCGCCACTGCGCCGCACGCGGCATGACGGTGGTGACCCACACAGGATTGGATCCGCTCTCCCCCGACGAGGTGCACGCCACGGTGGAGGATATTGAACGCCTGCTGGAGGGGGTCTGCCGCGGCGGTGTGCCGAGTGGATTGAAATTGGTGCTGGCGCATTTGGGCGGTGCAGGACAACTGGACGAGGTGGAACGCCGCCTAACCGATGCCCCCGTGTATCTCGACACCGCGTATATGTTGGATCGCGCGCCTGCCGAACAGGTGGTGCGGCTGTGCCGCCGTCACGGCACCAAGCGCGTGCTGTTTGCCACCGACTCCCCGTGGGGCGAGCCATCCGCTTTTCGCCGCATCTTCGACACCCTGCCCTTCACCCCCGAAGAACAAGAGGACATTCTGTGGCGCAACGCCGCTTCGTTGCTTGCATTGTAACGCGCAAAACGACCGTTTTTTCACACGGTCGTTTTCTATTGTAAAAAATTTTTGAATTCCTATATTTTTTTCGTTTTACCCCTTGATTTTTTTCCAGAATGTGGGTACAATACTTCTTGGCACTCAAAGTTCGAGAGTGCTAAAATTGTCGAAACATATTTAGGAGGCGTTTCATTATGACGATAAAACCGCTTGCCGACCGTGTGGTCATTCAGATGACCGAAGCAGAGGAGACCACCAAAAGCGGCATCATTTTGGCAGGTACGGCCAAGGAGAAACCGCAAGTTGCCGTTGTGACGGCCGTGGGTCCCGGCGGCGTGGTGGATGGCAAAGAAATCACCATGCAGGTCAAGGTTGGCGACAAAGTGTTGATCAGCAAATACACCGGCACTGAAGTGAAGGTGGACGGCGAAGAATACACCATCGTCCGTCAGGGCGACATTCTCGCAATCGTAGAGTAAGGAGGAACCTACTATGTCGAAAGTTATTCTGTACGGCGAAGAAGCACGCAAGGCGCTGCAGTCGGGCGTGGATCAGCTCGCCAACACCGTGAAGATCACCTTGGGTCCGCGCGGCCGCAACGTGGTGCTGGACAAAAAGTTCGGCGCACCGCTCATCACCAACGATGGTGTGACCATTGCGAAGGAAATCGAACTGGACGATCCGTTTGAAAACATGGGCGCCCAGTTGGTGAAGGAAGTTTCCACCAAAACAAACGACGTTGCCGGTGACGGCACCACCACCGCGACCTTGCTTGCACAGGCGCTCATCCGCGAAGGGATGAAGAATGTCGCCGCCGGTGCCAACCCGATGGGTGTCAAGCGCGGCATCCAGAAAGCGGTGGATGCGGTCGTGGCGGAAGTTAAGGCCAACTCCAAGAAGGTCAGCGGCACGGATGACGTGGCATCGGCCGCCACCATTTCCGCAGGCGATGCCGAGATCGGCCGCCTGATCGCCGAGGCGATGGAGAAAGTGTCTGCCGACGGCGTGATCACGGTGGAAGAGTCCAAGACGGCGGAAACCTATTCCGAAGTTGTGGAAGGTATGCAGTTCGATCGCGGCTACATCACCCCCTACATGGTGACCGATACCGACAAGATGGAAGCGGTGCTGGACGATGCGCTGTTGCTCATCACCGATAAGAAAATTGGGAACGTGCAGGACATTCTGCCTTTGCTCGAACAGATCCTGCAGTCGGGTCGCAAACTGCTGATCATCGCGGAGGATGTGGAAGGCGAAGCCCTCTCCACCCTGATCGTGAACAAACTGCGCGGCACCTTCACCTGCGTGGCGGTCAAAGCCCCCGGCTTTGGCGATCGCCGCAAGGAGATGCTGCGTGACATCGCCACCCTCACGGGCGGTCAGGTGATCTCGGATGAGATCGGTCTGGACCTCAAGGATGCCACGATGAATATGCTCGGTCGTGCCCGTCAGGTGAAGGTGCAAAAGGAAGCCACCATCATTGTGGACGGTGCAGGCGATGCGGATGAGATCCGCGCACGCGTGGCGCAGATCCGCACCCAGATCGAAACCACCACCTCCGATTTCGACCGCGAGAAACTGCAAGAGCGCTTGGCGAAACTCGCAGGCGGTGTGGCGGTCATCAAGGTCGGTGCCGCCACCGAGATCGAAATGAAGGAAAAGAAACTCCGCATTGAGGACGCGCTTGCCGCGACCAAAGCCGCGGTGGAAGAAGGTCTGGTGGCAGGCGGCGGTGTCGCCCTGCTCAGCGCCACGAAGGTGCTGGAAGCGATGCTCAACACCACCGAAGGCGATGAAAAGACGGGTATCCGCATCGTGCTGAAAGCACTGGAAGAACCGGTGCGCCAGATCGCTTTGAACGCCGGTCTGGAAGGCAGTGTCATCATCGACAAGATTCTCACCGCCGACCGTGCGAACTACGGTTTCAACTTCGCCACCGAAGAGTTTGTGGATATGTTTGCCGCAGGCATTGTGGACCCGACCAAGGTGACCCGTTCGGCATTGCAAAACGCCGCTTCGGTCGCCGCCATGGTGCTCACCACCGAATCGCTGGTGGCGGACAAGAAAGAGCCGGCTCCTGCCGCTCCTGCCGCCCCGGCCATGGACGGTATGTATTAAAAACCAATTGCAAAGGCGCACTCGTTTGAGTGCGCCTTTTTTCTTGCGGCGTATTCACAAAGGCACCCTTATGGGAGTTGCGGATGGGGATGCCCAAAAAAGGCTTCCCCCTGGGGGGAAGCTGTCACCGAAGGTGACTGATGAGGGGATATTCGGCTTACGCCGAAATCCGTTCACCTCATCCGTCGGCTACATGGACTTCGTCGAAGACGAACGTCCTGACACCATTCCCCTCAAGGGGAAGGCTTTGGGCATCTCATCTATTTCCACA
Source organism: Acutalibacteraceae bacterium (assembly GCA_045654545.1). Taxonomy (GTDB): domain Bacteria; phylum Bacillota; class Clostridia; order Oscillospirales; family Acutalibacteraceae; genus SIG588. The sequence continues at coordinate 7,857 of JAZONO010000146.1, forward strand.
AAACAAACAGAGAGGATGTATCTTCGGTGATACATCCTCTCTAATTTTATCCCTATGACCACCCACCCCTACGGTGGGGTTTTGCTTTATGCACACGAGGGCAGATTGCACCAAAGCACTTCCTTGTCCTCTCATTTTTGCAACAGCGGATTGTCGGTACGATCCAACAAATAATCAATCGAGACATCATAGTAATCCGCCAGTTTTATCAGCACTTCGGCTGTAAGTGAAATAACTCCCGTTTCATATTGCGAATACGTGTTTTGCGAAACGTTTAGAAATTGGGCAAGTTCTCTTTGCTTGATATCGCGATCCTCTCGTAGCGCACGCAAATTCTTAAATTGCACAATCATCACCTCAAGATAATTATGCAATATCTGTAATTAAGATATTGACTTTTATCTGTAATACAGATATAATGTTTTTGTCGGATATCGTCATTTTCTGTTCGACGAATCATTTTCGCGAAAGGAGGTTTTTTTGTGAAGGACGATAAGAATGTGGTGCGCTTTTTGCTGACCTTCTTTCTTGGTTGGATCGGAAGCATCATCATCAATCATTCATCTTTGAAGCCGGTGGGATACACCTCGAGAACGTTGGCATATGTTTTCCTTGGTGCTATTACTTTTGGTATCTATATGCTGGTTGCTTCCATCTGCAACTTGACATTTGATCCTACCAAGGAAAAGAACATCGGCTATGCTAAAGATTGAGTGAACAAAAAACACGCGGTTCAAACGAACCGCGTGTTTTTTCATTACCATTTTCGAAAGGCCGGTTCCACGTCGATGGCTTCGTCGTCCACCAGCACGGCGCGCACGGGTGCGCCGTCCCCTTCCGCGATTTTGATGGGCGCGGCAAAGAGGAAATACGCCCCTTCCGGCACCGCCGAAAGATCCAATCCTTCCAGAATCAGCACCCCACTGCCGAGCAGATGGCGGTGCACCGCTTCACTGCGGTCGGCGGCGGCAACCGATTGTGGCTCCACCCCCACCAAGCGCACACCGGCATCGGTGAGCACGTAGGCGGCGGAGGTATCCACCGTCACGTCCCCTTTGAACAGCACGCGTTCGGCGGCAGGGACACGTGAAAGCAATTCCTCCGCTTTGTCCCCTGTCAGCACCCCTTCGTGCGCAATCACACAACACGGACCGCAACAATGATCGAGCGCCACCGTGTCCACCCCGTCCCCGTTCGGCACAAAATGCCGCGGCGCATCCAAATGGGTGGCGTTGTGCGCACACATGGAAAGCGCGGTGAGGTTGCAGGTGTCACCAAACGACATCTGTTGCAAGCGCGTGACCGTCGGCGACGGGTCACCCGGATAGACGGGTGCCGCAAGCAGCTCACGGGAAATATCCCACAGTTTCATACCAAGCCCTCCCGTTAGGGTGAGCCTGCAAATCCGAACTCCGTTTTGCGAAGGCGGATTTTCGCTCATCCATTGTTGAAATACTCGCCAATACGAGCGTATTGGCTGCGTTTTCGCCGCGGCTGAACAAAAATCCGCTCTTCCCAAAATCTACGACCTCAAAGCGAGGAGATTTCGAGGGATTTTTGTTTCGGTCGGGCGAAGTAAGGCTTTCGCCTTGCGAGAACGAACGGGGCAAAAAGCGCCGAAATATCCCGCTTTAAGGCGGGTTCGGGTTTACAGGCTCACCCTACGCCACCGTCGTAGTTGTGGTGGTGGGGACGTTGGTGCCGTAAATACCGCTCAGATCCAACGTCGTGCCGGTGGTGGAGTTGCCGTCGCCACTCGGTGTGGTGGGCGGTGTCACATCCTCTTTGATGTGTTCAGCACATTCGCCCGGCATAAACGACGTCTTATACACACCGATCTCGGTTTCGGGGCAGGTGTTGTTTTCGCCCACCAACATACCCGTAGCGGTGCAATACTTGGCTTCCACCAGTTTATCGCGAGCAATGAGATCTTCCTTCATGGCATCAAAGCCCTTATCTTTTGCCGACAACGCATCATTGCGCAGGGCGATCATCACCTTGTTCCACAGCGAACGGGCGTATCCCGTCTGGGTGCGATCCAACGCTTTGTCGTAGTCGTAACCGAACCACGAAGCCGCCACGTACTCGGTCGTGCCGCCGGCGAAATACACGTTGTAGTCACTGCCGCTGCGGCTGGTACCCGACGTACCCGTCTTACCGAAAACCTGCCAGCCGCCCGTCCAACTGCTCCAAATATCGGCACCCGTACCGTTACGGGACTGCACGACCAGTTGCATCAGGCGGTTCATAACGTAGGAGGTCTCCTCGCTGATCACGCGCACGGCATCGTTCTTCTTTTCCAAAATGACTTCGCCGCCTTCTCCCAACGTCACGTGGGAGTAGGTGGAGGTCTCACGGTAATAACCGCCGTTGCCGAAGATCTGATACGCTTCCGCCATCTCGCGGCAGGTCACACCGATGTGGAAACCGCCGAGCGCCATGGCACTGTAATCTTTGTCTTCGGGTTCCAGGGAGAAGCCCAACTGTTTGGTCAAGAAATTGTAACTGCCGGCAGGTGTCAGTTTGTGCACCAACTGTGCCGCCACCGTGTTATACGACCGTTTCAGCGCCCACGCCACGGTGGTCATACCGCGGTCACTCGTGCTGGTGTTGCCGTAGTTCGGCGGCCATTTGCTCCCGTTCGCCAACACGATCGGCGCATCCGGTTCCAGCGACGAGAAGTGAATAAGGTTGTTTTCCACCGCCGGGCAGTAACTCGCCAGCGGTTTGATGGACGAACCGCACTGACGGCGTGCATCGGTGGAGCGGTTATATACACGGTCGCTTTCCTTTTTGCCGCGTCCGCCGGCGGTTGCCACCACGCGCCCGTCGTAATCGATCACAAAAATGGCGCCTTGCGGATCGCGTTCATCCGATTCGATCACAGGGGGGAAGTTGGCCTCATCGGCATAGATCGCCTCCACCTTCTGTTGCATTTCCACATCCTCATAGGAGTGGATGATCAAACCGCCGCGATAGATCTTGGTGATCGCCTGGTTGTAGGAATAGCCGTAGCGGTCCATCAGATCCTCCGCCACTTCTTCCACCAACAGATCCACGTAATAGTCCTGCATCCGCGTTTGCGAAGCATAACTCTTAAAATGCAGTTCCTCATTGACCGCCTGCACGTATTCGTCCTGCGTGATGAGTTTCTGATCCAGCATAGCACGCAACACGGTGCGCTGACGGTCACGCAGGTTTTCGGGATGCAAGAACGGGTCGTATTTACTGGGGTTTTGGGTGATGCCGGCAATGGCGGCGCATTCCGCCAATGTCAGATCCCCGATCTCTTTGCCAAAGAAGTTACTCGCCGCCGCACCCACGCCGATGACGTTACGGCTGAGCGGCAACACGTTCAAGTAGGATTCCAGTATCTGCTCTTTCTTATCTTGCTTCGAGCCTTCCAACCCCTGTTCCAACCGCAACGCACGCATGATTTCGGTGATCTTACGTTCAATCGTCTGCTCCGATTCGCCCGTGGTCACCTTAATGAGCTGTTGCGTGATGGTGGAACCGCCGAATTCGACCGAACGGAAATGCAGCACCAAGTTGGCGCTCGCCGCCACGGTGCGGCGCCAGTCCACCCCATCGTGTTCATAAAAGCGCTTGTCTTCGATCGCCACAACCGCATTGCGCAGATCTTCGGGAATCTCCTCAAAATCCACCCACAAACTGTTGTTGCCTTCTAACTGTTGGTATTCCACCCACTCGTTGTTTTCATCCAAGATCTTCACAACGCTGGTTTCGTTCACCGAGATCTCTTCCAGATCCGGCAACCCTTCCGTCCCGTTAAAATTGGACAGCACATACACCACCATCACCGAACCCACCACGGTGGCGGTGATGATGCCGACCAGCAATATCGTAACGATGCATTTGACCAGCACGCTGAGACTCTTCCCCAGTATGCGCATCGGCACACTGTGGAAAAAGCGGGAGAATGCCTTTTTCGTTTTTCCCTTTTTCGTTGCCACGGATCCACTCGCATCCTTTCTTGCAATCAATCACTTTATTTTACCATAAATTCCCCAAAAGTCAAATGGTAATGTATAATGTAAGTCGCCGCGGGAGACACTTTTTCTGAAAAACGCAGAAAAAGGTGGTTTTTTGTATGTCCCATCCTTCCGTTTGGCGACGGCTTTGTTTGGTGGTGGCCGGCTGTGCCTTGTTTGCAGCGGTGCAACCCACACCGCCCACCGAAGAGCCTGCCCCCGCACCCTCGCCGTCGGGCGAAGAGGTGGTCGTTACCACCCGTGCCCCCTTGCCGTATGCCACCGTGGGGCAATGGGAAGGGAAACTCGCGGTGTTCACCCCCGAAGGGGACACACCGCAGGCGGTGTACGACGTATTCATTGCCTCCCTGCCGCTTGCCGAACAAGAGGCGCTCTGCCACGGCATCCCCGTGCACAGCGAAACCGAGTTGCAAGGATTGCTTCAAGACTACACGGGATAATTCCACCCTTATTATACACCGTATTTTTGAAAAAAGCGTAACAAACTTGTAACAATTTTGGCATAAAATGATGGGTTGTATATTTTGAGGAAATATGATATGATATGTATATCTATTGATAAGTTGAGTGATAAGTTGAGGAATCCGTGTATGACCTATCTCGACAATGCCGCCACCACCGCCGTCTGCCGTGAGGCCGCGGACAAGGCGTTATATATGATGACCGAAGCGTTCGGCAACCCCTCCTCCCTGCACACGGCAGGCTTTCGCGCCGAGCAGGAACTCACCGCCGCACGTGCTGCCGTGGCCGCCGTGATCGGCGCCGCACCCGAAGAGATCGTGTTCACTTCGGGCGGAACGGAGGCAAACAACCTGGCGGTGTTGGGTGGTGCCGCCGCCAATGCCCGTGCAGGGCATCATGCCGTGACCACGGCGGTGGAACACGCCAGCGTGGCCGCCGCGTTTGACGAATTGGAAAAGCAAGGCTGGCAGGTCACCCGACTGGTGCCCGATGCCGAAGGACGCATCACACCCGATACGCTCACAACCGCCTTGCGCGCGGACACGGCGCTGGTGAGCGTGATGACGGTGAACAACGAAACGGGGGCACGGTTCCCTGTGGAAGAGATGGTTTCCGTGGTGCGCGAGCACGCTCCCCGTGCGCTGTTTCACACCGATGCGGTGCAAGCCGCCGGCAAACTGCCCATCAAAGTGCAAAAATGGGGTGTGGATCTGTTGACCGTGAGCGGTCACAAACTCCATGCACCCAAAGGGGTGGGTGCTTTGTACATACGGCGCGGTGTGCGCGTCATGCCGCGTGCATTGGGCGGCGAACAGGAAAAAGCCCTGCGCGCAGGCACCGAAGCCGCTCCTGCCATTGCCGCATTCGGCGCGGCGGTGAAAGCGTTGCCCCCCATGGCGGATACCTACGCCCGTTACGAGGCGTTGCACGCCCGTTTGGTGGCAGGGCTTCATGAGATGCCCGATGCCCGTTTGCATCTGTCCGCCGACCGCGTGCCCTACATCGTGAACGTCTCCTTCCCCGGTTTGCGCAGTGAAACGCTGCTGCACTTTTTGGCGGAACGGGACGTGTTTGTGTCCAGCGGATCGGCTTGCTCAAAAGGTAAAAAAAGCACGGTGTTGCAAGCGATGAATCTGCCGCCGGCCGAGATTGACAGCGCGGTGCGCGTCAGTTTTTGCCACACCACCACCGAAGAGGATATCGACCGTTTCTTGGCGGCTGTGCAAAGTGCCGCCGAAACGCTCACCCGTGTGGCCGCTTTCCGCCGCCGATAAGCAGAGGAGACGCATCCGAACACGCCTAAAACGGCATAATTTCGATGCTTTTCGGCTTGTTGTCGGTGGCAGGCGACAGCCTTGCCACCTTCGCCGCACCGCAAATCACACGAAATTCCACTCGTTTTAGGTCGAAGAATGTAAACGGAGCCGATTTTTTCATCGGCAAGGCAAAAGCGCAGTAGATCCTTGCGGATTTACGAGCATTTTAACACAGCCGAGGGGAAAATCGGCCCGTTAACA
>JAZONO010000147.1:0-6176 GCA_045654545.1 Acutalibacteraceae bacterium
CCAACACGCTGTTGCGTGAGCAGATGACTGCCCGTGCCGCGGCGCAGGGAATCACCGTGTATCTCCCACCACGTCACTTGTGTGGCGACAACGCCGCGATGGTGGGGGCACAAGCGTATTACGAATACACGGCAGGGCGGCGCGCGGATATGACCTTGAACGCCGCCGCCACTAAGCCGATCGAGAATGAATTTTAAGGAGGATGCCGTTTATGACCGAGGATTGGAAAGAGGAGATCACTCCCGAAGAGACCGAAGAGAAAGCCGTTATTGAACAGTCGGTAGACGGCATCATTGAAGACGGCGACCCGTTTGAACACGCGTTTCAATACACCGAGCCTGAACAGCCCAGGACCTCCAACTGGCCGGTGGTGGTGCTGACGCTGTGCATGATCTTGGTGTTGGTGTTCGGCGTGTTGTGGGGCACGGGCGTGTTCGATAAAAAGCAAAACACCGAAACGCCGCCTGCCACCGTCCCTTACGGCGTGACCGATCTGTCGGGCGAAATTGCCGCCACCTGCAAAGACCTGTCGCTTTCGAACGGCGTGTTTGCGTTTTATATGGAGATGGAGTATCAAAACTCCACCGATTATACTGCGTATGACAAGACGCGTCCTCTCAAAGAGCAGGATACCGCCGCCTTTGACAAGCTGGTGTCCTCTGCCAAAGCACAGTTTGAGAACATGGTGGCACTGAATGCCGTGGCCAAAGCGAACGGCATCACCCTCAACAAAGCGGCGCTGAACACCATTGAACAAGCGGTGACCGCGGTGGACGTTTCCTCCTTCCACAACGGAGTCACCTCGGCAGACGTACGCGAGTTTTACACCTTGTATTACACCGCGTGGCTGACCGAAAGCACCTTGTTTAATCACACGACATTCGATGACGATACGATCGAAGAGATCTACACCGAGTTCGCCGAGGACTACGTCACCTGCGATTTTGCCACCTACCTCTTCGTGGTGGGCGACAAAGGTGATTACGCCACCATTGAGGAGGCAAAGGCGGCCGCCGAACGGTTGAGTGCCTGCAAAAACCCCGACGATTTCCGCGCCGAGGTGGTACAACTCTTACTGGATTCGGGTGAATGCGAAACCGAAGAGGATGCCGTAAAGCGCTATGAATCCACCTATCTCGCGAAAGACATGGGTTACAGCGACGAACACGAAATTGCCAAATGGCTGTTTGCGGACGATACCGCCGTGGGTGACACCAACATGATGGAGGAAGATGATTACGTTGCCGTCTACATGCTCACACGCGGCAAAGCGCGTGACACCTCCCCCATCGGTCGGTTGCGGTACATCTTCCTGTCCTTTGATGCCTATGGCGAAAAAGAGCAGGTGAAGGCATTGGCGGACACCATCACCGCCGCCTTTGAGGAAAGCGACGGCAGTCGCGCGGCGTTTGAGGAACTGGCGCGGCAATACACCGCCGATTTCAACACCTATGACGGCGATGCATGGGAATTCAAAGAAACCCCCTCCATCAGCAACGATGCTTCGGCATGGGTGTTCGATGATGCGCGAAAAGAGGGGGATGTTTTTGTAACCGAATCCACGCTCGGGTATCACATCCTCTACTATATGGGCGAAAAGGAAATGTGGTACGGGCAGGTGCTCACCACCGCCCAGCAAGACGTTCTCACCGCCGCATTGGAGGAACTTCCCAAAAACTACCCCGTCCTGTTTGACGACACCGTGATCCACCAAAACGAATTCTAAACGAAAAAGCAAGGTGATGTGTCACCTTGCTTTTTTGTTATCGTGCGGTGGTCGTGCCGGTCAGGTTGATATCCGGCAACAGCGTGGTCGGAAGAATGGTGGGCATTGTGGTGGTTGCCGTTGTGGTCGTGGTCGTTGTGGTGGTGGTAGTGGTGGACGACGTCGTGGTGGTCGTGCCGCCTTCGTCTTCCTTGTTGCGCCCACAGCCGCTCAAACCGCACACGGCGGTGACCGCCAACAACAGTGCCAACATAAGCGTGATAAAACGCATATAAACACTCCTTTTCGTTGAGTTTAGGGATCGTTTCCCGTCGATAGTGTTTCCGTCGCCACCAACTTTATACGCACGTTAAAATAACTGTTGACATGCCGTGCGAAAGTATGATATAACTGGTTTGAAAGGAGTGTTTGTATGTCAAAACGTATATTTTTGCTTTCCAATGCCCATTTGGATCCCGTTTGGCAATGGGAGTGGGAAGAAGGCGCCGCCGAGGCGTTGTCCACCTTCCGCATCGCGGCCGATTTTTGCGAGCAGTACCCGGATTATATTTTCTGTCATAACGAGGCAGTTCTTTACAAATGGATCGAAGAATACGATTTACCGCTGTTTGAGCGTATTCGCGCATTGGTGAAACGCGGACAATGGCACATTATGGGCGGTTGGCATCTGCAACCCGACTGCAACATGCCGTCGGGCGAGGCGTTGGTGCGCCAGATTTTGGCAGGACGAAACTATTTTTCCGAAAAATTTGATGCTGTCCCCACCGTGGCGGTGAACGTGGACCCCTTCGGGCACACGCGCGGTTTGGTGCAGATCATGGCGAAAAGCGGATACACGGGGTATCTCTTTATGCGCCCCGGAAATGACCAACTCACGTTGCCTGCCGAGCGATTCCGCTGGGTGGGATACGATGGCTCCGAAATCACCGCCGTGCGTATGAAGGGCCCGTACAGTTCGGGCCGAGGGCGCGCCGCCGTAAAAGCAAAGACTTTTTTGGATGAGTGTCCCGACGGTGAGGATGAGTTGTGTCTGTGGGGTATCGGCAACCACGGCGGCGGTCCGTCCAAAAAGGATCTGGAGGATCTCACCGCCCTGATGGCCGACACTGCTGCCGAAGGGAACGAGATGTTCCACTCCACCCCCGAAGCGTATTTTGCCACCTTGGCGGATAAAAAGCTGCCCTCGTTCTCGCAGTCACTCAACCCGTGTATGATCGGTTGTTACACCAGCCTGATCCGCATCAAGCAGAACTATCGCCGTGCGGAAAACACCTATCTGTTAGCCGAAACGATGGCCGCGCATGCCGCCCATGCCGGGTTGATGCCCTTCCCTGCCGCAGAACTGAAGGATGCGCTGCATGACATCAACTTTGTGCAATTCCACGATGTATTGCCCGGCACCTGCATTCAACCGAGTGAGGAAGCGGCGCTCCGCATGCTGGATCACGGGTTGGAGATTCTTTCACGCGTGAAGGCGCGTGCCTTCTTCGCGCTCGCGGCAGGGCAGGCGAAATCGGCAGAGGATACCATTCCGATCTTTGTGTACAACCCCTATCCTTACACCGTCACCACCGACGTGACTGCCGAATTTATGTTGTGGGGTCAAAACTGGAACAGGGAATACGTGCAACCGATCGTGTATGATGAGAAGGGACAGGTGTGCCCGACCCAGTGCGAAAAAGAGCATTCCTCCCTTCCGATACAATGGCGCAAACAGGTGGTGTTCCGCGCCACGCTGGCACCCATGACAATGAATCGCTTTGCGTGTGGATTTGTTATCATTCCGGAAAAGCCCGCCCCCACCGCCCCGGAAGAGGACGGTTACTTCTGCCTCACGGCCGGCGGCAAGACGCTCAAGATCGATCGCCGCACGGGTTTGATCGCGGATTGGTATGATGACAAGCACCATTATCTCACAGAAGGCGCGATGGCGCTGGAAGTATACCGCGATGATTTCGACCCGTGGCATATGTATACGGATGATGACCAAAACGCGGATGGATGGTATGACAAGGTAGGCGAGTTCACCCTGCTCTCCCCCGAAGAAACGGCAAAATACTGTCACCTGAACGCGCCCGTTCCTGCCGTGCGCGTGATCGAAAGCGGCGATGTGCGCACCGTGGTGGAGGCGGCGTTCGGTTATGACACCTCCCGTGCGGTGGTGCAGTATCTCTTCTCGACCGACGGCACGTTGGACGTGAAGGTGCACTTCGACTGGCGCGAAAAGCAAACCTTGGCACGCTTGCGCCTGCCCCTGGCGTTTGACACCGACTGCATCGGCGAGCATGCGTACGGCGCGGAAGCGTTGCCCGAGAATATGAAAGAGGGCGTGGCAGGGCGATATCATCTGCTGCGCGGCGAAGAATGTGCAGTGACGATCGCTAACAACAGCACCTACGGTGCGGCATTCGACAGAGAGGGAAAAACCTTGCACATCACGTTGCTTCGCTCCCCCTCCCAATGTGCGTATCATCTTATCGGGCGTACCACGTTGCCGCAAGACCGCCGTTCGCCGTATGCCGAGCAGGGCGAGCGCGATTTGGGCTTCCGTCTCACGGCAGGCGACGTTGCGGCTCAGGCAGAAAGCGCACCGCGTATGGCGCAACTGTTCAACATGGCACCGATGGCGCTCAGCTACTACCCCACGGGCGAGGGAGAAAAGCCCGCCGTGCCGATGTTGCTGAGCGGCAATTCCATTGTGCAATGGACGGCACTCAAACAAGCGGAAGATGGGGATGGATGGGTCGTGCGCCTGTTTAACCCCACCGCACAAGCGCAAACCGCCACCTTGCAGTTTGCGGATGCCGAAGCCGTGCTGACCTTCGGCGCATACGAGATCAAATCGCTGCGGTATCAAAACGGTACCCTGCACGAAACCGATCTTTTGGAACAACCGATCTAATTTAAAACGGTGCTGTCGCAAAAGCGACAGCACCATTTTTTTGCTGATTTTTTTGAAATTTGCAGTTGACAAACGGAAGGATATACACTATAATGGATAAGCGTTGAACGCCGCCCTGCGGCGTTCACATAGATGGAGCGGTATCGAAGTGGGCGCGTTGGCGAGCGCAGGACACAGTCCTATTATCTACTTTATTGATATTTGATCTCTGTGTCTTTAAGAATCGGTCAAACCGATTCTTCCGCGTTTGCGAATATCGTATTAGCGGATACAGCGAGCCATAAGCGGTGGCAGCGGTCGAAATTCGTCGAGCGAAAGCGAGGTAAACGAATTTCGGGCACCGCAACAGGGCATAACGGGCCTGCCCGTTATATATAAAAACCGAATAAGCGTTGATCGCCGCCCTGCGGCGTTCACATACATGGAGCGGTATCGAAGTGGTCATAACGGGCCTGACTCGAAATCAGGTAGCCTTCACGGGCTCGTGGGTTCGAATCCCACCGCTTCCGCCAGCAAAAAAATTACAATAAAAAAGGAGGTCGGAATCATGGATTTCACACAGATCATTGATATCATCAAGCAGGTTGCTGCTTTGGTAGAGGAAGCAGGACTTGTCGAAAAGTTCGAGGCTGTTGCCCCCATCCTCATTGAAAAGTTAATTGAACTTATCAAAGGATTTGCAGCATAATCAAACCACATTTTAGAAGGCTCACTCATAAAGAGTGAGCCTTCTTCCTTTTTGATTTATGTTTCCTTTTCGATTTTATTGGCATAATAATCTCAAAGGAGAGATTAAAATGTGTACTGCAGTAACCTACAAAACAAAAGACCATTATTTCGGAAGAACTCTGGACTGGGAAAATTCATTTAATGAAACCGTGACTGTTACCCCACGAAACTTTCCGTTTAAATTCAAAAAAGTTCCCGAGCTCCCGACGCACCATGCAATAATAGGCGTCGGTGTTATCTCGCAAAACTATCCGCTCTACTTTGATGCAACAAATGAAAAAGGGCTTAGCATGGCCGGGCTCAACTTCCCCGACAATGCCGTATACAGAGACCCTGCAGACGGCACCGATAATATCACTCTGTTCGAATTTATACCGTGGATTCTCGGGCAGTGTTCAACCGTTGACGAGGCAGAAGTGCTGTTAAAACGAATAAACATCGTCAACATTAAATTCAGTGACGAATTCCCATTGTCTCCTCTTCACTGGATTATTGCCGATTCCGAGCGTGCAATAACAGTTGAACCTTTAGCGGACGGCGTTAAAATTTACGAAAATCCCATAGGTATCCTTACAAACAATCCGCCATTTGATTTTCATATGTATAATCTGTGCAATTATATCGGTCTGTCAAGAAATGAGCCTGTAAATCTTTTTTCAGAAACCTTAAATCTTTCACCATACAGCCGAGGAATGGGTGCAATTGGACTGCCAGGAGATTTATCTTCTGCATCACGCTTTGTAAAAGTCGCTTTTACAAAAACAAACTCTGTCTCTGGCGATTCCGAAGAGGAAAGCGTAAGCCAATTCTTTCATATTC
>JAZONO010000148.1:0-2059 GCA_045654545.1 Acutalibacteraceae bacterium
ATTCTCTCCGCCCAAATTCTCGGCAACACCTTCAAGGGCGGTGCCAACATCATTACACCGCAAGCGGTGGCGGCACAGGTGCAATTCTCGGACGAAGCGCTTAATCTGCCCGTCCTCCCCCGTGGCGGTCACAAAGCGAAGCCCACCCCCTGCCGTCCGTCGGCGGACAATCTCTATTACGCACCCGACTACGGCGTTTGCACCAACCCCGACGCGGACAATACCGGTGCGTTGCAAGCGGCGCTGGATGCCGCAGGACAAACCGGCGGTGTGGTGTATCTGCCCGGCGGTTGGTATCGCGTGGACGGCACCCTCCACATCCCCGACGGGGTGGAGCTGCGCGGCGTGTTTGAAGTGCCTTCTCACGCCTGCGGCGGCGGCGCGGTGCTCCGCACCACCCACGGTCACGGCGACGAAGATGCCGCTCCCTTTATCACGATGGGTGAGGGCGCCGGTATCCGCGGTTTCGTGATCCAACACCCGAAGCAGGATTTCCGCGAACCCGTTGCCTATCCGTGGGCGGTGCAAAGCCGCGGCAAGAACGTATATGCCATCGACGTAGTGTTCGTCAACTCCTGGCTGGGCCTCGATTTCGGCACCTATCCGTCGGACGGTCACTACGTCTCCTACATCGGCGGTTCGCCCATTCGTTGCGGCTTGTTTGTGGGCAACTGTGCCGGTGAGGGCTGGGTGGAAAACCTCCTTTTCAACAACCACTATTGGCAGCGCTCCAAGTTTGAAGGCCATCCGGAGCAGAACAACTGGCAAGAATTGTGGCACAATCAGCTTAATCTGCTTGATGGCTTGGTGTTCGGCTACTGCGCCGATGAACACGTGCTCGGCACTTTCGTGTTCGGTGCGCGCGCGGGCATCAAGTTTATTCTGCAAGACGGCAAGGGCGCACGCGCCAAGGTCATCGGTCACGGCACCGACGGTGCGCAGATCAGCTTGCACTACGTCGGCTGTGACAAGGTAGATCTCATCAACTCCGAACTGGTGGCGATGGAATCGGATAACGACCGTATGCACATCCTGTCCGAGCCGAACGCCGCAGGCAATATGCGCCTGTTTAACTCGCTGATGTGGGGTTACCCCCATTACGGCTTGGTTTTGAAGGGTGGCGACCTGTACGTTCAGCAGAGCAATCTGTGCAGCGGCGGTCGCACCTTCTTCACGGTGGAAGGCGGCAAAAACGAACTGGTCGGCAACTTCTTCCACGAGCGCGTACCCCACGTGGTGATGCGCGACGGCGAACTCAAAGTGATCGGCAACTTCTCGTTTTACAAGCCCCTCCTTAGAGACATCGAACGTCCTGCCGAGCTCATCGAAGACATCAGCGGCGGCGACTACACCGTCAAATACAACTGGAATATGTTCTGAATCCCATAACAAAAAACGCCGTAGCGCTGCTACGGCTTTTTGTTATGTTTCTTTTCAAAAGAACAGTTTGCGTTCCATGGTTTCGCGTGCCGATTGGTTGATGGCAAAATACAAAAGCAATCCGCCAAGCAACACCAACGCCGCCAGCGGATAGATCGACCATCCCACAAACGGCACCCCGAAGGTAATACCCATCAGGAACTCGATCAACAGCATAAACGCACCCAGTGCCATCAGCGCACCGCCGAGAATATACAATCGACCGCGGCGCAGGCAGTACACCAACGTAACCACCGCACAGGTGATCAAGGCGAGACCGCCCACAACGGGAAACGCAAAACGTAAAAACCATCCCCCGGTCGTTGCCAGATCGATATACAGCAAATACAACCCGACAGCGGCAAAATCACACGGCACAAAAATGACGGGGTTGGGTTTTCGAAACCACAGCGGCAACGCCACCGACACATACGAAACCGCCAATGCGCCAACGACATATCCGTACCAGCTCATCACACCGTCCAACAACAGATCGGCGAAAAAGCAGACCGTCAGCGGAATCATAAACAGAATGATGACCGCTCCGTTCAATGCTTTGGAACTCGTGATGCTGTTCGGCATACGGTTGTGCGGATACAGCGGTCGCACATCCGCCTGCTTCACACTCGGATGATACACC
>JAZONO010000149.1:0-14441 GCA_045654545.1 Acutalibacteraceae bacterium
GATGCGTTGCTCTCTGCTCGGTCATAACAAAGATGTTTTCGGATTCCAGCACTTTGGCGGCCGGCAGGTTATCGGCAATTTTGATTGGCATAACGATCCTCCTTAGGGTGAGCATGCAACCCGGAATTCCGTTTTGGGAAGGGGGATTTTCGCTCATCCATTGTTAAAATACTCGCCAATATGGGAGTATTGGCTGCGTTTTTGCCGCGGCTGAACCAAAATCCGCTCTTCCCAAAATCTACGACCTCAAAGCGAGGAGATTTCGAGGGTTTTTGTTTCGGTCGGGCGAAGTAAGGCTTCCGCCTTACAAGAACGGGCGGAGCAAAAAGCACCAATTTTTTAGGATTCTATCCATATTGGGAGAATGAGCGCGTAGTGCTCATTCTCGGTGACATTGCCGCAAAACTACAGTAAAAAGATACTACGAGCAATGTCTGCTTTGAGGCGGGTTCGGGTTTGTATGCTCACCCTAACGGAACTTTTCGGCAAAACGGCGTGCATCGCGTGTGGCGTCATCCTCGTCGCCGAACGCGGCTTCGCAAAGGCGCACGCATTCGTCGGCGGCGGCACGGGCGGCAGGAATATCTCCCTCACCGAAACACGCATCCGCCAAGGTGCAATAGAAGGGGGAGATGACCACTCCGGGCGGCACGGTGGCTTTGGCCACCTCCACCGCCTTTTCGGCGGCGCGGCGTGCATCGGTGTAACGTCCCATGCCGTTTTGACCGTCCGCCACAATCTGCATCGACACCGCCACGGCATAGTTCTGCTCGCCGTGCTTTTTGGCGATCTTCAGCATGGCATTACCTGCCTCCACCACCGTTTCAAACTCTTCGGCGCAAAACGCATAGTAAGCAAGGTTGTGCCACACGCGTTCAAATTCACTTTCATCCTTCACACCGGCACGGCGCATGCGCCCCAGTACGTCACGCACCAAGGCGGTAGAACGGGCAGGGTTGTCCAACTCGTTACAAATGTCTGCCAGGTGTTGCATGGTGGCGATGGTGTCGGGGTGATGGGCACCCAGAGCGGCTTCACGCAATGCCAAGCAACGCTCCGCCACCTCACGTGCGCGCTCGTAGTTTTCCAGTTGCACGCAACTGCTATACAAAATGTTCATGGTGTTGAGGGTGCCGGGATGTTCTTCGCCCAACACGTCCAGCGCCACCGTGGCGGCACGCTCGGACAGTTTCCACGCTTCGTCAAACTGCTTGGTGTCGTAATACACCGCCGCCAGTTTGAGCAGGGTGTGCACCGTTTCGGGGCCGTCCGCACGTCCCTCGGTGTGGGCAAGTGCCTCTTTCAGCACCGCGGCGGCTTGGTCGTCCTGCCGCTCACTGCGATAGCAATCCGCCAGTATTTCCGCCGCCGCCAACGCGTCGGGCGAACCGTTGCCTGTCAACTTTTCGGTGAGTGCCAACGCATCTTTTGCCAGCGCAAAGCCCTTTTCCTTCTGACCGCACATCAAGAACTGCATCGCCAGATCTTGCATGGTTTTTAAGGTGGTGGCATTTTCTTCGCCAAACACCGCTTTTTTCACGTCAAACAGGCGACGGTACAAACGCAACGCTTCGTCGCCGCGCCCCGTTTCCACACAGCAAAACGCCAGGTTTTGCAGGGCATCCACCACGGTAGGGTGCTCTTCGCCAAACAACTTGGTTTGCTGTTCCAAAATCTCCGCAAACAGCATATATGCCTTTTGCGGCTGACCCATCGACACGTAGTTTACCGCCATGCTGTTCTTGGTTACCACCGTTTCGGGGTGACCTTCGCCCAACGTTTGGTGCTGGGATTCCAACGCTTGGTCGAGCAACTTGATGGCTTTTTCGTGTTTACCCTGTGCCGCATAGCAAGCCGCCAGATGTTGCATTGCCTCCACCGTGACAGCGGCGGTACTGCCGAACTGTTCGTCGCACAGCACCAACAGGCGTTTCGCCATACGCACGCTTTCCTCGGTGCGCCCCAAGGTGTGATACATGTTGATAAGACCGCGCATGGAGGTGAGCACTTCGGGGTGCTTTTCACCAAGCAGGGCGATTTGCAACTTCAATGCGCGCTCATACATCGCCACCGCATCTTCCACGCGCCCGGCACTGCCATAGCATGCGGCGAGATTCATCATTGCCTGCAACTGCAACGGATCGCCTTCGGGGCGGTGTTTCAACACGTGTTCCGCCAGCGTCACCGCTTCGGCGGCACGACCCAAGCAAAACAGCGCGTGCGCGGCGTTGTGCTGTGCCGAAAGGGTATCGGGATGCGTTTCGCCCAACACGGCGGCACGTCCTTCGGCGGCACGGGTAGCACAATCCAACGCCTCTTCGTAATCCGCCAATGCACCGGCATACACCGACAGATCGCACAGCAAGGTCAAGGTGTCGGGATGGTCCGCACCGCGTTCCTCCGCGGAAAGAGTATACGCCTCACGTAGAGTGGCACGCGCTTGCTCGGGTTTGCCTTCGGTTTGCAACGCGACCGCTTGTGCCGTCAAGGCAGCAACGGTATGTTCAGACATAGTCGAAACCTCACTTGAAACTAAATATACATTTTACTATATCATACCGCGACCGAAAAGTAAAGATTGAAAATGCGAAATATATCGTGTATACTGAATGAGATAAGCCCGAAAGGGGAGAAGAGAATGAAAAACGAACAGCGTGAATGGTGGCTGTTTGGTATAATGGCGGTTTTGATTGTGACAGTCGCCTTGCTTGCGTGGCTGGACGTGCCGCCTCTCCGTGCACCGACACTAACCTATCAAAGCGGTACGGATGCGGCAACGGGCGAACTCTCGGTCTCTGTTAATGTCGGCACGGTCGAAGAATTGATGCAGTTGGACGATATGGGGGAGGATACGGCGCAGGCCATTGTCGACTATCGTACAAAACACGGCTTTTACCGTTCGCTGGACGAATTGCTGGTGGTTGAAGGAATCGACAAGGAACAATTGGATGCGTGGCGCCCCTATTTCACTTTGTGAAAAAAACGCGTTTCTTATGAAAAAAGGGGTTGTTTTTTTGTGATTAAGATGGTATACTGACTTTGATTGGGGTTAATCGTCGCGCAAAGGGCGACGTTGACTTCCTGTTTCAGTAAATGGGAGGATTTCAATATGAGTGGTCAAACGGAAGTGATGTCCGCACGCGAGCGCCTTGTGGCGTTGTTTGATGCGGATACGTTTGTGGAGACCGATCGCTTGGCCGAGGCGGCAGGCGTGGTCACCGGCTTCGGCTATGTGGACGGCGTGCCGGTGTACGCTTTCGCACAGGACCGTGCGGTGGTCGGAGGTGCTGTCGGCCGTGAGCAGGCGGCAAAGATTGCAAAAGTGTATGAACTTGCCGCACAGAACGGTGCGCCGCTGGTGGCGGTGTTCGACAGCGACGGCGCACGTCTGGGTGAAGGCGTGGATGCGATGGATGCCATTGCGGACATTCTGCATCGCAGTCACGAACTGGCGGGAGTTGTGCCGCAGATCGCGGTGGTCGCCGGTGCGTGTGTCGGTTCGGCGGCGTTGATCGCGGCGGCGGCCGACGTGGTCATCAAAGCGGAAGATGCCGATTACTACCTCACGGTGGGTGCGGCATCGGAAGAGGCGGACATCACCGTCTGCTGTGATAAAAAGGCGATCGAGACCGCACGTGAAGTGCTGTCCTATCTGCCGCAGAACAACCTGGCATCTCCTGCCGTGTTCGAAAGTGCGAACGGTGCAGGCGAAGGGGATGCGGCGGCGCTGGCGGCGGATGCAGGTTCTCTGCTCAAGCTGTCCGATGTGACGGCGTTTGCTCGTGTGGACGGCGCGCCCTGCGGTATGGTCACCCTGGCGGCGGATGCGCTGGATGAGGAATGTGGCACGGCGGCACGTTTTGTGCGCCTGTGCGACAGCTTCTCGCTCCCCGTGATCACCTTTGTGGATGCGGCAGGTTTCGCCTCGCTCGCCTCGGCGGCCAAACTGTCGCAGGCGTATGCGGAGATCACCTCGCCGAAGGTGTCGGTCATCACCGGTCGTGCCTATGGTGCGGTGTATATCGCGTTGGCTGGCAAATCCGCCGGTGCGGATGCGGTGCTCGCGTGGGAGAATGCCGCGGTTTCGCCGTTGGCACCCGAAACGGCGGTGGAATTGCTGTGGCAGGATCGCCTCAAAGCAATGACCGACCCGAAAACCGAGCGTGCGGCGCTGGCGAAGGAATATGCCGCAACCGAATGTGCGGTGAAAGCGGCGGCAGAAAAGGGTTGGGTCACCGATGTGGTCGCCCCTGCCGAAATGCGTGAAAAATTGATCGCGTTCTTGACTATGTTGGCAGGCAAGCGTGTGACGCATATGCCGCGCAAGCACGCGAATATCCGCCTTTGATGCGTAATTAAGAAAGGATGACGGTACAATGAAACGGTTTCATATGACGGTTAACGGCAAAGCATACGATGTAGTGGTGGAAGAAGTCGCGGCGGATGCGGCGGCTCCCGTGGCGGCTCCGGCTCCTGCGGCGGCTCCGGCTCCTGCGGCGGCAGGCGGCGAGGCGGTCAACGCGCCCATGCCGGGTACTATTCTGGACGTGCGTGTCAGCGCAGGTCAGTCGGTCAAGAAGGGCGACGTGTTGGTGATGCTCGAAGCGATGAAGATGGAAAACGAGATCATGGCTCCCCGTGATGCCGTGATCGGCTCTGTGGCGGTACGTAAGGGCGATTCGGTGGATTCCGGCGCTTTGTTGGTGACGCTGAACTGAGGAGGATAATTATGGCTAAGGTTGGAATTACCGATACCATCCTGCGCGATGCGCACCAATCGCTGGTTGCCACCCGTATGACCACCGAGGAAATGCTTCCTGCCCTGCACAAGCTGGATGAGGTGGGTTTCCATTCGTTGGAATGCTGGGGCGGCGCGACGTTTGATGCCTGCTTGCGCTTTTTGGATGAAGATCCGTGGGAGCGTTTGCGCCTTTTGCGCCGTGAGATGCCCAAGACCAAACTGCAAATGTTGTTCCGCGGTCAGAATATGCTGGGCTATCGTCACTATGCGGACGACGTGGTCAAGTATTTTGTGCAAAAGTCGGTGGCAAACGGCATCGACATCATCCGTATTTTTGATGCACTCAACGATATTCGCAATTTGGAGACCTCTATCAAAGCGGCGCGTGCCGAAGAAGGCGCGCACGTGCAGGTGGCGATGTCCTATACCGTCAGTCCGGTGCACGACATTGACTATTTCGTGAAGTACGCAAAGGAACTTGAAAACACGGGTGCGGATTCCATTTGCATCAAAGATATGGCGGGTCTGCTCACCCCCTATGCCACGTATGATCTGGTGAAAGCGCTCAAAGAGACCGTTAAGATTCCCGTGCAGGTGCACTCGCACTTCACGGCCGGTCTTGCCGATATGGTGCTGATGAAGGCAGTGGAAGCCGGTGCGGATGTGATCGACACCGCGCTGTCGCCGCTCGCACTCGGCACGTCCCATCCCGCAACCGAATCGATGGTGGCGGCATTGCAGGGCACGCCGTACGACACCGGTCTGGATCTGGTGCAACTCAACGAAGTGGCGGCGGATTTTGAACCGTTGCGTATCAAATACCTCGAAAGCGGTCTGCTCAGTTCCAAGATCATGAAGGCGGATGTTAACGCCCTCATTTATCAAGTGCCGGGCGGTATGCTGTCCAATCTGCTCAGCCAGCTCAAGCAGGCAGGGAAAGAGGACAAGTTAGACGACGTGTTGGCGGAAGTGCCGCGTGTGCGCGCCGATGCCGGCTATCCGCCGCTCGTGACCCCGTCCTCGCAGATTGTGGGCACGCAAGCGGTGTACAACGTCATTATGGGTGAGCGTTACAAGATGGTCACCAAGGAATTCCGCGGTTTGGTGCGCGGAGAATACGGTAAACCGCCGGTTCAGATCGATGCGGACTTCCGCAAGAAGATCATCGGTGACGAAGAGCCGATCGATTGCCGTCCTGCCGACCTGTTGAAGGACGAGCTTGACGATATGCGTGCCAAGATGGCACAGTGGTATGAGCAGGAAGAGGACGTCCTCACCTATGCTCAGTTCGGTAACGTGGCGGAGAAATTCTTTGAAAAGCGCCGCAATGCCAAATACGGCATTGACGGTAACCACGCGGATGCCGAAAACAAGGTGCACCCTGTGTAAAAACCGATGCCGCCGTCCACAACTGTGGGCGGCGGATTTTCTTGAAAGGAGGCGGCATGTATGTCCGAAACCAAACGTGCGTTGCGGCGTGGTATACGGGACGGTATGCCCATCGCGCTCGGCTATTTTGCGGTGGCGTTTGCGTTGGGAATCACCGCGCACAATGCCGGGTTGAACGCCCTGCAAGCCACGCTGTCCAGTTTGCTTTGCAATGCATCGGCAGGCGAATATGCCGCCTTCACGGTGATTGCCTCCAACGGGGCGTATTGGGAAATGGCATTGATGATGTTGGTGGCAAACGCACGGTATTTTTTGATGTCGTGTGCACTCAGTCAGCACCTGCCTGCCAACACACCGCTGTATCATCGCCTTTTGATCGGATTTGACGTGACGGATGAGATCTTCGGTATTTCCATCGCGGCAGGGGATCGCTTGATTCCGTCGTATATCTACGGTGCGATGCTGGTGGCGATTCCCGGCTGGGCAGGCGGCACCTGCTTTGGCGTGTTGATGGGCAACTTGTTGCCCCCTGCCGTGGTACGTGCGCTCAGCGTGGGATTGTACGGTATGTTTTTGGCGATCATCGTTCCGCCTGCACGCAAAAACCGCGTGATCGCCGTGCTGATCGTGGTGTCTATGTTACTCAGTTTTGGCGGATCGCTGTTGCCGTTCTTATCGGAAGGTATGCGCATCATTTTGCTCACGGTGGTCATCGCGGCGGTGGCGGCATGGCTGTTCCCTGTGCAGGAAGAGGGGGGAACGGCATGACACACAACATCTGGATATATCTGCTCATTATGGCAGGGACGATCTATCTAATCCGCGCCTTGCCGTTGGCGCTCATTCGCCGCCGCATCAAAAATCCCTTTATCCGCTCGTTTTTGTATTACGTACCCTACGTCACTTTGGCGGTGATGACCTTTCCTGCCATTTTGTCCGCTACGGGCAGTGTGTGGTCGGGCTTGGCGGCACTGGTGGTGGGTGTGGTGTTGGCGTGGCGCGGTGCAGGGCTTCTCACCGTATCGGTCACGGCGTGTGCCGCCGTGTTTTTGTTGGAGTTGTTTTTATGAAAGAGAACACGTTTCATCGCATTTATGACGCGGTGCGCCGCATCCCGAAAGGAAAAGTAGCAACCTATGGGCAAATTGCCATGCTGGCAGGTAACCCCCACTGGTCGCAGGTGGTGGGGTATGCCTTGCACGTGAACCCCGATCCCTCCGCCATTCCGTGTTACCGTGTGGTCAACCGCTTTGGCGAGGTGTCACGTGCCTTTGCCTTTGGCGGCGAAAACGAACAAAAACGTTTGCTAACAGAAGACGGCGTGGAATTCACACCCGACGGTCGCGTGGAGCTCTCACGCTTTTTGTGGCAACCGAACGAATAAAAAAAGACACTTTGTTTTAAAACAAAGTGTCTTTTTTTATTCTCCGAAAATCCGTTTCAACAGCGGTGGCAACTCACACAGCGCTGCGATTTCATAATCGGCAGGGATGTCTGCACGCGACGGCAGATGATGAGGGTTAAACCAGCAGGTGCGAATACCGGCGTTGTGACCGCCCAGAATGTCCGAAGTCAAGCTGTCGCCCACAATGACGGTACGGTCGCGGTTAAGATGGGGGAGGGCGGCAAAACAGTGATCAAAAAAGGCGGCGGCAGGCTTGTTGACCCCCACGCGCTGGGAGATAAAGATCTGCTCGAAATACCGCGCAATGCCGGCACTTTCAATGCGTTTGTCCTGCACCGAAGCCGTGCCGTTCGACACCAAGCACAGCGTGTAACGGGGGAGGAGCGTTTGGAGTACCTCCTCGGCGCCGTCGATGAACCAATGTCCTTCGGACAAATTCTTTTCATACGTGTGCCACGCATCCTCGGGCGAAAAATCCACACTCAACTCCTGGAACAACTGCGCAAAGCGACCGGTCAACACCTCGGCACGGGTGATCTCGCCCTTTTCCAACCGCTTCCAATGCGCATCGTTGATGGCGCTGTAACGGGCGGCTACTTCGTCGGTGGCAGGAGCCCCGACAACCGCCAACGTGCGGCGGATCGCCACGGCTTCTGCCTTGTGAAAATCCAGCAACGTATCGTCCAGATCAAACAAAACGGTCGGCTTCACGGTGTCACATCCTTCGGAAAAATATGCATACAGTATACCGCATTTTCTCAAAAAAAGCAACCGTCGACAGAAAATTGGAAGAAAAGCGAAAAAATAGGTAAAAAAACCTTGGAAAACCACATTTTTTTTGTGTTTTGCCTATGGAATATTTAAGATAAATATGATATAATGGTGTGCAATGGTGTGTAATGGGCATATTGCGCGTTGCACACGGAAAAACAAGGAGGATTCGGTTCATGCAAAAGAAAATCAGTAAGTTGCCCTTCAATGGGACGGCCGAACAGGAAGCCCGCCTGCAAAAGGTAATCGCGGAAAACCGTCACGACAAAAGTCGTTTGATGGCGGTCATGCAGGAGGCACAAGGAATTTACGGTTATCTGCCCTTCGAGGTGCAGAAAATGATCGCCGAGGGCATGGATGTCCCGATGGAGAAGGTGTACGGCGTGGCGACGTTCTACGCGCAGTTTGCTTTGTCCCCCAAGGGCAAGTACGACATCTCGGTCTGCCTCGGTACGGCGTGCTTTGTTAAGGGTGCCGGTGACTTGATGGATAAGCTCAGCGAAATGCTCGGCATCGGTGCGGATGAGTGCACGGAGGACGGCAAGTTCTCGCTCACCGCCTGCCGTTGCATCGGCGCGTGTGGCTTGGCACCGGTTCTCACGGTGAATGAAGAAGTGTACGGCCGTTTGACGGTGAAGGACATTCCCGACATCCTGGCGAAATACCAAGACTAATAATCTGCATTTGAGGGATATAAGTCGATGAAGATCCGTATGATGAAAGAACTGCTGAACGCCGAGGTTATCTGCGGCGAGGACGGGTTGGAGCGCCACGTGTACTCCGCCTGCGGCAGCGATATGATGAGCGATGTTCTGGCGTATGTCAAAGACCAAGCGGTGTTGATGACCGGTCTGGTCAACTCCCAGGTGATCCGCACGGCGGAGATGATGGACATGATCTGCATTGTGTTCGTCCGCTCCAAACGGCCGACGGACGAGATGATCGCGCTGGCAAAAGAAAGCGGCGTGGTGATTCTTTGCACCGATAAGCGGATGTACGAGGCGTGCGGTATTTTGTACAGCAACGGCCTTGTGGGGAACAAGGTGCGCCATGAGTGAACGGGTAACGTTCCACTTCGACGTGGATGGTGACAACTTCACTTCGGCCGGTCAGGCATCGGTCATTATGAAGAAAAACCTGCGTCAACTGGGCCTTTCTCCCGATACCATCCGTCGTGTGTCCATTGCGATGTACGAAGGTGAAATCAACATGGTCATCCACGCAGGCGGCGGTACGGCCGACGTGGCGGTGGATGAAAACGGGGTAGAGATTGTGCTCACGGATAACGGTCCCGGCATCAAGGATATCGAGCAAGCGATGCAGGAAGGGTTTTCCACTGCGCCGGATAGCATCCGTTCGTTGGGGTTCGGCGCCGGTATGGGCCTGCCGAACATGAAACGGTATACCGATACGATGGAAATCGAGTCCACTCTCGGTGAGGGAACGCGCATCACCATGCGAGTGAATTTTTAAGGATAGGCGGTGAGGCAAATGAATACATACGGACATTCCGTGTTTTTGGACGTGGAAAAGTGCACCGGATGTACCACCTGCCTGCGCCATTGTCCCACCGAAGCCATTCGCATTCGTGATAACCACGCGGTGATCAACGAAGCGCGTTGCATCGACTGCGGCGAGTGCATCCGTGTGTGTCCGCACAAGGCAAAAAAAGCCGTGTGCAACAAACTGGATGCGATGGATCGTTTCAAATGGAAGATCGCGTTGCCTGCCCCCACGCTGTACGGTCAGTTTGAAAATCTGGACGACGTGGATTACGTGCTGGACGGTCTCTTACGCATCGGATTTGACGATGTGGTGGAAGTCTCCCAAGCGGCGGAACTGGTGTCTGCCTACACGCGCCAGTATTTAAAGACCGAAGGGGTGCGCAAACCGGCAATCAGTTCGGCGTGTCCCGTGGTGATGCGGTTGATCTGTCTGCGCTTCCCGTTTTTGAAGGACAACATTGTGCAGATGTTACCTCCGATGGAGGTGGCGGCACGTATGGCGCGCGAAAAGGCGAAACGCGAACATCCCGAATTGCAGGACGATGAGATTGGTGTGTGCTTTATCACACCGTGTCCTGCCAAAGCCAGTTACGTAAAGAACGGCTTTGCGGATTACAAGAGTCAGGTGGACGTGGTGGTTTCCATCAGCGACATCTACTTCTTGCTCATCAACGCGATGGGAAAATCCGAACAGATCCAATCCCTCTCCAAATCGGGCGTGATCGGTATCGGCTGGGCATCGTCGGGCGGCGAAGCCACCGCCATCTTCAACGAAGATTATCTGGCGGCGGACGGCATCGACAATGTGATTGATCTGCTTGAACAGATCGAAAACGGCAACATTCCTCCCTTGGAGTTCATTGAACTCAACGCCTGCATCGGCGGTTGCGTGGGCGGTGTGTTGACCATGCAAAACCCCTTCATTGCAAAAGCACGATTGCAAACCCTGCGGCGTTATCTGCCGGTGTCGCAAAACGTGCTTTCCGAGGAGGAACGCAAGTATATCCCTGAAAACTATTTCTTTGATTCGTTCCCAACCTATCAGCCCATCTCGCGGCTCAGTGACAATATGGCAGAATCCATGCGGATGATGTCGGATATTCAAAAACTGCGAAAAGAACTTCCCGGCTTCGATTGCGGCTCGTGCGGTGCGCCGACCTGCCGTGCGTTTGCGGAAGACGTGATCAAAGGGTTGGCGAACAAAAACGATTGTCTTTTGTCTATGCGAGACAGTTTCTCGCAATATTTGAAGGATACGGGTGAACAGCATGAAGGTGAGTGAATTGGTGGCGACGGGCGAATGCCGTGCGCTGACTTTACCCGAAGGCGACCGTGAGATCGGCGGTGTGTACATCGGTGACCTGCTCAGTTGGGTCATGGGGCGTGCCGGTGCCGATGAAGCGTGGATCACCATTATGTCCAACATCAACGTGGTGGCGGTCGCATCGCTGGCGGATACATCCTGTGTGCTGTTTGCCGAAGGGGTGGTACCCGACGACAGCGTGATCCAAACCGCTGCCGAAAAGGGTATTAACCTGTTGGTGTGCGACAAATCCGCATATGAACTGGCGGTGCTGTTGCACGAGCGTCTTTGATCATGGGACGCTATGCATACGACCTGCACACCCACTCCTGTCTTTCGCCTTGTGCGGATAACGACAACACCCCGGGTAACGTAGTTGGTATGGGGGTGCTCGCAGGACTGCGCATCATGGCACTGACCGATCACAACTCCTGCCGCAACTGCCCGTCGTTTTTCGCGGCGGCACGGCAGCACGGGATCGTGCCGATCGCAGGGATGGAACTCACCACCGCCGAGGACATTCACATGATGTGCCTCTTTGAACGGTTGGAGGATGCTCTCGCCTTTGGCGAGGAGATTGATCGTCGCCGCATCCGCATTCCGAACCGCACCGACATTTTCGGTGCGCAATGGATATGCAACGAAGCGGATGAGCCGATTGCACAAGAGCCCGACCTGCTTTCCAATGCGACCACCGTGTCGCTGGAAGAGGGGGCCTCGTTGGTGTCCCGTTTCGGCGGCGTGTACTATCCTGCTCACATTGACCGTGAGGCAAACGGTATCATCGCCACTTTGGGTATGTTGCCGCCCACCCCTGTGTTCACGGCGGTGGAGTTCAAAGACGGCGGCCGTGTGAAAGAATACCGCGAGCGGTACGGCTTGCACGGTATGCAGGTGGTGTGCGATTCGGATGCCCATTACCTGTGGGACGTTGGGGAAGAGGCGGATGCCTTGGAACTGGACGTCGCAGAGGAAAGCGAAGAGGCGATCCGTGCGGCGGTATTTCGCTATTTGCGTGGAGGATGAGGGAAATGAAAGAATTGTCGCTGAACATTCTGGACATTGCCGAAAACTCCGTGAAAGCGAAAGCCACCCTGACCGAAATCTTGTTGGTCGAGGAACACGATACGTTGACCTTGGTGATTCGGGATGACGGTTGCGGTATGACTGAAGAGGTCGTGCGCGGGGTGACCGATCCGTTTTACACCACACGCACCACCCGTAAGGTGGGGCTGGGATTGCCGCTTTTGAAACTGGAAGCGGAGATGACGGGCGGCACGATGGAGGTTGTTTCCAAAGCGGAAGCAGAACACCCCACCGATCACGGCACGGTGGTGACGGCACGGTTTGTAACGTCGCACATTGATTGTCCACCACTCGGTGACGTGGTGGAAACACTGGTGACGTTGATTCAAGGGCATCCCGACACCGACTTCCTCTTCACCCATACGGTGGGGGAACGCGAGGTGGCGATGGATACCCGCGAGTTGCGTGCGGTGCTGGAGGACGTGCCGCTGAACAGTTATGAGGTTCTCCAATGGATTGAAGCGTTTTTGCGCGAGCAATATCAATAAAGTACATTATTGGAAAGGAAGATATACCTATGAAATCATTAGCAGAACTGCAAGCCATCAAGGCGAAGATGCAGGACAAGGTCGCCCTGCGTGAAGGTACCGGCGAAAAGCGCGTTGTGGTCGGCATGGCCACCTGCGGCATCGCGGCCGGTGCTCGTCCGGTGTTGAACGCGTTTGTTGAGGAAGTCAGCAAAGCGGGTCTCGCAGGCAGCGTGACCGTGTCGCAGACCGGTTGTATCGGCATTTGCCAGTATGAGCCTGTTGTGGAAGTGTTTGAAGCAGGCAAAGAGCGCGTCACCTACGTGAAGATGACGGCGGACAAAGTGGCTCGCGTTGTGGAGGAGCACCTGAAGGGCGGCACCCCCGTGGCGGAATATATGATCCAGAAATAATTTGTAAAACATCCGTTTAAGGATAGGGAGGTAACATTATGATTCGCGCACATGTACTTATTTGTGGCGGTACCGGTTGTACCTCTTCGGGTAGCCAGTCGATCCAGAAGGCGTTTGCCGACAGCATCGAGAAATACGGTCTTTCCGAAGAGATCAAACTGGTGCAGACCGGTTGTTTCGGTCTTTGCGCTCTCGGCCCTGTTGTTATCGTTCATCCGGACGGCACTTTCTACAGCCGTGTGGCGGTGGACGATGTGGACGAGATTGTGTCGGAGCACCTGCTGAAGGGTCGTCCCGTTCAGCGTTTGGTGTATGACGACGTGGCGCCTGATCACCAGGCGGACGATGCCGTGGCCGGCAACGTGTCGCTGAATGATACCACGTTCTACAAGTCGCAGAACCGTTTGGTGCTGCGTAACTGCGGTGTCATCGATCCCGAAAAGATCGACGAATATATCGCGATGGACGGTTATGCGGCGCTTGGTAAGGCGCTGACCGAAATGACCCCTGAAGAGGTCATCCAGTGTGTCACCGATTCGGGGCTGCGTGGCCGTGGCGGCGGCGGCTTCCCGACCGGTCGCAAGTGGGCGCTCACCGCTCCCAACAAGGCGGATCAGAAGTATGTCGTCTGTAACGCCGACGAAGGCGACCCGGGCGCGTTCATGGACCGTTCGGTGTTGGAAGGTGACCCCCATGCGCTGATCGAAGCCATGGCGATTGCCGGTTACGCCATCGGTGCAACCGAAGGTTACGTGTATGTGCGTGCGGAGTATCCGATTGCGGTGGCACGTTTGCAGATCGCCATCGACCAGGCGCGTGAATACGGCCTGCTCGGCAAAAACATCTTCGGTTCCGGTTTTGATTTCGATCTGTTCATCCGTCTGGGCGCCGGCGCGTTCGTGTGCGGCGAAGAAACGGCGTTGATGACCTCCATCGAAGGCAACCGCGGCGAACCCCGTCCGCGTCCGCCGTATCCGGCTGTGAAAGGCTTGTACGGCCGTCCCACGGTGGAAAACAACGTGGAAACCTTTGCAAACATTCCGCAGATCATCCTGAAGGGTGCTGACTGGTTCGCTTCGATGGGTACCGAAAAATCCAAAGGTACCAAAGTATTTGCTTTGGGCGGTAAAATCACCAACACCGGTCTTGTGGAAATCCCCATGGGTACTACCCTTCGTGAAATCGTTTACGAAATCGGTGGCGGTATTCCCGGTGGCAAAAAATTCAAAGCCGCTCAAACCGGTGGTCCTTCCGGCGGTTGCATTCCCGCTTCTTTGATCGACACCCCCGTTGACTACGACTCCTTGATCGCCATCGGCTCTATGATGGGTTCCGGCGGTTTGATCGTTATGGACGAAGAC
>JAZONO010000150.1:0-1594 GCA_045654545.1 Acutalibacteraceae bacterium
AGAATGTAAACGGAGCCGATTTTTTCATCGGCAAGGCAAAAGCGCAGTAGATCCTTGCGGATTTACGAGCATTTTAACACAGCCGAGGGGAAAATCGGCCCGTTAACATCGGGTTCGGATATGCCTCCTCTGCTTAAGAAACGTTTCAAAGAAAGGAGAACGCCCCATGGACGAACGCGAGATTGATGCTTTTTACAAATCGCTTTCGGCTGACGATGAGGAAGTAAACGATGCGCTGGCATTTGTGGAAACCCTGCGCAAGCGCGAAGAACACGGTCTCTCTCCTGTCGAGGACGTAGTGACCGCCGATGCGACAAACAACCCTGCGGAAGAACCTCTTCCCGACGGAGTGGTGTCGCTTGCGACCATTGCCGAACACTACGTCCCCAAAAAGAAAAAGCGCCGCCGTCCGTTGGAGGCGTTGATTCCTTATCACGGCGACCCGATCATGGAGATCGCGCGCAAACTGTTGCTGGTGGTTTCACTGCTTGTGTTTGTCGGCGCTCTGTCGGTGCTGTTGAACGAAGCGGTGATTATCCCGAAGCAAAACGAAACGTTGGCGCAGGAATTGCACGACATTCGTTACGGCAATCAAGATCCCGAACTCACCGCCAAAGCCGAAGCGTGGGACGGATACCCCAGCGGTATCCGCGACGATTTGAAAACGCTCTATTATCTCAACACCGACATTCGCGGATGGCTCAAATATTCCGCTTGCGGTGTCGACCGTGAGGTGATGTACAGCGCAGATAACGACTATTACCTCACCCACGACTTTTACCGCAACCCCAACAAAAACGGGGCGCTCTTCTTTGACAGCAACACCAAATTGAATGCCGCAGGCAATACCAACAAGAGTTTGGTGATCTACGGTCACAACATGGCGAGCGGACAAATGTTTGCGAGTCTCAATAATCTGGCCACCTCCATCAACAACATGCGCAATGCCAACCAGATCATCACGTTGGACACGCTGTTTGATACACGGCAATACAAGATCTTTGCGGTGGTACTGCAGGATTCCAACGCCAAACTGGAACATTACTATTCCATTCAGGCAACCTCTTTCACCAACAACGATCAGTTTTTGAAATACGTGGACGGTCTGCGTGCGCGCTCGCTTTATGACTTTAATGTGGACGTCAAAGCAAGCGATGAACTGCTGATTTTGTATACCTGCACCCCCAAAAGCATTGCACAATTTGACAATGCGCGCTTGGCGGTGATCGCACGTCGTGTGCGCAGCGGCGAAGAAGCGAAGCCTGCCACCGAGGTTACCACCAACAAAGACGTAATCATGCCGTATCGCTGGTATACGGCGCAGAAAAAGACACCGCACGAATTCTATGGCGGCAAACCTTCCGGCGGCACAAGCACCACCAAGCCGAACATCTCCACCACAACGGGCGGCGGCACGACCACAAAACCGCCCACGTCCACTACGACGGGTGGTGGCGGCACGACCACCAAACCGCCTGCATCCACTACGACGGGTGGTGGCGGCACAACCACCAAACCGCCTGCATCCACTACCACAGGTGGCGGCGGCACGACCACCAAACCGCCCACATCCACCACGACAGGTGGCACCACT
>JAZONO010000151.1:0-5048 GCA_045654545.1 Acutalibacteraceae bacterium
CTTCGACCTAAAACGAGTGGAATTTCGTGTGATTTTCGGTGCGGC
Organism: Acutalibacteraceae bacterium; assembly: GCA_045654545.1. Classification (GTDB taxonomy): domain Bacteria; phylum Bacillota; class Clostridia; order Oscillospirales; family Acutalibacteraceae; genus SIG588. Next base: position 46 of record JAZONO010000151.1, read on the forward strand.
GAAGGTGGCAAGGCTGTCGCCTGCCACCGACAACAAGCCGAAAAGCATCGAAATTATGCCGTTTTAGGCGTGTTCGGATGCGTCTCCTCTGCTTAAAAAGTAAGACTCCGACACAGCGGCGGAGTCCTGCTTTCACACGGTACTGCTTACTCGAACCTTACAGTTCCATGATTTCCTTCTCTTTGGCGGAAGCGATGTCGTCGATCTCCTTGCAGTACTTATCGGTCAAGGTCTGCATCTTCTTTTCGCCGTTCACCTGATCGTCCTCCGTGATCTCGTTTGCCTTCTTCATCGCCTTCAGTTTTTCCAGCGAGTCGCGGCGAACACCGCGCACCGACACTTTGAAATCCTCGCCCATCTTCAACACCTGCTTGCCGAGTTCGCGACGGCGCTCTTCGGTCAGCGGCGGAAACACGAGGCGGATCACACTGCCGTCGTTTTGCGGATTGATGCCGATATCCGAGGTCTGGATCGCCTTTTCAATCGCTTTCAGCGTGGTCTTATCCCACGGCTGGATCATCAGCGTACGGGCATCCGGCACCGACACCGCCGCCATCTGGTTGATGGGGGTCTCCACGCCGTAGTAATCCACACGCACTTTATCCAGCACCGCCGGATTGGCGCGACCGGCACGGATGGCGGCATATTCGTTCATCAAACCCTGCACAGACTTCTGCATTTTTTCTTCGGTTACACGAAACAGTTCTTTCATAACACGCACTCCTCACACTTATTTCACGATCGTGCCGATCGGCTCACCGCCGATGGCGCGCACAATGTTCTGCGGATCATCCAGATTGCACACCAAAATGGGCAATCCGTTTTCGCGGCACAGCGAAGCCGCTGCCGCATCCATTACCTTCAACTCTTTGTTCAGCACTTCGGTAAAGGTCAATTCGTCGTATTTCACCGCATTCGGGTTGGTCTTGGGATCGCTGTCGTACACACCGTCCACCATGCTGGCTTTCAAAATGATGTCTGCTTCGATCTCCGCCGCGCGCAGTGCCGCCGCTGTATCGGTCGAGAAGAAGGGGTTACCCGTGCCGCAACCGAACACCACGACACGCCCTCTTTCCAAATGGCGCACCGCACGGTTGCGAATGTAGGGTTCCGCAATCTCGTTCATGGCAATCGCCGTTTGCACGCGCACCTCACAGCCGAGCTGTTCCAACGCATCCGCCAACGCCAACGCGTTGATGGTGGTGGCAAGCATCCCCATGTGGTCCGCACGGGTGCGGTCCATCTTGCCGCTGGAGCGACCGCGCCAGAAGTTGCCGCCGCCCACCACAATGGCAATCTCGGCGCCGGCATCGCAGCATTCCTTCACCGCTTTGCACACCGTGAGCACGGTATCAAAATCCAATCCCGTTTTATTGTTGCCGGCCATCGCCTCGCCGCTGAGTTTCAAAAGCACGCGCTTGTATTTCGGTGTCATAGTTCCCTCTCCTCTTTTTTTATCTCACACAAAATATTGTACTATATTTTTGACGGTATGTAAAGAAATTCCTGCGGTTTTCCTGTAAATTTTCTGTGTCCGCCTACCCTTTATATAACAGTATGCCATATTTTGGAGAAAAAGGCAACCGTTTTGCAAAAAAATACGGGACCGTTCAATGAACAGTCCCGTGATTTTTTTAGCCCATCATGCTGGCAACTTCCGCCGCGAAATCGTCTTCGCGCTTCTGCAAGCCTTCGCCCTTTTCGAAACGGGTGAATTCCACCAGTTTGAGCGAGCCGCCTGCCGCTTTCGCGCAGTTGTCGATGTACTGGCCGACCGTAATATCGCCATCCTTCACGAACGCCTGCTGTAGCAAGCAGTTCTCTTCGAAGAACTTGCGGAGTTTGCCCTCCACCATCTTCTCGACGATCTGCTCCGGCTTGTTCGCGTTCTTCGGATCCGCTTTGATCAGCGCAATCTGCACTTCACGCTCTTTTTCGACGTCTGCCGCCGGCACCGATTCCTTCGAGAGGTACAACGGGTTGAGCGCCGCGATCTGCATCGCCACGTCCTTGCCGCACTCGGTCAACGCATCCGCCGCCACGCCATCCGCTTCAAAGCGAACCAACACGCCGATACGACCGCCGCCGTGCACATACGCCACGCAATCGCCCTCATAGCGGACGAAACGACGCACCGTCATGTTCTCGCCGATAACGAGGATCTTCTCCTGCAGAGCCGCCGTCACCGATTCCATGCCTGCGCAAGGCTTGGTCATCAAATCGTCCATATCGGCAGGATTGGTGTCCGCCACGGTGTCCGCGATCGCAGCCACGAACTCCTGGAACTGCGGGTTCTTCGCCACAAAGTCGGTTTCGGAGTTGACTTCCACCACAACGCCGACTTTCTTGTCTTCATAGGTGGTCGCAAACGCCACGCCTTCCGCCGCAATGCGGCCGGCCTTCTTCGCCGCCTTCGCAAGACCTTTCTCACGAAGAACGTCGATTGCCTTTTCCATATCGCCATCCGTTTCGGACAGCGCTTTCTTACAGTCCATCATACCGACACCGGTGCGCTCACGCAGGGTCTGTACGTCTTTCGCCGTAAATGCCATGATTATCCAGTCCTTTCAATCAATATGCAATTAAAGTCGGATTATTCCGCCGCTTCTTCCGCGACTTCGGCTTGTGCTTCGGGAGCGTTCTGCTCGCCCTGGTTGGCTTCGATGATCGCGTTCGCCATCACGCCGGCGATCAACTTCACAGCACGGATCGCATCGTCGTTGCCGGGGATCACGTAATCCACTTCGTCGGGATCGCAGTTGGTGTCCACGATGGCGACCACCGGGATACCGAGCTTCTTCGCTTCCGCCACCGCGATCTTCTCTTTACGAGGATCGACGATGAACAACGCGCCCGGGAGCTTCTTCATATCTTTAATACCGCCCAAGAACTTTTCGAGTTTCTCGATTTCGTGGGTCAGCTTGATAACTTCCTTCTTCGGCAGCAGGTCGAACGTGCCGTCCTCCTGCATGGTGTGCAGCTGGTTCAAACGCGCCACACGACCGCGGATGGTGCGGAAGTTGGTGAGCATGCCGCCCAGCCAACGCGCGTTCACGAAGTACGCACCGGCGCGCTCCGCTTCTTCGCGGACGGAATCCTGAGCCTGCTTCTTGGTGCCGACAAACAGAACCGACTGACCGTTCGCCGCGATGTCACGCACAAACATGTACGCTTCCTCCAGCTTACGGACCGTCTTCTGCAGGTCGATGATGTAGATGCCGTTGCGCTCCGTGAAAATGTAGGGCGCCATCTTGGGGTTCCAGCGGCGGGTTTGGTGACCGAAGTGGACACCGGCCTCCAGCAGCTGTTTCATGGATACGACTGCCATAGTTGTTTTCCTCCTTGGTTTTTCCTCCGCAGAAGGACAAAGCCACCGTGCACCTGCACGGCACCGACCCCGTCCTTTGCCATCTGCGTGTGAAATAAAATATTTTTGGCTGTACGATTATACCACACTGCCTTGCACTTTGCAAGTCTTTTTTCAAGTTTTTTGAAAATTTTTTTACATCCCCGAAAGATACCCGTTGAGCCGCGCCATATCGGCGGCGGTGGGGGTGGGCAGATATCCAAACGGGAACGGGATGCCCAGCGCATCGTACTTCGCTTGACAAATGGTCTTAAACGGCAACAACTCCACCGTATCGATACACGGATGCCGACGCGCCACGTCACCGAGCAGCCGCACGTTTTCTTCGGTATCGTTCACTGTGGGAATGATGACCTGCCGCAAGGTGACGGGGATGCCCTGCCCGTTCACGTATGCCAAAAAGGCGTCCACCGCCGCAAGCGAACAGCCCACGTGGGCACGGTACGCGGCATCGTCGGTGTATTTCCAATCCAGCAACACGCGGTCGGTGTGGCGCAGCGCCGCTTTCACCTCGTCGTTCAACACGCACCCCGACGTGTCCAAGCAGGTGTGGATATCCTGCTCGTGACACAGGCGAAACACGTCCCGCACAAAGGCGGCTTGTAACAGCGGCTCGCCCCCCGAAAGGGTGATGCCCCCTTTGTTGCCGAAATACGGGCGATAGCGTGCCGCTTTCTCCACCAGGTCTTCGGCGGTATATACCGTGCCGCCGTGCAGATCCCACGTGTCGGGATTGTGACAGCATTTGCACCGCAACGGACACCCCTGCAAAAAGGCGACAAAGCGCACACCCGGTCCATCCACTGCTCCCATGCTTTGGATGGAATGGATCCGTCCGATGCTCATACCGTTTGGTGGAAGGTGCGGCTGATGACTTCGTATTGCTGTTCACGCGACAGCTTGTGGAAGTTCACCGCATAGCCCGACACGCGAATGGTGAGGTTCGGGTAACGGTCGGGATGTTCGTAGGCATCGATCAAGGTCTGGCGGTTGAGCACGTTCACGTTGATGTGGTGTGCCTTCTTCGCAAAGTATCCGTCCAAGATCGCCACCAAGTTGTCGATGCGTTCTTCTTCGGTTTTCCCCAACGCTTCGGGCGTGATGGAGAAGGTGTTGGAAATGCCGTCGCGGCAATCCTCATAGCGGATCTTCGCCACCGAGTTGAGCGAAGCGAGTGCCCCGTTTTCCTCGCGGTTGTGCATCGGGTTGGCACCGGGTGCCAGCGGCGCACCGGCCGCACGACCGTCGGGTGTGGCACCCGTGTGCTTGCCGTACATCACGTTGGAGGTGATGGTGAGCACCGACAGGGTGTGCACCGCGTTGCGGTAGGTGGGGGTTTTGCGCAGTTCGGTGATCACCTCGTGGGTCAAATCGCGTGCGAGCAGGTCCACACGGTCGTCATCGTTGCCGTATTTCGGGAAGGCCCCTTCGGTGTGAAACTCGATGATATACCCGAGTTCATCTTTGACGGGATGCACACGGGCGTGCTTGATCGCGCTGAGCGAATCTGCCACCACCGAAAGCCCTGCCACACCAAACGCCATCAGCCGTTCCACGTCGGTATCGTGCAACGCCATCTGCGTTTTCTCATAAGTCGGATCGTAGCCATGTCGTTCTGTGAGCCAAGGGGTTGACA
>JAZONO010000152.1:0-5081 GCA_045654545.1 Acutalibacteraceae bacterium
GGTGGCTCTTTCTTTACTTGTTGAAATACGGTTTCAGCCGACAGGGTGAGGTTCACTTCTCCTTCGAGCACAAAGCGAAGTTCCATACCCACGGGGTGAGGGCGTGCCCTTTCAAATGGTTCAGCGGTTCCCACACGCAACGCGGCAGGCGATAGGGAATAGCGCCCCCTTCCACCTCTTCCGGTTCTACGGCACCGTGGATATCCAAGGTTTAATACAGTATACGGTTAACCCCCTAACATTCCTGCCAGCCCAACAATGAGCGGCATGGTGATAACGGACAACAAGGTGGACAGCACCACCAGATTGACAGAGAGTGTGGGGGAGCGGTCGAATTTTGCCGCGAACATGGTGGTTGCCGTGGCAATGGGGGCGCTGGCGCCGATCACAGCCGAGATCAACACCGTGCCGCGTACACCGCACAGCCACAACGCCCCCAACGTGATGAGGGGTATGACCGCCAAACGCAACCCGATGGTGACGTAGGACGAACGGTCGGACAGCGCCTCTTTGATGTTCGCCCCTGCTAAATAGTATCCGATGATGAGCATGGGAAGCGGCGTGTTCAAATTCGCCAGATGGTCGATGGGCGAAGCGATTACCGTGGGCAAGGTGACACCGCACAGCAGGAAACACAAGCCGAGAGCCACACCGATCAAGCCGGGATTCAGCAAAACCTTGCGCAAGGACATTGCCTTTACACCTCCGCTCATGACGCCGACACCGTAGGTCCACAGTACCAGATTGAACACCGCCACGAACACCGCGCCGTAAAAGACACCGTCGTCCCCCAAAATGGCTTGCTGTAAAGGGATTGCCATATACCCTGCGTTGGAGAACACCACGCCGAAGCGAAGCACCGCCGCGCGGCTTCGATCTTTGTCGCGGCACAAAAGGTGTGCCAAGGCGATTCCCAAAAGGTGCACCCCTATGACGGCCAGCGCCGCAATACCGAGGTTTTTCATCAATTCAGGGGTCATTTCACGCTGAAATGAGCGGATGATAATACAGGGGGTGGCGAAATACAGCACCACGTCTGCCATGCACCGCACGGCGGTATCACGCAACAGCTTTGTCTTGGTGCAGATCACACCCACACCAATCAAAATAAACAGCACCAGCACTTGCGTGCCGACGGTTAAAAAATGTTCGATCATACACATTCCTCCCAAGGGTGAGCAGTCAAACCCAAACTCCGTTTTGGGAAGGCGGGTTCGGGTTTAATTGCTCACCCTAAAGAGCATACCATATTTTTGGCGAAAAGCAAGCACAAAACACAAAAAAGCAAGAAACGTCGATTGGGGGACAGAAAAAGATCGTTGGTGTCTACAGATACCAACGGTCTTTGCAAATTAGGCAATGCGCACTTCGGGGGTGGCGGCAATCGCCGCCGCACCGGCCGGAATTTCGTGCAGGGGGTTGAGGGCGGCGTGTAAACGGCGCTTCAGTTGTGCGCGCTTTTGGCGACGTGCACGTGCCAGGGCGGCATCACGCTTCATGGCCAGCACGCAGAACCCGAACAGCGACAGGCGCAACACCATCAGCAACAAGGTGACCACGGGAAACTTCGTGACCGACAAAAGCCCTGACGTCATCAACTCCACCGCGCAGGTGGCAAGGGGCAGCCACAGCAGTTGACGTGTTTCGGGCATCTTGGCACGCACCAACATATGCACAAACATCCCTGCCATCAACAAAGCAAATACCATATTCAACATAACGGATTCCTCCTTCACAAAAAACGAACAAATGTTTTGCTGTGATTTCAGTATACACGAAAAAATCCGTTTGTCAATAGAAAAACGAACAAATTTTCGATTTTTCCGAAAATTTGTTCGTTTTCGTTCTTTTGCGACAAGGCGTTACGCTTTACACACGATGCTTTTTGGCACGGATGCGCATGCAAGCAAAGAGCACAATGCAGCCGACACCGAGGACCGCCGCCACCAGACCGGGAATCCAGAAACTGCGGCATACCGTCTCAATTACGGGTTCAATGATTTTCATGGCAACCCCGTCTGTCTCCGAACGAGCCGCGGAAAGCACGAAGGAGCGCAATGCCAAGGTCAACATACCGATACCGCCTGCAAAGAGTAAAGCGATACCACTGTACAGCGAGGTGAGGAAGTGGCCGCGCAGGTTGAACAGCGCCAGCAGCAAAAGAATGAACAGCGCCGCACCGATCACCAGCCAGAAGCCGATGGTGTAGGCGGAACGAATGGTTTCAAGGTCTTCGGAGAAGTCCTCGTCCAATCCCATGTTCTTCATATCCAGCTGTTCGGTGAGATTCTCCTCTTCGATGAAGTTTTCGATCATTTCGTAATCCTTATCGCTCAAGGTCTCACCGCCGGTGATCTCTTCGATGATATGTTCGTTGTCTTTCACCAGGTCGAGCAGTTCTTCTTTGGTGATCTTGGCCGAGTTATCTCCCGTCAAAAGCGCGGAGATGTATTCACCGCCTTTTTCGGCAATGAAATCGTCAATGGTGGATTCCTCAAAGAACTCTTCCAGTTCCTCTTCGCTGAGGATGACGTCCGCATTGCTGTTCATCGCCGCTTCGTAATAATCATCATACAGTGCTTCGGCAAGCGATTCGGTACCCCCTTCGGAGAGGCCGGATGCAACGGCATCGGTGATATCGATATCTTTGATCATGTGCTCGATCGTGTTGGCACTGGTGGCAGTGCGAATGCCGAACAGCAGGATGACGGCCACGAGCAAGGCGGCGAGCACCGCGGTCAGCGGAATGCTGAACAGGCAACGCAGAATGCTCCACCATATGGGCGTGCGGCGCCGTGGCGTCGACGGCACGGGGGTGGGTGTTGGTGCCGGTGCCGCAGGCGGTGTGGACACGGGCATGGGTGCCACAGGTTGTGCAGGCATTTCCGCCACAGGTTGTGCAGGCACTTCCGCCACAGGTTGTTGGGGAGCCGCGTTCAACCGCGTGCCGCAACCGGTGCAGAACGATGCGGTTTCGGGGGCTTCCTTGCCGCAGTTGGGACAAATAACGGATAACATACAAAACACCTCCAAAGATAGGACACTTTACTTGAGTAAATCATAGCACAAAATGAAAAAAGTGTCAACATCTTCCACCCACCTCTTGCAATTTGCAAGAAAGACGGATATAATGAATGAAAGAGGAGGGGAGAGGTATGAAAGTGATGAAACGTCCGTTTCAGATATCCCCGTTTCGCGTGATTTTGCTTGGATTCGTGGCGGTTATTCTGCTGGGTGCATTGCTTTTGATGTTGCCTATCTCCTCCCGTGACGGGAAGGTCACCCCATTTTCAGATGCCCTATTCACCGCTGCTTCGGCGGCGTGTGTGACGGGGTTGATCGTGCGGGATACTGCCACCCATTGGAGTGGATTCGGTCAGTTTGTGTTGCTGTTGCTCATTCAGGTGGGCGGTCTCGGTGTGGTGACGGTGGCGGCATCCATTGTGCGCCTGACAGGAAAAAAGATCAGCTTGCGGCAACGCAGTTTGATGAAAGAGGCGGTCGCCGCCCCCAAAATGGGCGGCATTGTGCGCCTGACGGGATTCATTTTGAAGGTGACCTTTGCGGTGGAAGCGGTGGGCGCCTTGTTGCTGGCACCTGCCTTTTGCCGTGAGTTCGGGTTTTGGCGCGGTTTGTGGTATGCGCTGTTTCACGCGGTGTCGGCATTTTGCAATGCCGGATTTGATCTGATGGGGGTGCGCGCCCCCTTCTCGTCGTTCACGACCTTTGCGGTGCATCCGCTGGTGAACGTGGTGATCATGTTGCTCATTGTGTTGGGCGGTATCGGTTTTTTGACATGGGAGGACGTGTTTCGCTACAAATGGCACCTCTCCCGTTACCGTATGCAAAGCAAGGTGATCTTGGCGGTGACGGCGGTGTTGATTGCAGTGCCGGCGCTGTACTATTTCCTGTTTGAATTTCGAAACGAGCCGCTCAGCGCACGCATTTGGTATTCGCTGTTTCAATCGGTCACGGCACGCACCGCCGGTTTCAACACGGTGGATCTGGCGGCGATGAGTGCGCCGTCCCTGGTTGTGATGATGGGCTTGATGTTGATCGGCGGATCGCCCGGGTCAACGGCAGGCGGTATGAAAACCACCACGGTGGCGGTGCTTGGTTCATCGGCGGTGTCGGTGTTCCGTCGGCGTGAGTATGCGAACTTTTTCGGGCGGCGGTTGCCGAACGATACCTTCCGCAGTGCGGCGGCGATCCTGATGATGTATACCCTTCTGTTTTTGGGCAGCGGCATTGCCATCTGCCACATCGAGGGGATTCCGCTGCTTGCGTGTTTGTATGAAACTGCGTCGGCGATCGGTACGGTTGGGTCCACGCTCGGGTATACGGTGCAAATGGGCACGACCTCGCGGTTGATTTTGATCGGCTTGATGCTGTTCGGTCGCGTGGGCGGTCTCACCATGATCTATGCCGCGCTGTCGGATAATCGCGGCAACGTATCTCGTTTGCCGGAAGAAAATATTACGGTAGGGTAAGGAGTGCTGATAATGAAATCGGTATTGTTGATCGGTCTCGGTTTGTTTGGACAACACATTGCCCGTGAACTGTGCAACTTGAAGCATCAGGTGTTGGCAATCGATGAGGTGGAAGAACGCGTGAACACCGTGTTGTCGTTTGTGACGGGGGCGCAGATCGGGGATGCCACGAACGAAGAGTTCTTGCGGTCGATCGGTGTGCGCAATTTCGATCTGTGCATCGTGACCATCGGCGAGAGCTTCCAAAACTCGTTGCAGGTCACCTCGTTGCTGAAAGATTTGGGCGCACCGATGGTGGTGTCGCGCGCCGCCAACGACGTGCACGCGAAGTTCCTGTTGAAGAACGGAGCGGACGAAGTGGTGTATCCCGAACGTGAACTCGCATCGTGGACGGCGATCCGTTACACCGCCGACCATATTCTCGATTACATCGAGTTGGACGGTGAATATGCCATTTTTGAAGTGGCCGTGCCCGAGGATTGGGAGGGGTGCACGGTGATTGAATTGGATATTCGCAAAAAATACGGCATCAACATTCTTGGTGTAAAGGAAGACGGGCGGCTGAACATGGCGGTCACCCCCGACACGGCG
>JAZONO010000153.1:0-3997 GCA_045654545.1 Acutalibacteraceae bacterium
GTCCCTGCCCAAGACCGTCAGCGGCAAGATCATCAGAAAGCAGCTGTAAACTATGGAACACAAGCGTTTAACCCTGTTTGCCGGCCATTACGGCAGTGGCAAGACCAATATCGCCGTGAATTATGCTATCTCGCTGGCAAAAGAGGGCAAGCAGGTCTGCATTGGCGATCTGGACATCGTCAATCCCTACTTCCGCACCAAGGACAGCGCCAAGGAATTGGAAGCGGCAGGCATTCGCATGATTGCCTCGCCCTTTGCCAACTCCAACGTGGACGTCCCGGCGCTGCCGGGTGAACTGTACGCCGTGGTGGACGATAAGTCCGCCCACGCGGTGCTGGATGTCGGTGGGGATGACCGCGGTGCATTGGCACTCGGGCGGTATTCCCCCGCGATCAAAGAGGAAAACGATTATGCCATGCTCGCGGTGCTGAATTTCAGCCGACCGCTCACCGCCACGCCGCAGGATGCGGTGGAGGTGTTACGTGAGGTGGAGGCGGCAGGGTCGTTGCCCTTCACGGGGTTGATCAATAACACCAACCTCGGGGCGGCAACCACTCCCGAAACGGTGCTGCAAAGCGTGGCGCTTGCCGAAGAAACGGCACGGCTGTGCGGATTGCCGCTTGTGATGACCACGGCGGAGGAATCCGTTGCCGCCGCACTTGTGGGAAAGGTGGAACACCTGTTCCCGTTACGTCTGCAAGAAAAAACCAATTGGCAACCATAAGGAGGAGTATAGAATGGCAAAAGTAACGTTTGACATCGATCGTTGCAAAGGCTGCGGCCTTTGCGTCACGGCGTGTCCCAAGAAGATTTTGGAAATGTCCAAGGATAAGATGAATGCCAAAGGACACCATCCTGCACAGATGACCGATCAGGATGCGTGCATCGGTTGCGCGTTTTGTGCCACCATGTGCCCGGATTGCGTTATCACGGTGGAAAAGTAAGCGGAAGGGGAAGTGAATGATATGTCCGAAAAAGTGTTGATGAAAGGGAACGAAGCCATCGCGGAAGCGGCCATCCAGTGCGGTTGCCGTCACTACTTTGGTTATCCCATCACGCCGCAGACGGAGGTTGCCGCCTACATGGCGAAGCGTATGCCGAAGATCGACGGTGTGTTTTTGCAGGCGGAAAGTGAAATTGCCGCCATCAATATGGTGATCGGCGTTGCCGCAACCGGCAAGCGCGTGATGACCTCTTCCTCCAGCCCCGGGATCTCGCTCAAAAGCGAAGGTTTGTCCTATCTTGCAGGGTGCGATCTGCCGGCGTTCATCGTGAACGTGCAGCGCGGCGGCCCGGGTCTCGGCGGTATTCAGCCGTCCCAGTCGGACTATTTCCAGGCAACGCGCGGCGGCGGCCACGGCGACTATCACATGATCGTGCTCGCTCCCGACAGCGTGCAGGAGATGGCCAGCCTCACGGTGAAAGGCTTTGACCTTGCCGATAAGTACCGCATGACCACCATGCTGTTGGCGGACGGTACGATGGGGCAGATGATGGAACCCGTGAGTTTGGATTTCGGTGAAGTGGAAACCTACGATAAGCCGTGGGCGGTCACCGGCACCGATTGCAAGCGTGAACATAACATTGTGAACTCGCTGTTCTTGAAACCCGAACAGCTCGAAATTGAAAACCTCGCCCGCTACGAGCGTTATAAGCTCATTGAGCAGAACGAGCCGATGTGGGAAGAGTACATGATGGAGGATGCCGAGTATTGCATCGTGGCGTTCGGCATCGCGGCGCGCGTGTCCAAGAACGCGATCGTCGAAGCGCGCAAGCGCGGCATCAAGGTCGGTTTGATCCGTCCGATCACCCTGTGGCCGTTCCCGAAGGCTCCGCTTGCCGCCGCGGCGGACAAAGTGAAGTCCTTCCTGTCGGTGGAACTGTCCATGGGTCAGATGATCGAGGATGTGGAACTGGCAACCCGTTGCAAGAAACCCGTGTATCTTTGCAACCGTGTGGGCGGCATGATCATGTCTCCTGCCGAAGTGTTGGCGAAGATCGAAGACATGGTGAAAGGAGCAGAAGCGTAATGAGCATCGTATTTGAAAGACCGCACGCATTGACGAATGCGGAATTTTCCTATTGCCCCGGCTGCACGCACGGTATCGTGACCCGTCTGGTGGCGGAAGTGATGGACGAACTCGGCATCGAAGGGCGCACCATCGGTGTGGCACCGGTCGGCTGTTCGGTCACCGCTTACAACTTCTTTAACTGCGATATGGTGCAGGCGGCACACGGCCGCGCTCCGGCGGTGGCAACCGGCATCAAACGCTCCGATCCGAACAACGTGGTGTTCACCTATCAGGGTGACGGCGACCTCGCTTCCATCGGTGCGTGCGAGACCGTGCACGCGGCGGCACGCGGCGAAAACATCACCATCATCTTCATCAACAACGCGATCTACGGCATGACGGGCGGTCAGATGGCGCCCACCTCTCTGCCGGGTCAGGTCACCCAGACTTCGCCCTACGGCCGTGACGTCGCCACGCAGGGTTACCCCGTGAAGGTGTGTGAGATGCTCTCGCAACTGGACGGCGCGACCTATCTTGAGCGTGTCACCGTGACCGATGTAAAGCAGGTGCGCAACGCGAAGCGTGCCATCAAAAAGGCGTTCCAGAATCAGCTCGACGGCAAGGGCTTCTCGCTGGTCGAGGTGCTCTCCACCTGCCCGAGCAACTGGGGCAAAACGCCGGTGCAGTCGATCGAATGGTTGAAGGAAAACATGATCCCGTACTATCCGCTGGGTGTGTATAAAGATAAGGGAGGCGAGGAATAATGAGCAGCACGAACCGTATCCTCATCGCCGGTTTCGGCGGTCAAGGCCTCCTGTTTGCAGGCAAATTCCTCGCGTATAAAGGGCTTACCGAAGGCCGTCAGGTCAGTTGGCTGCCTTCCTACGGTCCCGAAATGCGCGGCGGCACCTGCAACTGCAGTGTCATTTTGAGCGAGGAGCCGGTCGGCTCGCCCATTATTGAAAATCCCGACATTTTGATGGTGATGAACCGTCCCTCGCTGGACAAGTTCGAAGCCACCGTGGAAGCTGGCGGTTACATCTTCGTGGATTCCACGCTGATCGACCGCAAGGTGGAACGCGACGACGTGAAGGCGTACTATATCCCTGCCACGCAGATGGCATCGGATGCCGGTTTCCCGACCCTCGCGAACATGATCCTTGTCGGCAAGATCATCCGTGAAACGGGTGCGGTCAGTTATGAGGATCTGATGGCAGGTCTGAAAAAATGTGTGTCTGCCCGTCACCAGGATTTGATGGATGCCAACTTCAAAGCGATCGACATGGGGTATCGCTACGAGGGCTGAATAGATTGAAAAATCCCCGTGCAAACGGGGATTTTTTGTTAGCAAAGGTAGGGAAGAACATGAAGATCATTGATGCCCATTGTCATATCTATCCCGATAAGATCGCCGAAAAAGCGGCGGCGGCTACCGGTCGGTTCTACAACATTGAAATGGATCTCGACGGCAAAGTCAGCACCCTGCTTCGTGAAGGGGCGGCGGCAGGGATCGACCATTTCATCGTGCAATCGGTGGCAACCACCCCGGCACAGGTCGCTTCCATCAACCGTTTTATTGCGGAGGAAGTGGCAAACAGCAACGGCACGATGACGGGGCTTGGCACTTTACACCCCGACAGCACGGATATTAAGGGCGATGTGGAACATCTGCTGGAACTGGGGTTGCGCGGCGTGAAACTGCACCCCGACATCCAAGGGTTTAAACTGGACGATTACCGTTGTCTGAAAATCTATGAGCTGTGCGAAGGGCGTCTGCCGCTTTTGTTGCACACGGGGGATCACCGCTACGATTATTCCAACCCCAACCGTTTAAAACCGATTTTGGAGACCTACACGGGGCTTACCGTGATCGGGGCGCATTTCGGCGGTTGGTCGATGTGGGAACGCGCGGCCCAGCAGTTGCATCACTACGACAATCTCTACGTGGACTGTTCCTCCTCGCTGTATGCCATCTCGCCCGAAAC
>JAZONO010000154.1:0-6171 GCA_045654545.1 Acutalibacteraceae bacterium
TGTCTTCCTAAGCCCGCTTGGCCTCCGACTTTCGCATCGTAATTCGCACGAATATCGACACTCTGCGCTGTAACGTCGTATTTCGTGATGGTATAGGGATCTTGACCTGCTTCCTGCAATGCCGTAAGCTTATCGCGGCGCACTTGCAACAACTCGGACAGTTGTTGTTCGGTCATCTCCGTTTCGGGGGTGTGAGGAGTGTCACTCATAATAAACTTCCTTTCCAAAGGGCAATTACTTCGCGATGGAAATCAACCGATAATTCACGATCTTGCCGGTGGGCAGAATCACTTCCACCACTTCATTCACCGCGTGACCGAGCAACGCACGGCCGATGGGCGATTCATCCGAGATCTTACCGTTCATCGGGTCGGCTTCGGTCACACCGACAACGCGGAAGGATTTCCGCTCTTTGGTCTCCACATTTTCGATCTCCACTTCCAGGCCGACGTGCACGAGTTCGCCCGACAACTGGCTCTCGTCCAGAATGCGGACGTTTTTGAGTTGCTGTTCCAACTCGGCGATGCGGCTTTCGTTGATCGCCTGCTCGTTCTTCGCCTCATCGTACTCGCTGTTTTCCGACAAGTCACCGAACGAACGCGCTTCCTTCAAACGGTCGGCAATTTCCGCACGTTTGACGGATTTGAGCATTTCCAATTCTTTCTCTAAGTTCGCAAGACCTTCTGCAGTAACAAGAATTTCCTTGTTTTCTTTGGCCATGATGTGCACCTCGTTTACAAAATTATACAAGTATATAGTATACTCAATTTCCCCACGTTTGTCAAGAGTGAAAAGGCGGTTTTTCAGGTGCGAAAGCAATTGACAAAACTTGTCATATCCTGTATGATGAGGGTGAATTTATGCGCTGTAAAGGACGGTATGCGTATGTTTTGGATTCTCGCCGCCGTGCTGTCCGCTTTCTTTGCCGGACTCACCTCCATCCTTGCCAAATGCGGCATTAAAAGGACCGATTCCGACCTTGCCACCGCATTGCGCACTGTGGTGGTGTTGATCTTTGCGTGGATCATGGTGTTTGTGGTGGGGTCGCAGAGCACACTGCTGTCCATCCGACCGTCCTCCCTCTTGTTTCTCGTGTTATCGGGACTTGCCACAGGCGCCTCGTGGATATGCTATTTCAAGGCGTTGTCGATGGGCGACATCAACAAGGTGGTGCCGATCGACAAATCCGGTACGGTGCTGACGGTGTTGCTCGCCATTATTTGCTTTGGCGAGACCTCCCATTGGGTCATCAAATTGATTGGTACCGCTGTGCTCACGGCAGGCATCTTGTTGATGGTGGAAAAGAAAGAAGCCGCCAAACAGGCAGGGCAACGCGGCTGGGCGCTGTATGCGGTGCTGGCGGCGGTGTTTGCGGCACTCACCTCCATTTTGGCGAAGGTGGGCATTGCCGGGGTAGAATCCAACCTGGGCACGGCGATCCGCACGGCGGTGGTGCTGGTGATGTCGTGGGGCATTGTGTTTGCACGCAAAAAGCACGTCCAACTGAAACACATCGACAAAACGGAATTGCTGTTTATCGCGTTGTCGGGGCTTGCCACAGGTGCCTCCTGGCTGTGTTATTATTATGCCATTCAGACGGGAGTGGTCAGCGTGGTGGTGCCGATCGATAAATTGAGCATTTTGGTAACGGTCGCTTTTTCCTACGTAGTGTTTAAGGAAAAAATATCGGCAAAAGCGTTGCTTGGCTTGGGTTTGATGGTGGCAGGTACGCTGTTGATGGCATTTTTCAAGTGAGAAAGGGCGGTTATATGAAACTGTGGATCGCGGCGCTCACCAAATTTTTGGCAGGGCTGTTGCTGGTGGGGTTGTTGCTCTTTTTGCCTGCCGGTGGGTTGGATTACGGGAATGCGTGGCTGTTCATCGGCTTACTGTTTATCCCGATGTTGGTGTTGGGGATTGTTCTCTTAATCAAATCGCCCGACCTGTTGGCAAAGCGCTTACGTGCCAAAGAGGGAGAGACCGCACAAAAGGGTGTGGTTGCCGCCTCGGCTCTCTTGTTTGTGGGCGGTTTTGCGGTGGCAGGGTTGGATCACCGCTTCGGCTGGTCACACGTGCCCCTGTGGGCGGTGGCAACAGCATCGGCGGTGTTGCTCCTCTCCTATGCCCTCTATGCCGAGGTAATGCGTGAAAACGCCTATCTCTCCCGTATAATCGAAGTGCAAGAAGGACAGCGCGTGGTGGACACGGGGTTATACGGCGTGGTGCGGCACCCGATGTATGCCGCGACGATATGGCTGTTCTTATCCATTCCCGTGGTGCTCGGCTCGTGGTGGGCACTTCTGTGTTTTGCACCGTATGTCGCCGTGATCGTGGTGCGGATTGTGAACGAAGAAAAGGTGTTGGAAGCAGGACTTGACGGTTACATAGAGTACAAAACGCGCGTGAAATACCGCTTACTCCCATTTATTTGGTAAAAAGAAACCAACGCAACTCCCGTTGCGGTGGGTTCTTTTGTTATTTCGTGTTATGTTGGTTCAGCAGGCGATTCTTTTCGTCCCACAGTTTTTGCGAAAGGTCCACGTAGTATTTATGCGGATTTTCAAAGCGCTTGACCTCTTCCCACATATCCCCCACGCTGGCG
The DNA here is from genome assembly GCA_045654545.1 of Acutalibacteraceae bacterium. GTDB lineage: Bacteria > Bacillota > Clostridia > Oscillospirales > Acutalibacteraceae > SIG588. Next base: position 2,603 of record JAZONO010000154.1, read on the forward strand.
AGACAATAGTTGCGAATTTCCTGGAGCGAACGGGGTTGATGCACACATTCGCCGCCGCGGAACACTTCGCGTTGCAAGCAGGAGGCGATGAAATTCTGCACTGTTTTGCGTTTCCACGTGTGTTCGGGATCAAAGATCTCATACGGCTTGGTGTCATCGATCACCTCGTCGTGCATGGTGATGACATCGGCAATCGCTTTGCCGGTGGTGCGATCAAACAAACGCCACAGTTTCTTGAAACCGGGGTTGGTGATCTTTGCCACGTTTTCACTCACTTTGATACGCGATACAATGGTGCCGTTTTCTTCCACCGCCGCCAGTTTATACACACCGCCGAACACGGGGTCGCTGGCCGCGGTGATGAGCCGCTCGCCCACACCGAAACTGTCCACGCAGGCGTTTTGGCGAATCATATCGCGAATGAGGTATTCATCCAACGCGTTGGAGGCGGTGATGGCACAATCGGGGAATCCGGCATCATCCAACATCTTACGCGCTTTTTGGCTCAAATAGGTGATGTCGCCCGAATCGATGCGAATCCCCTTTGGACGGCAACCCATCGGCACCAACACTTCGTTAAACGCGCGAATGGCGTTGGGAATACCCGATTTCAGCACGTTATAGGTATCCACCAGCAATACGCAAGAGTGGGGATACTGACGAGCATACGCTTTGAAGGCCTCCAGTTCGTCGCCGAACAGCTGAATCCAACTGTGCGCCATCGTGCCGAGTGCCGGGATGCCCATATCCCGTTCGGACAGCGCACACGCCGTGCCGTGACAGCCGCCGATGTATGCCGCGCGCGAACCGATCACCGCACCGTCCACACCCTGTGCACGGCGCGAACCGAATTCCATGACGGTGCGCCCTTCCGCCGCGCGCACAATGCGGTTCGCTTTGGTGGCAATGAGCGACTGGTGGTTGACGGTGAGCAGTACCATTGTTTCGATGAACTGCGCTTGCACCGCCGGGCCGCGCACCGTAATGATGGGCTCATACGGGAAGATGGGCGTGCCCTCCGGCACCGCCCACACGTCGCAGGTGAAGTGAAAATCCGCAAGATACGCTAAAAACTCTTCGCTGAACAGTTTCTTACTGCGCAAAAACGCAATGTCCTCTGCCGTGAAGGTGAGGTTTTTGAGATAGTCCACCAACTGTTCCACACCGGCCATGATGGCGAAACCGCCGCCATCGGGAACACGGCGGAAGAACATATCGAAATAAGCGATGGTATCCTGTTTCCCCTCTTGGAAAAAACCGTTCGCCATCGTGATTTCATAAAAATCTGTGAGCAACGTCAAGTTGTCCTGCCCATACGGCAGACCGCTTTGCTTTTGCATACTCTCTCCCCTTTTGTATTAGAGTTCGACCCCGTTTTCGCGCAACAATTCTCTGGCGGAGACCAGCGAATCGATACCTTCCAGATTCTTGATGGGCGCAAATTCCTTGTTGCGATCGATTTCATAGGACAGGCAGTCCTTCATCATGTGCACCATATCCAGCACCAACGTTTCAAACTTGTAGCCGTTGGAGGATGTCGGCTTTTGCAACTCACCCTCATCGTTGATGTAGGGAATCTTCTTTTCCACGATATGCACTTGCATATTTTTGTTCATATTGTCTTCCAGCGTGGACAGACGGAACATATAGTTCAAGATCACGCCGAAATTGTAGCTGAGATCGCCGTTTGCTTCACGGGAGGTGAGCATTTCATCGGTCATCTCATAGTATTCCACAATGGAGGGCTTGCCATCCTCCAAGCACAGCACGCCCACACGCTCGTCGGGAGCGGCTTTGCGCACCACTTTGGCACCGCAATCGCAACCCGACAGAATGGTGGCACCCACGTAGCACGGATCGTTGATGCGTTGCAACACGTTGTCCACCGAGAACACCGTCAACCATTCCACGCCACGGGATTTCAATTCGTCGAGGTACCCTGCCTTGGCAAGCGAGAGGAACCAACCGCCGTTGCCGTTGGGAGACATGGACAGTTGCGCTTTGCCTTCCATCAGGATCTTGCCGTTGTAATCCACCGACGGCACCATCTCCTGAATGAAGAAGCGGATGTAATCGGGATGATAGCCGAAGAAGTTGTGCTCGGTGAAGAAATTCACCGTGTCGTCGTTGTTCTTTTGGCTGGTCATAATATAGAGCGGAATCCACGCGCCCGTGCGGTTCACCACGTCCATAATGTTGTTGATGAGCCGCTCGAACAGATACAAGGTGCGCGTGACCCCGACGTTCAGCATGCCCTTCGGCTTGTCCAAACCGAGACGTGTGCCCTGACCGCCTGCGAGCAACACCGCGCCCACCTTCTCCGCTTTCAGCGCTTCGATGCCGCGTGCTTCAAACTCGTCACGACGGGCATTGATTTCGGGGATTTCCAACGCGCCGAGCGGTTCCAGATGACCGCGTTCTGCCGTGACGGCAGTTTGATCTTCCACCAGCGCGAGCAAACTCCAATCCACCGCCGCGATCTGCGCCAAAAGGGAGTCACGCTCGCCTTCGTTCAACTCATCCCAAAAACGCAACAAATGCTCCTGACCGTACTGTGCGGTCACCTGCTTTGCCTGTTCAAACGTCATGGTTGTATCCTCCTCAATTATTCCACTTCCTCGCCGTTTTCGATGGCTGCCAACATATCCACCCGTGCTTGATGGCGACCGCCCTCGTACGGCGTTTCCAAGAACGCACGCACAATGCTTTTGGCCAGTTCGGGGCCCACGATGCGTGCGCCGAATGCCAGCATATTCGCATCGTTATGACGGCGGGTGAGTTCTGCCGACAGCGGATCGCTGCACAAACCGCAACGGATGCCCTTCACCTTGTTTGCCGCAATGGAGATGCCGATGCCCGTGCCGCAGATCACGATGCCGCGATCACACTCCCCTGCCGCCACGGCACGCGCCGCACGCGCACCGAACACGGGATAGGCACAACTGTCCTCGGTATAGGTGCCGAAATCTTTATAGGAAAGCCCCATATCGTCAAGCAATTTCATGATTTCTTTTTTCATGCCGAGTGCGGCATGGTCACACGCCAAAGCGATCATTCAAACACATCCTTATGTCATTATTTATTTTATCATAGCACATTAATTGAAAAAACGCAAGAAAAAAGGCTGCATAAGGGGCGCTCATTTAGGGATTATTCGCCTAAAACAAGGATTTTTTGCGGTATAATGCGTCAAACCGCCACGGTACGCTGAAGCGTTACCGTGGCGGTTTTCCTTTTCTTCCATCAAAAAATCTCTTGTTTTAGGGGCTTCGCCGTTTTGTAGCCATACGATTTGTTCTGCCCTCGAAGTCGACAAACCGCCGTAATACTCTATGTCTTACAAGATTTGGCGACAATGAGGCAGGACAAATCGTGGCGAAAAACCGATTCCTCCCTAAATGAACGCCCCTTGCCACAGCCTTTTTTACATAAGCAGAGGAGGCATATCCGAACCCGATGTTAACGGGCCGATTTTCCCCTCGGCTGTGTTAAAATGCTCGTAAATCCGCAAGGATCTACTGCGCTTTTGCCTTGCCGATGAAAAAATCGGCTCCGTTTACATTCTTCGA
>JAZONO010000155.1:0-6807 GCA_045654545.1 Acutalibacteraceae bacterium
CGCCTGCCACCGACAACAAGCCGAAAAGCATCGAAATTATGCCGTTTTAGGCGTGTTCGGATGCGTCTCCTCTGCTTACGCAAAGAACGCCAGAATCAAACCGCCGGCGATAACCGATGCGATCTGACCGGACACGTTGACACCAATGGAGTGCATGAGCAAGAAGTTTTGCGGATCTTCTTTCAGACCCATCTTGTGCACCACACGACCGGACATCGGGAAGGCAGAAATGCCGGCCGCACCGATCATCGGGTTGATCTTCTTACCTTCCGGCAGGAAGACGTTGATCACCTTTGCGAACACCACACCAAACGCGGTGTCGAAGATGAACGCCACCAGACCCAAACCGAGGATCAGCAAGGTGGCCGGATTCAGGAATTCCTCTGCCTGCATACGGCACGCAATGGTGATGCCGAGGAAGATGGTGATGAGATTTGCCAGCACGTTCTGTGCGGTCTCCGACAGGGAGTTAAGCACGCCGCATTCACGAATGAGGTTACCGAACATCAGGAAGCCGACCAGTGCCACCGATTCGGGTGCCACAATGCCGGCGATCATGGTGATGATGATCGGGAACAGGATACGGGTCAGTTTGGAGACCTTTTGCGGTGCATACGGCATACGGATCATACGCTCTTTTTTGGTGGTGAGCAACTTGATGACGGGGGGCTGAATGATCGGCACCAACGCCATATACGAATATGCCGCCACCATAATGGCGCCCGTAATGGGACTGGTGGGACCGAGCAGTTTGTTTGCCACCACAATTGCCGTCGGACCGTCTGCCGCACCGATGATGCCGATGGATGCCGCCGCCTTGATGTCAAAGAACAGCGAGGCAATCACCAAGGTGGCAAAGATACCGAACTGTGCCGCCGCGCCGAAGATCATCAGCTTCGGGTTCGAAAGCAGAGGACCGAAATCGATCATCGCACCGATACCGATGAACAAAATCAACGGAAACAGTTCGTTGGCGATACCGGCATTGAACAGAGTCGTGAGCGGCCCATGTTCGCCGATCGCACCCGAAAACGGCAGGTTCACAAGAATGGTGCCGAAGCCGAGCGGCAACAGCAGGGTGGGTTCCATATCGTGACGGATTGCGAGATAGATCAGCACGCCGCCGATGATCCACATCACGATGTAACGCCAATCCGCCAACGCGCTGACGTTCGTGACGAGAAACCCGAGTTTTTCGATGATCTCCATCAATAAACAACCTCTCTTTTTACGATTTTGCAAGGGAACAAAAAAGACTTTTACCGTGGTGTGTCACGGTAAAAGTCTTGCCGTTTCAGACCGACAGCGGAGCTTTCGCCCGTATTGACGCCGTCTGCCGCACGAAAATACCGTGCCGGCTACTCCCTTTTGACCGTAGTTTATTGTACCACATTTTCGAAAAAAAGCAAGCCTTTCTTTCAAAAAAGAAAGGCTTGCCGTAAAGATGTCTTTACTTGCGGGGCTTACGGATGCGGTTGAGCTGCTTGTTCATCTTCAGCAGATCTTCCTTTGTGAAGGTAATGTTCATCATGCCGATCAAACTTGTGAGTCGCAGCACGGTGAAGCCACCCATCATCTGCATCATATCTTCCGACAGTTCAAAGCCCATTGCTTCCTTCTTCTTGCCGTCGCCATTGCCGCCCATCGCCTTTTTAATCTTCAAGCCGACCTTGGCAAACCACAGCTTACCGCGGAAAGTCGCCATAATGTCGGAGATCTTATCGTTCAGCGAGAAACGTCCTTCGGGGGCTTCCACATCGAACCAGTTGAGCACCGCACCCTTCTCTTTCAGAATGTAGTCCTGGTTCATCTCGTCCACCTTGCGGATAGTGCCCTCGTCTTTGAGGTCGCCTGCCACCGCGGTGACGGTGGATTCGCCCACGTTCGGCACGTCGAAGTAGAAGAAGTGATCGTCTGCCGCTTTTTTGCCCAGCGACTTACCGTTCACAAACAGTTCCACTTCCGGTTGGTTGGAGTACACCGTCACACGGGTGGTCTCCTCCACACGGTCGATGTAGCGCTTGCCGCACAAATGCACGAACGGTTCATCCGACAACCACGCTTTGTAGGCATAGAACGCATCCTTTTTGTATTTACGGTCCATCGTGACAAGACCCTTGTGGTTTTGTCCGTTTTCGCCGCCTTCCGCACGGGCATCCGCACCGAAGTCAAACATATTCCACACGTGTGTCGCCCAGATGTACGGACGGGTGAACAACTGCTTGATCAATTCCTCGTGATAGTACGCCTGATATTCCTCGGTATAGTCGCCCTGACGGGGATCGGAAGTGTGCCAGTCCAGCGCTTCACAACCATATTCGCTGACACCGATCGGCTTGTTCGGATACTTCGCGTGGAACTTATCAAACCACGGGCCGTTCATCGAGGTGTCGCCGCCGTACCAACCGAAATAGTGGTTGTAGGACACCACGTCCGAAATGTGCACGTACTCTTCGTCCATGCCGCACATCGACACGCACGCCACGGTGGTGAGACGGGTGGGATCCATCTCGTGCACCATGTTGTTCAGCACGCGGTGGTTATCGAGCAGATCGGGATCTTTCGCACCGCTCATGGTGATCTCGTTGGAGAGACCCCACACCACGATGGATGCGTGGTTATAGTTCTGCACGATGAGTTCTTTCATCTGCGAGATAGTGTTCTCACGACCGCCGGGCAGGTGCTTCGAGATATACGGAATTTCCGCCCAGATGACCAAACCTTTTTCGTCACACAGATCGTAGAAATACTGGTCGTGCTGATAGTGCGCCAAACGAATGGTGGTGGCGCCGACTTCCATAATGAGGTCGATATCCTCCGCGTGGTGTTCCGGCAACAACGCGTTACCGATGCCCAAACGGTCTTGGTGACGGGACACACCGCGCAACGGATAGTCCTTACCGTTCAAAATAAACCCGCGTTCGGGATCGATGGCGAAGGTGCGGCAACCAAACCGTGCAGACACTTCGTCCAGCACCGCGCCGCCGCGCGACAGCGTGGCTTTGGCGGTGTAGAGATACGGGTCAATGCGCCCGTTCCACAGATGCACCGCAGGGATCGCCAAGGTGACCTTGGTGTCCGCCGTTGTGGCGGTCGCCACCGTGTTGCCTTCACGGTCGGTCACGGTATAGGTGATTTCGTCACCCTGTGCCGCGTTTGCGATGTACACTTCGATCTCAACGTCGGCATCCACCCCGTTCACCTTCGGGGTGACCTTCAAGCCGGAAGTGCCGTAATAGGCGAGTTCAAAGTGGGTGTCCTGCACGGCGATGATGTTCACGCCGCGATACAGACCGCCGTAGAAGGTGAAGTCCGCCATCTGCGGATAGACCTGTTCGTTCGGGGCGTTATCCACTGCGATCGCGATCTCGTTTTCTTCGTCGAGTGCATCGGTAATGTCCACACGCCAGATGGAATAGCCACCGTCGTGGTGCGCAAGCGAAGTGCCGTTCACATACACGTCCGCCGAAGAGTTCGCCGCTTTGATTTCAAGGAAGTAACGGTCTGCCGCAGGCAGGTCGGCTTTGGCAAGCGCCTTTTTATAGATGCAGGTGCCGCGGAAATAGTCGTTACCGCCGTCCTGTCCGTCGGTCGCGTTCCAGGTGTGAGGCAACGAAACCGCCTCGCCGCCGCTCACCGTAACGTCGGCCGTATCCTTCAAAAACAGCCAGTTTTCATTCCAGTTGATAATTTGTCTCATATTTGTCCTCCGTTTGCAAAATCACAAGGTCATTATACACCGTTTCAAGATGTAAAATATAAATTTTTTGGAAATTTACAAGAAATGTTCGGCCGTGCAGTCACGACCGAACATTTCCGCAAAGCAAACTTATTCGGTAGCGACGAGTTCTTCCGCCTCTTCCTCACGGCCGAGGTCACGGTTCATGGCCGCCAAGGTCTTCTTATCCAAGTTGTAGATCAACCCTAAGCCGATGAACTGCAGGATCGCCGAGAACATATAGGTTGCCGCCACGATGTAGCGCATGTTCAGTGCCACCGCCCACGTCTGGTTGCCTTCGTTGGCACCGACGTAACCGAACGCCACCATGATGATCAGCACAAGCGAGGGGCCGATGCCCTGCGCCAACTTACGGAAGAAGGAGTGCAACGAGTACACGGTGCCTTCCTCACGGGTGCCGAACTTCCACTCGTTGTAGTCGATCGCATCGCCCATCATTGCCCACGACACGGTGGAATAGATGCCAAGACCCAGCGAGAACACGAGCTGGCAAACGATGTAGACGACAAGATCGAGGTTGGTGTTTTTGGGCATCACAACGAACAGACCGCAGCCTGCCACGATGGAGCAGATGGAGCCGAAGGTTGCGAGTTCCTTTTTGCCGAACTTCGCCACCGCTTTACGCGCCAAGGGAGTGAACACCACGATCGGGATCATGGCAAACAACTGCACGATACCCGAGATCTGCACGTTGTTGTAGTAGGACTGGAACACGACCGTAACCGCCGTGGCCGCACCCTGCATACCGATGAACATACCCATCGCCGCCACCGTAGCACCGACAGCAGGACGGTTCTTCACAAAGTTGCCGAACGCTTTGAACACGTTAAACTTCGGCGCCTCTTCATTCAGCGCAACCGAGGTATCCACACGGATCTCGGTGTTGCGGATCATGAACTGGAAGCAGATGAAGCCGAGCGCACCCATGATGAGCGCCGCAATGAACACGCGCTCACCGATCAGGTTATCGTTGCTGTCGTAAATGATGAAGGGCAGGATCACCATCGGCAACATGTTGCCGAAGATGGAACCGACCGAACGCCACGCCGACAGCGAAGCACGGTCTTTTACGTCGTTGGAGATGAGGGACAAAAGCGAGCCGTAGGGCACGTTTGCCACGGTGTAGAACGCATCCCACACCACGTAACCGGCGATGAAGATGATCGCCTTTGCCCACACGGGAGCGGCCGGGAAGGGCAAGAAGCAGCACGCGCCGCCCACGATCAAGCCGATCGAACCTGCCCAGATGTAGGTCAGGAACTTGTTGCGTTTGTACTGATGCTTATCGGCGTCCACGATCGAACCGATCAGCGGATCGTTGATGGCATCCCACACCTGCACCACGATCAGGAGCAGGGCATACCACAGATCCATCTTCATGAACTGGGTCCAGAAAATGGCCATGGTGCTCTTGAGTGCAAAACTCATGTTGCAACCGAGGTCGCCGGCTGCATACGCGAGGCAGTCGCGCATACCGAACTTACGGTGTCCGTTGGCGTCCAATTGGACGGGCTTTTTCGCCATATTTGTTTCCTCTTTTCACTGTATATTTGGGTGCCGAACAGCTTTCGCCGGTTACAGTATATAGTAGATTCAATGTGTTTTGTTAGTATTTTTTTCATCATATTTTGTATTTTTTTGATATTTTCCGTATTTTGGTCATTGTTTTTCCATAAAAAGTATGGTATGATTCAAATAACATTTGGATTTTTTGTGAAAGGTGGGTGCGCTATGTTTCATGCAAGCGAACTGTCGCTGTTGTGCGAATCCTTGCACCGTTGCCACGTTCCTTCTGCTCTGCTCACGGCGGTGGAATGGCAAGAGACCACATCATCCTCGTCCATTGCCGTGACGTTTGAGGATCTGTTTTCCGAGCGTGCCGTCCTGCGCGGCACGGCGCTGTCTTTGCAACCGCACACCGTGTACCGTTTCACCGATTCCTTTGACCGCCGTTTTCTGTGTCTGTCGTTGCCGGACGACACAGGACGTGTGCTGTGTGTCGGGCCGTATCTGTCCGCTATGCCGACACAGGCACAACTGCTGACCATCGCCGAGGAAAACGGCATTTCTCCGCAAAAACAGCAGTTTTTGGACGAATACTACCGTTCGCTGACGGTGCTCTCGGTGGATCATCCCGTGTTTGTTCTGTTCACCACCTTTTGCGAGCACGTGTTTGACGACCCCTCCTTCCCCATTGTGGATCGCCACGCCACCACCACGGTGCAAACGACCATATCCGACACCGACAAAAATGACGTTTTGTTGAACGCCAAAGCCATGGAACAGCGCTATGCCTTCGAAAACGCCATGATCCGTGCTGTGTCACAAGGGCAAGAACACATGGGAACAGAGTTGTTCGGTTCTTTGAACAACCAGTTTTTTGAAAAGCGATTGACCGATGCTTTACGCAACGCTAAAAATTACAGCATTATTATGAACACCCTGCTGCGTAAAGCGGCAGAGCAAGGCGGCGTGCATCCTCTGCACTTGGATCGGCTGTCCTCTCTTTTTGCCGCAAAAATCGAGGATCTCACCGCGCTGAATGAACAAACCGCCCTGATGCAGGAAATGTTTCGTTCGTATTGCCGCTTGGTGCGCGAACAGGCGGTACACGGTGTTTCTGCCGTTGTGAAAAATGCCCTTTTGCTGATCGGACACGATCTGTCTGCCGAACTTTCCCCTCGTTCGCTTGCCGCTTCTTTGAACGTCAGCGCCGGCTATCTTTCGGCGGTGTTTCACCGTGAAATGGGGCAAACCCTCTCCTCCTACATCCGCGATAAGCGAATACAACTGGCTTGTCAGCTGTTGCGCACGACCGATCTGCAGGTGCAAACGATCGCCTTGTATTGCGGTGTGGTGGACATTCAATATTTCTCCAAGATATTTAAAAAGACCGTCGGTGTCACACCGGTGGAATACCGCAACACCGCATTTTGAACAAAAAACCGCCACCTTATGGGAGTTGCGAATGGGGATTGGAGATGGAATTCTTCCCCTGCCTCCCCTGACAAGGGGAGGTGGATTCGCCAAAGGCGAATCCGGAGGGGTAGTCTATCGAGAGTTCGTGT
>JAZONO010000156.1:0-5941 GCA_045654545.1 Acutalibacteraceae bacterium
AATGACAGCTATGTTCGCCGCATCCGTGTTCACACCTGACACCATGCCGACCGACGGTGTTTTCCACCAACGCGGCAATCCGCGTACGCACACCTTCTTTCTAAAAAAATTTACTATTTTTCTCCATTTATGTTAACCACACACTTTACTTTCATTTTCATCTGTGCTATACTACACGTGACAAAATGACGGTTGGTGATTTTTGTGTATTACATTTTCTGCTTGGACGAACGCGGCGGTCGCATGTTTATGAAACGCCGCCAGAGCCAAGACCGCGTACTGCGCGAACGGGTGCTGGCACTCACCGCAGGACACACCTTGTGGATGAGTGGGTATTCTGCCAAGCAATTCACCGAAGGCGGTGGTTTCACGGTGGATGACAACTACGCCGAAAAGGCAGGTGCAGGCGACTACTGCTTCGTGGAGGACAAAGGGTTTGACCTCGCAAACTGTGAAGGGGTTATCCTTTACAACTGGAATCGCCACTACCCCTCGGACGTGAAATGGACCGTTGATCTTTTGGCCCAAGGGTTTGTGCAGACGGCGCAGACCGAGTTTGTCGGTCATTCACACGAGAAGATCACCGAAACGGTCTATCAAAAGGAGGGGATGCAATGAACCGCTGTTTAGCAGCGCTTCTTCTTGTTCTTGTCCTACTGTTTGCAGGCGGTTGCACCGAGGCAGCCCCCCCCGAAAGCGGTGAAAACACCACCTCCCCCGGTGTAGACATCACAACGTCGGTCACCGTTGCCGCAACCACCACGACTGCGACCGACGGTACCACGACCTCCACACGCGAGGAAACCACCACGACTACGGGCACAACGGTCGTCCCCGTGCTCAACGAATATATAAGCGACCGTGCCGCCACGTGGGCGGACATCCCGTCGTATGAAGGGGATATCTTTTCGATCGTTTTGGACGGCAAGCCGCATTTCACCGCTAACGAGATCACGACGCAAGTATTTGAACTTTACAGCAATTTGGACTCACTCGGGCGGTGCGGCACGGCGTTTGCCTGCTGTGGCACGGCACTCATGCCCACAGGTGAGCGCGGCAACATCAGCAGTATCAAACCCAGCGGCTGGAAGCAGGCGCAATATGACTTTGTGGACGGCAAATACCTTTACAATCGCTGTCATTTGATTGGCTGGCAGTTGTCGGGTGAGGATGCGAATCGTGGCAACCTCATCACAGGTACACGGTATATGAACACCGAAGGGATGTTGCCGTTTGAAAATATGGTGGCCGACTACATCCGTGAAACCGATAACCACGTGATGTATCGCATCACCCCGTGGTTTTACCAAAATGAGTTGGTGGCACGCGGTGTGCAGATCGAAGCGTACTCGGTGGAAGACGGCGGCGAAGGCATCTGCTTTAACGTGTTTTGCCACAACGTGCAACCCGGTGTGACGTTGCATTACGCCGATGGCGCAAGCGCACCGGAATCCACCGTCACAACGACAACCGCGACCACCACAACCATTGCCCATGAAAACGACGAGAATTACGTGTTGAATACCAACACCAAGAAGATTCACTATCCCGATTGCTCTTCGGCAAAGAGCATCAAACCACATAACCGCGAAGAGTTCATCGGTACGCTGGAGGAATTGTTCGGTATGGGATATTCCACCTGCGGCAACTGTTTTTGAAAGAATAGGAGTATGTAATGAAATCATCTTCTGTGCGACGCCTTGTGTTTTTGTGCGTCATCACCTATTTTATCAGTTATGTAACGCGCACCAATTTCGGCGCCATTGTTGCCGAGATGGTAGCGGATACGGGATATTCAAAATCCCTGCTCTCCATTGCGCTGACCGGCAGTTTTATCACCTACGGTACAGGGCAAATCATCAGCGGCATTTTCGGTGACCGCGTGCAACCGCGCTATTTGGTGGCCATTGGGTTGGTGGTCACATCGCTGATGAACGTGATCATCCCCTTTTGCTCTTCCCCGTTTTGGATGGCGGCGGTATGGTGTGTGAACGGATTTGCTCAAGCGTTTATGTGGCCGCCCATCATCAAATTGTTGGCAACCTCCCTTGAAAAAGAGGATTATGACCGCAACTGTACGAAAGTGTCGTGGGGCGCTAACGTGGGAACCATTACCATTTATCTGTTCTCACCTCTGCTTATCTTGCTGGCAAGCTGGAAAAGTGTGTTTTTTGCCGCTGCCCTGTGCGGTGTTTTGGGGCTTCTGCTGTGGTGGAAGATGTGCCCCATCATTCCGCTCTCTCCCCGTGAAAGATCAACAAGTACCAACCGTACATCCGATCTTTTCTCGCCGCTTTTGATACTTATCATGGTCGCCATCGTGTTGCAAGGAACTCTTCGAGACGGCATTACCACGTGGATGCCCTCGTTTGTTGCGGAAACCTTCCGCTTAGACGAAGAAGTGGCCATCTTAACCGGGGTGATTCTGCCGATCTTCAGCATTCTTTCGCTGTGGCTGGCCGGTCTTTTGTATCGCAAAGCATTTCACAATCCGCTCACCTGTACAGGTGCGATCTTTGGAACAGGGACGCTTGCGGCGCTGCTGCTTATGCTGTTTTACGGAAAGTTTGCGGCTTTGTCGGTTGTTTGTACGGCGTTGCTTGCCGGTTGCATGCACGGTGCAAACCTCATCCTTGTGTGCTTTCTTCCGCCGTTGCTCGCCAAAAACGGCAACGTTTCCACCGTGTCGGGCGTGCTGAATGCCTGCACCTACGTGGGAAGTGCCATCTCCACCTTTGCTTTTCCGCTGGTGGCAGAAAATATGGGTTGGGAAACCACGTTGTACGTGTGGTTGTTTGTGAGCCTTGCCGGAACGATTTTGTGCCTTTTGGGCATTCCTTCGTGGAAGCGCGCACAAACCCGTTGATTCCAACTGCTTTTTGTGATATACTATACCCGAGGACACGTTCTCGGGTATTTTTTTCGGGAGGCGGCATAATGAAATATACCATTCTAAAGATCGACCCGTATCTCGCACCCTATGCACAGGACATTGCCCTGCGCATGGATGCGTATCGCGCCAAGCGGTCACAACTGCTCGGCGACGGGGATCTTGTGTCCTTTGCCAACAGCCACCTCTATTTCGGTATTCATAAAACCGCAGACGGTTGGGTGTACCGTGAATGGGCACCTGCCGCCGATGCGATGTATGTGACGGGCGATTTCAACGGATGGGACGTCACCGCGCACCCCATGACCGCGCTTAAAAACGGCGTGTTTGAAATTACCTTGCCCGAAAATACGCTTGCCGTGGGACAAAAGATCCAAGCGATCGTGCAACACGGCGGCGAGCTGTTGCGCCGCATTCCCACCCACGCCACGCGCGTGGTGCAAGATCCCGTGACCTACCTGTGGTGCGCCGAAGTGGACGATGCACTGTGGGACGACTACCAATGGACGGACAAGGACTTTAAGCCTGCACAACATCCGCTGATTTATGAATGTCACATCGGCATGGCGGGCGAAACGGGTGAAGTGAGCAGTTACCCCCACTTTACCGAGCACATTCTGCCGCGTGTAAAAACGCTCGGCTATAACACCATCCAGATCATGGCGGTAATGGAACATCCGTATTACGGGTCATTCGGGTATCAGGTGTCAAACTTCTTTGCCCCTTCGTCGCGCTACGGCACGGCACGGGAGTTGAAAGACCTCATCAACACCGCCCACCGCATGGGCATTACCGTGCTGTTGGATGTGGTGCATTCCCACGCGGTGAGCAATACCGAAGAAGGGTTGGCGCAGTTTGACGGCACCTCCTATCAGTTCTTCCACGAAGGGCCCCGAGGGGATCATCCTACATGGGGAACCAAGCTCTTTAACTACGACAAAAATGAAGTGTTGCACTTCCTTCTGTCCAATCTGAAATACTGGATGGAGATCTTCCATTTTGACGGATTCCGTTTTGACGGCGTGACCTCCATGCTGTATCACGATCACGGGTTGGGCAGTGCCTTCACCGATTACGGGATGTACTTCTCCCCCAACACCGACGTTCAGGCCATCACCTATTTGCAACTCGCCAACGAACTGATCCACACCGTGAATCCCCGTGCCGTCACCGTGGCGGAGGATATGTCGGGGATGCCGGGAATGTGCCTGCCCATCAAAGACGGCGGCATCGGATTTGACTACCGTTTATCCATGGGCGTGCCCGACTTGTGGATCAAGTGGCTGAAAGAGCGTGTCGACCAAGATTGGGATATGGGAACGCTGTGGTATGAGTTGACGAATCGCCGTCCCAAGGAAAAAGCGGTGGGATACTGTGAATCCCACGACCAAGCCTTGGTAGGCGACAAAACCATTATGTTCCGCTTGTGCGATGCTGAAATGTATACCCATATGAACAAGGCGAGTGAAAGTGCCGTGATCGACCGCGGTATGGCATTGCATAAGATGATCCGTTTGATCACCTCCACCCTGGCAGGCGAAGGGTACCTCACCTTTATGGGCAACGAATTCGGACATCCCGAATGGATCGATTTTCCGCGTGAGGGTAACGGATGGAGTTATCATTACTGTCGCCGTCAATGGAGTTTGGCGGACAACGAGTTGTTGCGGTACGGACAGCTCCGTGCGTTTGACCGTGCGATGATCGCGCTGTTGCGGCGTGAACGCTTGCTTTCCAAAACAGCCAAATTGCTGTGGCATCACAACCACCACAATTTGATGGTGTATCAAAAAGGCGACGTGATCTTCGCCTTCAACTTCCACCCCACCCGTTCGGAAGAAAACTTGTGGATCTCCGTGAACGCCCCGTCGGCATACGACGTTCTGCTCACCACCGATGAGGGCACCTTCGGCGGCTTTGACCGCGTGGACAAGACCTACCGTTACCACACCGAATGTCACGAGGGGGACAACGGATTTTACCTCTATCTCCCTGCCCGCACCGCGGTGGTGCTAAAAAAGGATAATGCCAAAAGCACGGAAGAGCATTGATCTCTTTCGTGTTTTTTTCACAGCAAGTGACACCGATTACGGCGGCGATATGCGGTGGGAGTTTGTGCGACGTGATGGGCAATCTGTTTGATCGCGATACGGCTGTTTGCTTTTTGCAAAAATATGTTGCATTGTGCAAAATATTGTGGTATACTATCCTCCGTAAGGAGTGATCGGTGTGAAAGAATTGGACGTACAACTGCTTGGCGCACGTATGGAAGAACGCCGCAAACAACTGGGGCTCACGTTGGCCGATATTGCCGACGAGGTGTCGGTGGCATTTTCCACCATTCAGCGATATGAAAAAGGCAAGATCGAAAACATCAAATTGCCCGTGATCGAATCGGTGGCGCGCGTGTTGCGCGTGGATATGGCGTGGTTGCTCGGCAAGACCGATGCCATGCATTCGGGTGCGTTCCCCACCCCCTACGTGACAGAGGAGTACGTCACCTTTCCCGTGATCGGTGAAGTGGCGGCCGGGTATGAGCATTTGGCAGAAGAAGTGTGGGACGGCGATGCGGTGGATATTCCCGTGAGTTTCCTGCACGGACGACCGAAGTCGGATTACTTTGTGTTGCGGGTATGCGGTGACAGTATGTACCCGATGTATCTGGACGGTGACACAGTACTGGTGTTAAAGACCGATACATTGGAGTACAGCGGACAGACGGCACTGGTGATGTATAACAGCGAAGAGGCCACGCTGAAAAAAGTGGAATTTGCCGAGGGTGAACCTTGGCTTCGTTTGGTGGCGATCAACCCAATGTATCAGCCGCGTTTGCTGGAAAACGAGGAGTTGGCGCAATGCCGCATCATTGGTGTTCCCCGTTATTTGATACGTGAGACAAAGTAAAAACGAACCCACCGTATGGTGGGTGGTCATAGGGATAAAATTGGAGAGGATGCATCGTCGAAGATACATCCTCTCTGTTTGTTTTGTGAATATTGATGCCACTTGGAAAGCGGATGTGACCCCTTGGCTCCCCTTGTCAGGGGAGCT
>JAZONO010000157.1:0-2106 GCA_045654545.1 Acutalibacteraceae bacterium
CGGCGCATCTGCGGACGGGGATACACATTCCACGGCTGACCCGAAAGGGTTTCGCCTGCCGCCGTATATAATGCGTGACTCATGTGCGTTTCTCCTTTCGCGCCATTCCCCACAGCAGCGGCACCAGCACCACAATGGCTGCCAACGCCGCCGCGAAAATGTTGGCGTTGGGAATGAACGAGGTCGTGCCGTCATCGTTCAGCACGGTGGCGGCATTTTTCAGCACCGCCGCCCCCACAGCAGGGCCGATCACGCCGGGGATCAACACCTGCCCCACAATGCGTAACCCTTGGAACATACCGGCTTTTCCGCGCGGCGTGCAATCGCGGATCATCGCGCCAAACACCGCAGAGCCGCTGAGATAGCCACTCATCATGAGCAGTGAGCCGACAAACACCATGGCGGTGTTGGTGAAAAAGTACAGGCAGACGTACCCAAGACTTAACATCAACAGCGCCGGGATCACCGCACTCTTGAAGCCGACACGGTCGTAAAACCGCCCGTAAAAGGCGGTCACTACCGAGGCCACGATCACCGCCGGTGCCATAATGAGCACGTAGTTGTCTAACCCCAATGTGACGTTATAATACAAAATCAGATACGGCATAAAGATTTGAATGGAGATGCCGAACACCGCAAAGGCGAGCAACGTGAGATACAGCGATGGGTTTCCCTTCACCACCGACGGGCGAAATCCGTACACGATATTGGCGAAATACCGCGCATTTTCGGGGCGTTTCACCGCGGTTTCACGGATCAAAACAATGCCTGCCACGCCAATCACCAGCACGGCGATACCGATGATCAGAAAAATTGCCGTCCAACTGTCTGCCTGCCCCAGATCAAATGCCATAAAACCGCCGAACACCGCCAAGATCGCCACCAACGGCATCATGGCGTTCACGCCTTCCGCCGCACCGCGCCCGGCATCGTCGGTCGCATCGGTCAGCCACGCATTGAAGCAGGCATCGTTGGCAGACGAGCCGAAAAAGGTCATCACGCAGTCCAGCACAATGGTGAGCGACACGCCCACCGCCGCCGCCGAAACGGTGGCAGGGATCATCGCGTTCAGAATGTCCATGCGAATGAGTGCAAACCCCATGATGGACACACCCCACAGTATGTAGCCGCCGCAGATAAACAGCTTGCGCCGCCCGATCTTATCCGACAAGGCGCCGATCAGCACGGTGGTAAGGGTCGCCGCCACCGCGGAAGCCATCACCATCACCGAGATCGCTTCGGCCGAGGCGTGGAACATACGGTAGATGAATACGTTTAAGTACATATTCTCCACCACCCACGCGATCTGTCCCACCAGGCTGAAGATCACCAGTGTCGGCCAAAACGCACGAGGGTAGTTTTGTTGTTTCATGGTATCACTCCTTTGTCATCCCAATTATACACCACCACACCAAAAAAATCAACGGCAGAGCGCCACTCTGCCGTTGATTCTTATGTAGGTGCATATCTGTAGTGGGTCGCCCTCGCGGATTCTCAATGTTCTTCTGATTTCTTTGGGGATGACGATGCGACCTAAATCGTCTGTACGATGCACAAGTGCAAACCCACGCAACAACGAAAAACCTCCGCAGACGGTAAGTCTGCGGAGGTTTTGTGTTGGCGTCTACCTATCTTCCCGGGCCGCTTCCAGCCAAGTATTGTCAGCGTAGATGAGCTTAACTACCGTGTTCGGGATGGGAACGGGTGTACCCTCATCGCCATTGACACCAACTATTCAAGGTTGATACCCTGAAAACTGAATAAAGAGGAACAAGATCGTCAAGATGTCACCGGAGGTCTCCCTTGCATCGGGTATCCTCCTGCAAAAGTGCTCGAGTTGCTTAGACTGCTCAGGTCAAGCCCTCGGTCTATTAGTACTGCCAAGCTGAACGTGTCACCACGCTTACACATGCAGCCTATCTACCAGGTAGTCTTCCTGGGACCTTACCTGATTAAATCAGTGGGATATCTTATCTTGAGGCTGGCTTCACGCTTAGATGCTTTCAGCGTTTATCCAATCCGCACGTAGCTGCCCAGCTGTGCCACTGGCGTGACAACTGGTGCACCAGAGGTGCGTCCATCCCGGTCCTCTCGTACTAAGGACAG
>JAZONO010000158.1:0-2752 GCA_045654545.1 Acutalibacteraceae bacterium
GGACGGCGATGCAGTGACCACCCCCGTGACCAACGAGCCGGGACAGATCATCACGGTGAACGGGGTGGAAGGGGATGTGCGACAGGTGGCAGGATTCTTGAATCCGCCGCAGTTTTCCCCTGCGTTTTCCAACAACGTGGAGCAGATGATCAACCAAACGTTACACCAAAGCGGTGTGAACAGTGCGGCGCTGGGCGATATGCGTCCCGACAACGCATCCGCCATTATTGCGGTGCGTGAAGCCGCCACCATGCCGCTCACCATGCAACGCAACCGCTTTTTCACCTTTGTGGAGGACGTGGCGCGCATCTGGGCGGAATACTGGATCAGCCATTACGGTCGCCGTGCGCTGAAGGTGACGGAGGAGAACGGCACGTGGTATATGCCGTTTGACGGTGCGCGTTACCGCGAACTGATGGTGTCCACCCGTGTGGACGTGGGGGCATCCAATCTGTGGAGTGAGGCGCAGAGCATCGCCACGCTGGACAACCTGTTTGATCGACAGGTGCTGGATGCCGAGCAGTATTTGACCCGTTTGCCGCGCGGTACGGTGCCCAACGTGGACGGACTGTTGCGCGATTGGCAGAGTAAGCAAGTAAATAAGGAGGCAAGCGAATGGACGATTTGATGGAGATGACCGTTTCGGACACCGCACCACAGGTGGAGGAAACGGACTCGATAACGGCGGCAGATGCGCCCGTCGACGATGAAACGGCAGTGCCGACAGACGGTGAGGACACCACACCCCCGTCTGAAACGCCAAACACGCCATCGGCAGAAGGAGGGATCGTGTATCGCTTTAATCACGAAACGCGCACCATTCCTTCCAAAGACGCACCGCAATTCATCCAGAAATTGCTCAAAACGCAGTATGACTACGAACACAAGGTGATGCCGCAACTGGATCGCCTGCGTGCCTTGACGGGTGCGCGCGAGGAGGATCTGCCCACAGTGGTGGAGCGGTTGGAACAGGTGTGTGACGAAGCGGACTATCAACGCTTTTTGAAGGTGAGCGGCGGCAACGAGACCATTGCCCGTGGGCTGTTGGATGCCGCACGCCGCACCCGTGCCGCACAAAGCACCACCACCGCCGAAGAGGACGAACACGCCGCCGCCGCGGCGGAGGAAGCCGCCCTGGAACGCATGAGTGAACAGTTGCGCCAACTGCAAGCGGAGTTTCCCGAAATTACCGATTTGGGGGAACTGCCCGAAAGCGTGGTGAGGGAAGCGGATGAGCAAGGGGTGACGCTGCTGGACGGCTATTTGCGTTATTTGTATCGCAACAGCCGTCGGGCGGCGGCAGAACAACGTGCCGCCGATGACGCGGCCGCCGCTTCGGCAGGCTCTTTGCGCGGCGAAGCGGACGATGCCCAAAAGGCAGACGACCAATCGTCGGCATTTTCGGCGGCATTTCGCAGCAAATTTTCGTAATTTGAAAGGAGAAAGCGTATATGGCTTACACGGAAACGAAAAGCAATTCGAACATCAACACGGTGACTCTTTCCGAAACCATGACCGCCGATCTCGACCGCGCGTTGGCGCAGAAGTCGGTGACGGGCATTCTTTCGGACAACGGGTTGAAACCGAAATTTATGGGTAATGGCATTGTCATTGTGCCGGAACTCGGTATGTCGGCAATGGGCGACTACGATCGCGATACCGGCTTTGTGCAGGGGGCGGTCACCATTTCGCGCACGCCGTATCAACTGTCGCAGGATCGCGGCCGTTCCTTCCAGTTGGATGCACAGGATGCGGATGAAAGCGGCATCGGCAACCTCGCTGGCGAGGTGATGGCGGAGTTCGTGCGCGCACAGGTGATCCCCGAGATGGATGCTTACGTCATTTCCAAGATCGTGGGTGCGGCCGCCGCCGAAGACGGTCAGGTGGAGGAATTGAACGGCGCATTGCCTGCCGATACCGTGTTTTCAAAGATGGCGGCGGCGATGATCGCGGCGCAGGATGCGAGCGATTACGATGAAGAACTCGTTTGCTTTGTGGATTCGGCGATCTATGCCGCGTTGCAGAGCACGGGTGAACTGTCCCGTCAACTGTCGGTGATGGATTTCAAGCGCGGCGAGGTGACCACCAAGGTGCAGGCATACAACGGTATGCCCATCATCCCTGTGTCTTCGGTGCGTATGAAGTCGGCGTATACCTTCTTTGACGGTACCTCCGAAGGACAGGAAAACGGCGGTTTTGCACCGGCGGAAGGTGCGAAAAACATCGGTTTCCTCATCCTGCCGAAAAAGGCGGCTTCGCTGGTGAAAAAGACCGAAAAGGTGCGCGTATTCGATCCCTCCAAGAACATCGACGTGGATGCGTGGAAGATGGACTACCGTCTGTACTACGACGTGTTTGTGCGTAACCCGTACAAAAAGACCATCCGTGCGCTGACCTACACCGCGTAATGCGAGGTGACACGGCATGTGGTTTGTGAATAAAGAGCGCACCTGCGTGCGGTTTGCAGCCACACCGCAGAAAGCGGAACGGTTGCGTCGCTGGGGGTTTGTCCCGTTGGAGACACGCCGCACGGCACCGCGCCGCGACAAGAAGTAATAGGCGGAAAACGGGCGGGGTCACCCCGCCCGTTTTTCGAAAGGAGGAATTGCTTAATGACAACAGCCAAAGACGTATTGGAACGTGCCATGCAGTTGTGCGGATACGTCAACCGCGAAGGCGTGCCCGATCGCCTGCGCGATGCCGATCTTTACAAACGCGGACTCGCGATGGTGAATCAGATCTTCAGCGATAT
>JAZONO010000159.1:0-15205 GCA_045654545.1 Acutalibacteraceae bacterium
GCATATTTGTATGTAAACAACGCTCTGCTTTCAAACCTAACTGTTCCACCCTCAGTTACAATCATACGGCAAAATGCTTTTGTGGGATGTTTATCTTTAGAAATGCTCACCGTCAAAGATAATGTCGATGAAATACAAGAAGCCGCATTTTTGAATTGCCAATCGCTTAAAACCGTTTCAATAGCCGGCAGTGTCAAAACAATTGGTTCCAGCGCATTTTATAATTGCTCGGCACTGGAAAACGTAGAGCTTTGTGAAGGAATTAAAAAAATAGAACGATTTGCTTTTGATCGGTGTTCCTCCTTGAAAAGTATTCAAATTCCGGACAGCGTTGAATCTATTGCATATCAAGCATTTCCAAGAGAAACTACACTGCTCATAAAAAACAATAAAGTTGCTCTCAAATATGCTAAAAGGAATAAACTGCATTATGAGATAATTGAGAGAAAGAGTTTTTTAAAAAGACTTTTCTGGTTCGGTTAATGGGTTTAAGCACATTTTTATACTCTTATTAATCCATTGCCAAAATAAATGCAAAAATAAAATCCTTTAATAATTTTTGATATTGATTGTTTGTCAGGTTGGTTATGAACAACCGCACCAAAAACAAAAGGACAGACCGACGGTCTGTCCTTTTGTTTTTGGCGTGACAGGACTTGAAACGAACTCCGAATGTGAGCGGTCATCGACCGCGAAGATTCGGGAGCAAAGGACGTTCGCCTTCAGCGAAGTCCGCCGAGTTTCCTTGCGATGCAAGAAAACTCGCGCCCCGGTGGGGCTTTCGTCAAGTGAGAAGAAAGTCCTGTCACTTCCACGACATAGCATCCGCAACGGGCAGTCGAGGACGCCTGTCCCTGCTACCACTCCACGTATAAAACAGGACGGATGCCGCAAGGTATCCGTCCTGTTTTTTGCCCCTGAAGCGAGGTCGGGGGCAGGTTATTTTGAATAACGTACTTCCAGTCCGATGAGTGTCACCGCATCCTGCGGCACGCCGCCGGACAGCACTTCCAAGTGCAGGTGTGCGCCGTCTGCCTCTTCGCACGGCACGGTTGTGAGCACACCGATCGGCTCACCCACCGCCACGGTATCCCCCACACTGACATTGCGTGCCGACACACCGCAATAGCGGCTGACGATGCCGTAGCCGTGGTCGATCTCGATCACATCCCCCCACAGAACGTCCTCGCGGATGACGGATACACGTCCCGTGGCGACGGCTTTTACCTCGTCGCCCTCTTTGCCGACAAAATCCACCCCGTTGTGCACACGCCAATCCTGCATGGTTTCAGAAAACACCAATTCCCCTTTGCTGAACGGGCAGGACACCTCGTTGGTGAGTGGCAACACGTACAATCCCGTTACAGGGGCGGCAGTGGTGGTTGTGGTGGGGGTTGTTGTGGTGGTGGTCACACGCAGGTCGGGCAGATTGGTCACAGGGATCTGCACGTCCTGCACCGCCGTGGTGGCGGCGGTGGTGGGCGTTTCACTTGCCGTGGTGGCATCGCTCACAGGAGGCACTTCCTCCCCCTTTTTGGGAAGCGCATTTGTCAAGCTGACCGCCGCCACCGCCCCGACCGCCAACGCGCACACCGCCATGGTGGCAACAAACCCTTTATCACGAATTTTCATAGTATCTTCCTCCGTTTTGGTTGGTACTGCTATTGTGGACAAAAACGGCGAAAGATATACATAAAAAACAAAAAGCCACCCGTAAGGTGGGTGGTCATAGGGATAAAATTAGAGAGGATATATCGTCAAAGGTACATCCCCTCTATTTGTTTTGTGGAAATTTACGCCACTTGGAAAGTGGCTGTGCCCCCTTGGCTCCCCTTGTCAGGGGAGCTGGCGAGCGAAGCGAGACTGAGGGGTAGTGGAATAACACGAAATCTCAATAGACTACCCCTCCGGATTCGCCTTTGGCGAATCCACCTCCCCTGACAAGGGGAGGCAGGGGAAGAACTCCATCTCCAATCCCTAACCTTAACTCACTTATGAGTGGCCTTTTTATTATGCATTTGTAATCCCTTTGTATTCCTGCTTTACTTTTTCGTAACTTTCCAAGTTGCCGATATCGTAACGGCTGCCGGGCATTTCCATTGCGTGAACCGCCGTTTGGGTGCACAGCCACGCGATGTAACTGCCGGGTGCATCGGTGCCGCATCCTGCCGCAATCCCCTCCGCCACCAAGCGCGCATCCTCACGGGTATAATAGTAAAACGGCGGGCAGCACCAATGGGTGGCCGGTGTGGGCGACTTTTCGGTCATGTGCAGGATCTTATCCTGTTCGTCGACGGTGACCACACCGCATTTGAGCAATTTCTGCTCGTTCGGCTCATAGTACCGCATAATGCAAGAGGTTCCTTTCGCGGCGGCATACTCCATAAACCGCGTGAGGCTGAAATCCAGCACGTTATCCCCTGCGATGACCAGCATATCGTCATCCAATCCCAACGTATCGATGGCATATTGAATATCGCGCACCGCACCCAGACGGGTTTCGTTGGTATCGGTGCCGTCATCCACCACCGTCACCTTTTGCGATTTTGTTGCCGCCCATGCATCAAAATGCACGGCGTATTTATGGTTGGAGATCACCACAAATTCATCCACCATCCCTGCGCGGTCGATATCGTCCACCAACCAGTCGAGAATGGTCTTATCCCCCACCGTGAGCAGCGGTTTGGGGAAATTTTCGGTCAACGGATACAGACGTGTAGCGTATCCTGCCGCCAAAATTAAACATTTCATATGCTGTCCCTCACAGTTTCACGCCATCCGCGCTGCGGCAGAAATGCACCAAACATTTTCCTTCCAACGACGGGAACGCTTTCAGGTATTCACGCGTAACGGTGGCTTCGATCTCCTCGCGGTAATCGGGATTGATCAACGCCATGCAACATCCCTTAAACCCTGCACCGCTGAACCGCCCACCGTAAATACCGGGGGTACGAGCCATGATCTCATACAGCGTTTTGAGTTCGGGCGAGCCGGTTTCCCAGTTGTAAATGGAGGAATGTCCGCTTTCAAAACTCAAACGACCGAATTCTTCCACGTCGCCGCGGCGCCACGCTTCGACGCCCTTTTCCACACGGAAATACTCGGTGTACCAGTGCTCGGCACGCCGTGCCCACGTTTCGGGCAAGCGATCTTTATACTGCTGATACACCTCGAACGGCACGTCACGCAGGTTGGTTTCTTCGAACTTGCCGTAGTTCATGCCGGCCAACGCTTTCAACGCATAGGCGGCGGAACGGCATTCGTCCACACGCATATTAAACGCACTGCCTGCCAAGGTGCGCTCCACACCCGAGAAGAAAATCGCGATCTCATACGGTTTCATCGAAGCCGGTTGCGCGATCAACTCATAGCTGTCATCTTTCATATCCATATACAAAAGATGATCTTTTTTGCAATACACTTCACACGACTGATCCAGTTTGCCGCACGCCACACCGACGTATTTGTTCTCCGCTTCCTTGGCGATAAGGATCATCTCCTGCGGTGTCAGGGTGATACCGTTCATGGTGCACAGCGCCACCAAGAAGGTGATGATGACCGCCGCCGACGAGGACAAACCACCGATTGGCAATTCGCCGCCGATGATGGCACACAAGCCCGTGCGCAACGGAT
Organism: Acutalibacteraceae bacterium; assembly: GCA_045654545.1. GTDB lineage: Bacteria > Bacillota > Clostridia > Oscillospirales > Acutalibacteraceae > SIG588. The sequence goes on from JAZONO010000159.1 coordinate 3,634, forward strand.
ATCGCCGATTGAGCGCCAAGGTGGCACCGCGCAGATGGTCCGCCCAATCCTCTTGCTTGGTTTCGGGCACCGATGCCACGTGCCATTGCGCCCGTTTGGGGAACTGCATCGACTGGATCTCCACCACGCCGTTTTGCTTCGGACCGTATGCTATGTGAATACCTTTATCGATCGCCAGACCCGTGATCTTGCCGAGTTGGTGATCGGAATGTGCACCAAGCGGACACACACGGTAGGGTGTGAACGCCGTATATTGCGGTGCTTTGCCGTAAATGCTTTCAAATTTTTCCACGCAGTTCATATACAATTCCTCCGTGATATTATATATCCGTATTATATCACACCCCCCACTCTTCGTCAACCGCAAAAAAGCGAAACACCCATCGGTTTTCCGACGGGTGCTCCGCTTGTTAGAGGGGTGTTTTGAGGAGGGGTCAATTTCACGCAATGTGAAATCGGTACCGAGAGGCTTGCGGCTTCCTCTCCTTGGTACAAGCCTATTATAGCGGGTAATTTTGTACTTTTTATGAACCGCTTGTGACTTTTCTGTAAGGGTTTTACGAACAAACATAAAAAATTTTTCGAATTTTGCAAACAAATGTTTGCTTTTTTCGAAAAGGTGTGGTATACTAAAGAAAACTAATGTTCGTTATTATGCTTTTTCAAAGAAAGGACGGGCTATATAATGGGTGAATTAACAAAGAAACAAAAAGCGGTGTTGGCTTTCTTGCAGCAGCGCGCGCAGGACGGTCTGCCCCCCACGGTGCGTGAAATTTGCACCGCGGCCGGTATCAAATCCACCTCTACCGTGCACGCCTATCTCAAAACGTTGGAGGATGAAGGGTACATCTCCCGTCAAAGCGGCTTGAACCGTGCCATTCGTGTGAAGGGCGCGGAACAAGCGGCGCCGCCGGCAGGGCGCGTGCCGCTGCTCGGCCGTGTGACCGCCGGTATGCCGATCTTGGCTGTGGAGGAAGTGGAGGATTACGTCCCCTACACCGGTCATTACGACGTGAAGGAATTGTTTGCGTTGCGCGTGAGCGGCACCAGTATGCTGAACGCCGGCATTTTGGATCGCGACGTGGTGATCGTGCGCCGCACCGAAACGGCAGAGAACGGCGATATCGTGGTTGCGCTGGTGGGCGAAGAAGCCACAGTTAAGCGTTTCTTCAAAGAGGACGGGCATTTCCGCCTGCAACCCGAAAACGATGCATTCGAGCCGATCATTGTGCCCGAAGTGGCGATTCTCGGCAAGGTGGTTTCGTTGGTACGCTATTTCTAAAAATTTTGCATAAATCTTTCGTGCGTGGTTCATACTAATCGCGCAGGCCGCTCCGTGCGGTATCTGCATCGCAGAAACCGAAAAGGAGGGCGCTATTATGTTGGATAAACTGGCGTTGATTCTCGCCATCATCGGCGGGCTCAACTGGGGCAGTATCGGGTTGTTCCAATTCGATCTGGTCGCGTGGATATTCGGCGGGCAGGATGCCACCTTCAGCCGCATCATCTACACGTTGGTCGGCTTGGCGGCCGTGTGGTGCATTTCCCTGCTGTTTCGCAAACACGACGGTACCGGTCCCCATCACGAGTAAAACACACGATAAAAAGACCGCCTTTCGGGCGGTCTTTTTGCTTGACTTTCCCTTTCCGTGTGCTATACTTATGGTATGTTTGGAGGGGGAAGAATGAAATACAATTACCACACCCACACCTTCCGCTGTCACCACGCAACGGGCACGGAAGAAGAGTACGTGCGGTATGCCATCAAACACGGTGTTACCCACATGGGGTTTTCGGATCACTTCCCGTTTCGGTTCCCGAACGGTCACGAAAGCAGTTACCGCGTTGCCACCGAAGAGGTGCCGCTGTATATCGACACCGTGAATCGCTTGCGCGAAAAATACAAAGATCAAATTGAGATCCATTACGGTTTTGAAATGGAATATTACCCTGAATTCTTTGAAGAAATGCGCCGAAACGCCGCGGATTACGGCGCGGAATATCTGATTTTGGGGCAACACTTTTTGAAACCCGAATGTTATCCCGATGCGATCGGCTCCACGTGGGCGGACAAGCCCGATGAATCGCTGGCCGACTACACCTCGCTGGTGGTGGACGCCATCAAGTCGGGCGCGTTTACCTATGTGGCACACCCCGATATTTGCACCTTCAGCGGCGATCCTGCGTTGTATGAGGCACAAGCGCGCCGCCTGTGTCTGGCGGCAAAGGAATACGACGTGCCGCTCGAGATCAACTTCCTCGGTATTCGCACCCACCGCTTTTATCCGCACGAGGAGTTTTGGCGTGTGGCAGGCGAGGTGGGCGCACCCGTGGTGTTCGGATTCGATGCGCACGAAGTGGTGCACGCGTGCGACGATGCTTCACGCGAGGAAGCGATGCGACTTGTAGACACCTATCACTTGCATCTGCTCGAAAACATAACCTTAAAGGCTCTGAAATAAAAAATCGGAACACATGAGTTCTTCGTGTGTTCCGATTTTTTGATGTTACCACAAATATCCGTGCAAGTTTGCTTCTTCCAATTCAGGAATCGCATCGGTCTTGCCGTCACGGTAATCCGTCAACATATCAAGCAGTTCTGCATACGTTGCAGCAATCCGCCAAGGCGCGTATCCTGCATGTGGAAACCCTGTGGTTTATTTTCGGTATCGTACAGATCACTGCGCCAACGTTATACAACGTAAGCGAGCGCAAAGCAGCGCTCGCTTACAAGGATCAGCAGACGATATCACGCGTGTCGCGAGCGATCATCAATTCTTCGTTGGTGGGGATAACCAAGACGCGCAGTTTCGCATCGCCGATGGACAGATCGGTCTCACAGCAACCGTCACGCATGCAAGCGGCATTGCGCTCTTCATCGATGTTTGCACCCATGAAGCGCAGGTTTTCCGCAATACGCGCACGGTAGTGCGGATTGTTTTCGCCGATACCGCCGGTGAACACAACCGCATCAATGCCGCCCATCGCCGCCGCATAGCCGCCGATGTATTTGGTGATCTGGTGCACCAGCATGCTTTCGATCAGCTGACAACGCTTGTCGCCGTTACGTGCACCTTCTTCGATGTCACGGTTATCGCTGGTCTTTTGCGACACGCCGAGGATACCCGACTTCTTGTTCATCACGGTATCCATCTCGTCGGGGGTCAAGCCCTCTTTCTTCATGATCAGCGGAACAATAGCCGGGTCGATGGAGCCACAACGCGTGCCCATCATCAAGCCTTCCAGCGGCGTGGTACCCATGGAGGTATCATAGCACTTGCCGCCCTTCACCGCCGCCACGGACGAACCGTTGCCGAGGTGGCAGGTGACGATCTTCAATTCCTCTGCCGGGCGACCGAGCACTTGAGCCGCACGCATGGACACGTAACGGTGGGAGGTGCCGTGGAAACCGTAACGGCGGATCTTGTATTTCTCATAGTACTCATACGGCAGCGGATAGAGATAGGCGTAGTCGGGCATGGTCTGGTGGAAACCGGTATCGAACACCGCCACCTGCGGCACGCCATGCATGATCTCTTCGCACGCTTCGATGCCGATGAGGTTGGCCGGGTTGTGCAAAGGCCCGAGTTCGAAGCAACGGCGCACCGCCGCTTTCACGTCTTCGTTCACCAGCACCGAACCGGAGAATTCTTCGCCGCCGTGCAGCACACGGTGACCCACCGCACCGATCTCATCCATCGAACGGATCACACCGATTTCGGGATCGGTCAGTTTGCTGATCACCAGTTTGATCGCTTCTTCGTGGTTGTTCATATGCACGTCCACTTTGTACGCGTCACGACCGGGCACTTGATATTTGAAGTTGCCGCCTTCAATGCCGATGCGGTCGCACATGCCCTTTACCACCAAGGATTCGTCGGTCATATCGATCAACTGATATTTCAGCGACGAACTACCTGCGTTGATAACCAAAATTTTCATTTTTTCATCGTCCTCTCACATATTTGGTTGATTTTCGTTTCCGTCTGCGTTATAATGTAGGAAACACACAAGAAATATAATAATACATTCCCTTTGAATTTGCAAGTATTTTTCCGCAAAATCGTCCGAAAGGGTGGATATTTATGAAAATCGCCGGTATCGTGGCGGAATACAACCCGTTCCACAACGGTCATGCCGACCATATTCGTATGACACGCGACCCTCGCGCCGCCGATGCATCGCACGTGGTGGCGGTTATGAGCGGCTCGTTTGTGCAACGGGGCGAACCTGCGCTGTTCCCCAAATCCGAACGGGTGCGTGCCGCCTTGACAGGCGGTGTGGATCTGGTGATCGAACTTCCTCTGCCGTGGGTGCTGACTTCGGCGGAAGGGTTTGCGTTCGGCGGTGTGTCGCTGTTGAATGCGCTGGGCTGTGTCGACACCTTGAGTTTCGGCAGTGAGTGCGGCGATCTGGAAGCATTGGAAAAAGCCGCTGCCGTGATGGAAGATCCGCAGTATCTTTCCATTGTACGCGGACGGATGGAATACGGCGGCACGGCGGCAGAAGCGTATCAATTCGCCATGCGCGAAGTGGGCGGTACTCTCTGTGCCAAACTGCTGTCCACCCCCAACAACGTGCTCGGCATGGAATACATCAAAGCATTGCGCCGTTTAAATTCCCCCATCCGTCCGTTTACGGTTCAGCGACAAGGGGCGGCACACGACGACGAATATCCCGTGGGACAAAGTGCCAGCGCAAGTTATCTGCGCCGCATGGCACAGGAAGGGCGCTGGAACAATGCGGCCGCCTTTATGCCGCGCGACTCCTTTGTGCTGTGCAGTGAAGCGATGGCGAAAGGACGCGCCCCTGCCGATGCCACACGCAACGAACGGGCGATGCTCTTGAAACTGCGCCGCATGAGCGCAGAGCGTATGGCCAACTTGGCCGGCGTGAGCGAAGGGTTGGAAAACCGTCTTTACAACGTCGCCTCCACCGCTGATACCCTCTCCTCTCTGCTGGAATCGCTTAAAACCAAACGCTACACCCATGCCCGTCTGCAACGGTTGCTGTGGGCGGCGATGCTGGATATTCCTGCCGAATGGGCAACCCGTACACCGCCGTACATCCGCGTGCTGGGGATGAACGAACGGGGGCGTGAGATCTTGAACACCGCCAAACGCCACGTGTCGGTGCCGCTGGTGACCCGTGCCGCACAGGCAGAGGCACTCACCGGGTTTGCGCGTGAGGTATGGGACTGCGAATGCCGTGCCGCCGATTGGTACAGTTTCACCCTTCCCACTCCCCTGCCGCGCGGCACGGAATACACCGACGGGTTGGTGCGCGTCGAATAACATTATAATGAGATCGCAGACCTGCCGATGGCAGAGGACGGTACGGTCGAATTCGAGATCACCGGCAAGAAGATCTACACCATCAAATTGTTTGGCTAAACGGCAAAGCAAGGGGCGTGACTGCGGTCACGCCCCTTTTCTTTCGCAAATAAAAAGCCTCCCTATGACCTATACACCAAAAACAGGCTGTGACGTGTTGTCACAGCCTGTTTTTGTTTTCATTTGACCCGCCCGACCGTAATGGTGTCCGTGTTAACCTGCTACTAACGCAAGCAGGTGGGTTGCCGCCCACGGTGTTCACGCTCCCTTCGTCCGACGTAAAGTCGGGAGGTCTGCAATCCGACCGCGGAGCATAGGCCCCCGTAATCTAAATGTAGTAGGGTTAATAGACACCGGTCCGCGTATCGGGCAGGATGCTTTTTTATTGCGAATCGATCTCGTAATACTCCGACAGACGTTCCTCAAAGATATCGGCGATCTCATCAAACAGATCGTCGTCCTCGATCGGCACCAACACACTGCCGTTGCCGTCCTCTTGCACTTCCAGAATGATCAGTTCCCCGTCATCCTGCAACATCTCGGTCGGATCTTCATAAAACGGCAACAACGCCACGTAGCGCCCGTTGTCCGTTTCGATCGCATCCAGCTTTTCAAACGTATGGGTCACGCCGTCTTCATCCTCCACCGTGACCAAATCGGGACCAAACTCGTCGTCGGTCAATTCGATCTCTTCCCACTCGCTCATAAATCCATTCTCCGTTTAGTGTATACTCGCCTTTCGGCTGACTCTATTGTACACGCTTTTTCGCACTTCGTCAAGTGGGAGATCACACCACAGCCAATTCTTTCTGTAGGATCACAATTGATGTGTTACAAAGATCAATTGTAATCCTACAAAATCTGCGCGGTTATGCAAAATTACCCCTTGCAATTATAAAGAAGATGTGGTATAGTGATTGGGTATAAACGCAAAGATGAAGAGAGTACGCACCTTCATTCGCCACACAGAGAGGATCGCCGCGGCTGAAAGCGATTCGGTGGAATACGGTGCGGAAGTTCACTTCGGAGCGGTGTCGCTGAACGGGTGAGTAGGCGGCAACGGCAGGCACCGTTAACGGCCGATGGAGTGTTTGCTTCATGCAAAAACCAAGGGTGGTACCGCGGAGTTTTGACTTCGTCCCATGGAGGGACGGGGTCTTTTTATTTTTCCGCGACCGAAAGGAAGGAACAAGATGAAAGAGAAACTGCAAGCATTGTATTTGGAAGCAACGGCGGCGTTGCCAACCCTCAGCAACGCACGGGAACTGGAAGAGTTCCGCGTGAAATATCTGGGTAAAAAGAGCGTGTTCACCGAACTGCTCCGTTCGCTCGGCACACTGCCTGCCGAGGAACGCCCGGCAATGGGTCAGGCGATCAACGCCACCAAAAAGCAGGTGGAGGATGCGCTGGCCGCACGCGAAACCGAAATTTTGGCGGCCGCCCGTGCACAGCAACTGCTGGATGAGCGACTGGACGTCACCATGCCCGGCAAGGCGGCACCCGTGGGCGGTCTGCATCCGCTGAACGTGGTGTTGAACGATCTCATTGACATTTTCCGTTCGATGGGTTTCGACGTGGTGGACGGCCCCGAAGTGGAAACCGACTATTACAACTTTGAAGCGCTGAACGTGCCGGCAGATCACCCGGCACGCGATATGCAGGACACCTTTTATCTCACCGATACAATGTTGTTGCGCACCCAGACCTCGGCGGCACAGATCCGCACAATGGAAAACCGCAAACCGCCCATCCGCATTGTCTGCCCCGGTCGTGTGTATCGTGCGGATGAAGTGGATGCCACCCACTCCCCCGTGTTCCACCAGGTGGAAGGCTTGGTGGTGGATAAGGGAATCACGCTGTGCGACCTGAAAGGCGTGCTGGAACAGTTTGCGCACGAGATGTACGGCGAAGGCACCGAGGTGCGTTTTCGTCCCTCCTTCTTCCCCTTCACCGAACCGAGCGTGGAAGTGGACGTGTCCTGTCCCGAATGCGGCGGCAAAGGTTGCCGCGTGTGCAAGGGCAGCGGCTGGATCGAGATTCTGGGCGCCGGCATGGTGCACCCCCGTGTGCTTGCTGGTTGCGGCATTGACCCCGAAGAATATTCGGGCTTTGCGTTCGGTATCGGTCTGGACCGTTTGACCACCACCCGTCACAAGATCAGCGACATTCGTCTGCTGTTTGAAAACGACCTGCGGTTCTTGAACCAGTTTTAAGGGAAAGGAGTGTTTTAACAATGAAAGTATCGCTGAATTGGCTCAAACGCTATGTGGATATTGACGTGACCACCGAAGAACTGTGCCGCCGCATGACAATGGCCGGTTTTGAAGTGGACGGGGTGGAAAACCTCGCGGACACCATGCGCAACGTGGTGGCGGCACGTTTGGTGAAATTGGAAAAGCACCCCGATTCCGACCATCTGCAAATCTGCCAGATGGACGTGGGTGAAGAGGAACTCGTGCAGATCGTCACGGGTGCACAAAACGTGTTTGAAGGCGCGCTTGTGCCTGCCGCGCTGCACGATTCGGACCTGCCCTGCGGCGTGCACATCAAAAAAGGCAAGTTGCGCGGCGTGCCCTCCAACGGCATGCTCTGCTCGGGCGAAGAACTCTGCCTGAAAGAAAGCGATTATCCCGGTGCGGAAGTGAACGGCATCCTGATTTTGAAGGACGAAGCCGCGCCCGGCACCGATATGCGCGAAATTCTGCATTTGAACGATGTTATCATTGATTTCTCGGTACTTGCGAACCGTCCCGACTGCCAGAGCGTGCTGGGGCTTGCACGCGAAGTCGCAGTGGTGCTGAACAAAGAGTTGAAGCGCCCCGAGCCGACCTATAAAACGGTGGGCGGCGACATTCACGAGCACATTAAGGTGGAGGTGCGCGATTTCGATCTCTGTCCGCGTTACCTCGGCCGTGTGGTGAAGAATCTGCGCGTGGCGCCCTCCCCCGACTGGATGCAACAGTGCTTGAAGTCCGCCGGTATGCGCCCCATCAACAACATCGTGGACATCACCAACTTCGTGATGTTGGAAACGGGTCAGCCGATGCACGCGTTTGACCTTTCGGACGTGAAGGGTGCCGAGATCATTGTGCGCCGTGCCGCAAACGGTGAGACCATCACCACGCTGGACGGCAAAGAGCACAACCTCACCGACGATATGCTGGTGATCTGTGATGCCCAAAATCCCTCCTGCATCGCCGGTATTATGGGCGGTCAGGAAAGCGAGATTGAAGAGGACACCACCGCTCTCTTCTTTGAAGCGGCGAAATTCCGCCGTGACAGCGTGCGCCGTACCGGTCGTGCGCTCGGTATTCACACCGAATCGAGCGGTCGTTTTGAAAAAGGCGTGGACATCATGAATACCGCGTACGCAATGGAACGTGCGTTGCAGTTGATCGATGAACTGGATGCCGGCGACATCATTGACGGCACGATCGATCTGAACGACGGCTTGCCTGCCGAGCGTGTGCTCACCGTGCGTGCGGCCGACGTGGAAGCGTTGCTCGGCGTGTCCATCCCCGTGCCCACGATGGTGGATATTCTGAACCGTTTGGCACTCCCCACCACCGAAGAAAACGGTATGCTCACCTGCCGCATCCCCTCTTCGCGCGACGACATTGAAGGCCGTGCGGACATTGCGGAGGAAGTGATGCGCATTTACGGCTACGAGCACATTATCGGCACTCCGATGACGGGGGCGGTGTTGCGCGGCACCTTGACCGACGAGCGCCGCAAAACCGACCGCTTGAAGGCGCTGTTGATCGGACAGGGCGTGCGCGAGATCACCACCTATTCGTTCATCAACCGCAAGGCGACCGACACTCTGCTGTTGGCAGAGGACGATGCGCGCCGCAACGTGATCGCTCTGCGCAATCCGCTCAGCGAAGAGTTCGGCGTGATGCGCTCCCAGCTTATCACCTCGATGCTGACGGTGCTGTCCACCAACTACAACCGCAAGAATGCCGCCGCGCGCCTGTTTGAGTGCAGTCGTCTGTTTGTCCCGAACGCGGATGCCACTCTGCAACCGGAGGAACGTCCGGCGCTGTCGCTCGGTTTCTATGGCGAGGGCGAGGATTTCTTCACCATGAAGGGCGCGGTGGAACTGCTGTGTCGCGGCACGCGTGCGCGCTTCACCGCTTCGGGCGAGCCGTTCTTGCATCCCGGCCGTCAGGCGGCGGTGCTGCTCGGCGACGAGGTGATCGGTGTATTCGGTGAACTGCATCCCGACGTGGCGGAAAAATATGGCTTCAACGTGCGCGTGTACGTTGCGCAATTGGAGTTGACGGCGCTGTTCGCCGCCGAAAAGCCGCTGGTGCGCTATCAGCCGTTGCCGCGTTTCCCGGCGGTGGAGCGTGACTTGGCGCTGTTGTGTGACGAGGATCTGCCGGTCGGTGAGATCGCGGAGATCATTCGCCGTGCCGGCGGTCGCTTGCTCGAATCGGTCACCCTGTTCGACGTGTACAAGGGTGCGCAGATCGAAGCCGGCAAAAAGAGTGTGGCGTTCAGCCTGACCTTCCGCAGTAGCGAAGAAACGCTGACCGACGAACAAATTTCGCCTGCTTTGAACAAAATTTTCAAAAATTTAAAAGAAAAAGACTGTATTCTCCGCACCTAAAGGCTTGCAAATTGTGCGAAGATACCGTATAATAAAAGAGTAACTACGGAACGGAGGTTGACGGAATGCTTGACAGAACCCAAACATTTTCCATTGGCTGTGATAACGATGCCGAAATGAAAAAGATCTTGACCATTGTATACGATGCACTGCGCGAGAAGGGATACAACCCCATCAACCAGTTGGTCGGCTACATCCTGTCGGAGGATCCCACGTACATCACCACGCACAATAATGCCCGCACCCTCATCCGTAAGATCGATCGTGACGATCTGTTGCGCGCACTGGTGCGCTCCTATCTCGACGATTGACAGAAAGGTGAGTGTAGACCAATGGCGGAAAACGAGAATGTTTTGATGTATAAGGGCCGTCCTCTGGTGCGCAGCGGCAACACGCTGTATTACGGAGACATGGCGGAGGAACACGTCGTTGTGATGCAGATCTTGGCCACCGATACGGTGAAGGATCTGACGGTGGCGAAAAAGGTGCAGGTGCAGATGATGGCAACCAATCCGGAACTGCCCTTGAACGAGCGTTTCCTCAAAAAGAGCGAAAAACCCGGTTTGTATGAGGCGTTGGATATCGCCTCCATCTGGCTGGATCGCGTGAGCAAAAACTAAACCGAAAAAAGACCGAGAGTCGTTTGACTCTCGGTCTTTTTTGTCGTTTTTATAATCCGTCATATGGCACGGCTTTGGCCGTTGCCGCTTGCAACTGCGCCATTACCTCATCCGACATAGTGGCTATGTGTGTGCCGTAGGCAATCACGTTTTGTTCATATCCAAAATACAACCATCGATTTTGGATATACACTTGCCCGTCCAACTGTTGTTCCGCCCGATCCACCAATCCGTCGTATATCCACGAAAGCGATGCCAAATCGGACAGCAGCGCATTCAATTCCTCGTCGTTCATCGCGTAATAGGCAGACAGTTTCGGTGTGTCGTGTTCCATTGTGGTTTTGGCATAACAGAACATCGCCCCGTCCACGGCAGGTTGTGTCAAACTGATCGGGTTTTTATCCGTCTTCAAACGGTACAAAAAGCTCCCATACCACATCAAGAAAGTGCCGTCTTTTTGCTCGAGCAACACGTATCTTGTCACATCTGTTTTTATCTCCCACGCATGTCTGTTATCATTGCGGATCTGCTCTGCTGTGGGAACAACTTCCATTTTGGGAGGCTCTTCCCCCCATACAGAAGTTTCGGGCAAATGATAATCGAAATTCTCTTCGGTCAATGTAATCGGATTCAGCACACCAATTTGCTTGATCACATTATCGGATGCCATTTCATATAACGTGTGCCCGTTGACCACGCGCCATGCCGGTGCTTGTTCGGGAAATATAACAAGGGATATAAAGGGGTGACAATACAGAAGTTCGTCTGCGCGGAACGTAACCGCCTCGGTGTAAAGACTCGTGCCGCGCGTAAGGTTGAATTCCACCCATGCGGTCTCCTCTGCATCCCCCACACGGAAAGAGGCTTCCAAGCGGTAATCCCCCGGGAACACCACCGACTGCCCCACCAAACTGTACACCTTTTCGGTGGTTTTGCCCGATTTCAGGATGTAGGCAGGCATCGTCCACACCAAATCCATCGTCACGCAATTTTGCCATTCGCCG
>JAZONO010000160.1:0-11033 GCA_045654545.1 Acutalibacteraceae bacterium
AAACCCGAACCCGCCTCAAAGCAGACATTGCTCGCAGTATCTTCTTGCTGTAGTTTTGCGGCAATGTCACCGAGAATGAGCACTACGCGCTCATTCTCCCAATATGGGTGAAACCTTAAATGTTGGTGCTTTTCGCTTCGCTCGTTCTCGTAAGGCGAAAGCCTTACTTCGCCCGGCCGAAACAAAAATCCCTCAAAATCTCCTCGCTTTGAGGTCGCAGATTTTGGGAAGAGCGGATTTTTGTTCAGTCGCGGCAAAAGCGCAGCCAATACTCCCGTATTGGCGAGCAATTTAACAATGGATGAGCGAAAATCCGCCTTCCCAAAACGGAGTTCGGGTTTAATTGCTCACCCTAACACCTGTATAGTAGTATTCCAAAATTTCACGGTAGGTCTTGCCCTCCTTCGCCAGACAGTTGGCACCGTACTGGCTCATGCCTACACCGTGCCCGTACCCTTCGGTGGCAAAGACGAAACCGCGCTCGTCATCAAACGTGAGGTCAAACACGGCGGAACGCAGGTTGAACAATCCGCGCAGTTGCCGCCCTGTCAGCACCTTGTCGCCCACCGTGACGGCGGTGACGGTGCCGGAAGCGGAACGGGTGATGTGCGCAAGATCCACCCATTGGGTCGCCTCACCCGACAGGGTGACGTCCAGCGTTTTCACCGCATCGGCAAATGCCGTCACCGACACCTCCACGGTGGCGTGATAGGTGTCCGCCGCCGTATCGCCGGGCGAGGTAACCGCTTTGAGATAGGGGAGATCGCGCCCCCAAATCACCCCGGCCGTTTCGGTCTGTTCGGCAGACATGGCATGATACACCGCCATGATGATCTCTCCGTCGTAGCGAATGAGTTCGCCGTACACCGCATCCACCGCTTGTGCTAATTTTTGATAATATGCATCGAATTGGTCGCCCCATCGCGCTTTCATCCCCTCCACCGTGTACAGCGTGGGAAAGGTGGAGGGCACGTCCGAAAAATCCGCCTCCTCGCCGTCGGCACGTGCCTCTTCGCGTTGATAGCAATAGTACGTATACGCCGCCACCGCCTGCGCCTTCAACGCTTCGGGGTGATAGGAGGGATACATCTCTGCTGCCAACGTGCCAATGAGAAAATCCCGTTCGCTCATCTCGACAATGTTGCCCGATGCGGCATCCAATACACGAAAGGCCTCCTCCGCCGAGACCGGAAGCTCGTCCGTTTCGGGTGGTGCCGACACCGTGGGTGGGGGTGCGGTATCGTTTGTTTTCGCAAGCAATCCGTAAGAGGGCAAAGGCAACAGCATCATCACCGCCACCGTGCCCACGGTCAGCCATACATATCCTTTCATACACAACATCCTTTCTGAATAAAGAAATGAAAAAACCTTCATTTTTTGACACCGATTCCTGAAAAACACGCCGTGAAATTCGAAAAACTGAAATTTCGCACCATTTTACTTTCATTTTTCAAAAAATCGCCTTGACAAACCGTGTAAAAGGGGGTAGAATGAAATTTAAGTATTGTATATCCCTTAAAATGGGGGATAGAAAGGTCTGGGAAGATTATGGCATTTGCATCCTCGCTCCTTCCATCGTTATGCGAAGAGCTTCACAAACATGAGCGGTTTTCCAACGAAACCTATGAAAAATATAACGTAAAGCGCGGCTTGCGCAACGCGGACGGTACCGGTGTGATGGCCGGGTTGACCCGTGTGTGCAACGTGCACGGTTACGTGCTGGATGAAGGCGAGAAGTTCCCTGTGGAAGGGCGCCTGACCTACCGTGGGCAAAACATCGAAGAGCTGGTCAACGGCTGTATGCAAGAGAACCGCTTCGGGTTTGAAGAGGTCGTGTGGCTGTTGCTGTTCGGCACGCTTCCCACAGCGAAACAACTGCGCGATCTGCGCACGATTTTGGCGGAATACCGCGAGTTGCCGGAATATTTTGCGGAGGATATGATCATCAAAGCACCTTCGCCCAACATTATGAACCAACTCGGTCGCTCGGTGCTGGCGCTGTATTCGTACGATGAAAAAGCGGATGATCTGTCGTTGCAGAACGTGCTCGAGCAGGAGTTGAAACTGATCGCACGGATGCCCACCATTATGACCTATGCCTATCAGGTGAAGCGCCGTCACTACGATCACAAGAGTATGTTTTTCCATCCCGTGCCGCAGAATCTGTCCATTGCGGAATCCATTCTGTACAGCATGCGCCCTGACAAGAGCTACACCCAGGAAGAAGCGAAGTTGCTTGACCTGTGTTTGATGTTGCATGCGGAACACGGTGGCGGTAACAACTCCACCTTCACCACCCGTGTGCTGTCCTCGTCGGGCACCGATACCTACGCCACCATTGCAGGGGCGATCGGATCGCTGAAAGGACACAAGCACGGCGGTGCCAACATCAAAGTGATGCAGATGTTGAAATATCTGAAAGAGGGTATTTCCAACTGGCGTGACGATGATGAAGTGGCGAATTTCTTGGCGCGTATCATTCGCGGCGAAGAAGGGGATCACAGCGGTCTGGTCTACGGTATGGGTCACGCGGTGTACACCTTGTCCGATCCGCGTGCCGTGATTTTGAAGAAACATGCGCGTGATTTGGCGGAAGATCGCGGATTCGGGGATGAATTCCGTTTGCTGGAAACGGTGGAACGTCTCACGCCGCAAGTGTTCGCCGAAGTGAAGGGCAGCAACAAGGCAATGTGTGCCAACGTGGATATGTATTCGGGTCTTGTGTACAAAGCACTCGGCATCCCGTCGGAACTGTTCACACCGCTGTTTGCGGTGGCGCGTTGTGCCGGTTGGTGTGCACATCGCACCGAAGAGTTGTATACCGCCAGCCGCATTATGCGTCCGGCATACAAATCGCTGGCGAAATCGGCGGAATACGTGCCGATGGATATGCGATAAGGAGAAACCGTTATGCGTAACAAAATGCTTGGTTTGGCGATGTTGGTGGGCACCGTGTCGGTCACGGTGTGGCGCGTGCTCAGCTTGCCTGCCACAGCGGGCAATGGCAATGCGCTCACCCACATCAATTACCCCTTGCTCATCGCGATGGCGGTGGTGGCGGCGGTACTGTTTTTGCTTGGTCGTGCCAAGCAAGAATACACCGCGCCTGCACGTGAAAACCGTGTGCTGTCGGCGAGCGGTGCGGCGTTTGGCGCCGTGCTCACCGTAAGTTCGCTGCGGGACATCGTGCGGTTTATGTGGAAAGGGGTCGCGCCGGCGCCGTTTGCCCAACTGGTCAGCACAGCGGATCGATTGTTGTTGTCGGTGTCGATGTTAAGCGGCTTTTTCGGCGGTCTGTTCCTGACCGTATGGTTTTTGGGGTTGTTTTTCTCGCCCGATCGCCCGTTCCGCTGGTGGGGGCGCCGCATCTTGGCTGTCGGCGGCATTTTGACGGGTGCCATCACCTTCCTCCTGTTCTTCAAAGGGTATCAAACCGATATGAGCACGTTGGTGGCAACCGACGGTACACGGCAAATGGTGTTGATCCTCCCGTTGGCGTTGGCCGTGGTGGGCGGCGTTGCCATCGGCCTTTCCTCGGTGCGCGCGGCGCAACACCACACCTTTTCGAAAAAGTGGCTGTGGCTGTTGTTGCCGCTGTGGGCGTTTACCCGTTTGGCACGCTACAACGTGGCATTTGCCTCGTCGGTGGACATTTCGCCTGCGGTGTATGAGCTTTTTCTGTATGCGTTGATACTGCTGTTCTTGCTGGAAACGGCGAAATATATGTCGGGTGCCGAGAAAACCGCCCGTTACCTGCGCGGATTGGCGGCGGCAACGGCGGCGCTTTCGGTGGCGGCAAGTGTGTCGCGCTTGGTCCTCCTCGTTGTGGGGCAGACGGCGGCGGTGGCGTATTGCCCCATCCCTTCGGTGATCGAAGCGGCACTCGGTGTGTTTGCGGCGGTGCTGGCCATGACCCTTTCGGAGAGGATTCCCCGTCATTAGGATGAATAATTCTGTGCAAAAGTGTGGAGTGTTTCGCTTGGAGCATTCACACTTTTGTTTTTTATTGAGAATTTTTGTTTTTGGGCAAAATAAACTTGAAAAAAATGCCGTTGCGCGGTATAATACTGTCAAGGTAATAAAATGGGGGAGTAAGGGGTCTTTTGGAACTTTTACACCGCTCGCTATCCATATTTTTAAGGAGGAACTATCTATGAACTACCTTAACAAAAAGACCATCGAAGACATCAACGTGTCCGGCAAGCGTTGCTTGGTGCGTTGCGACTTCAACGTGCCGCTGAAGGATGGCAAGATCGATGATGCCAAGCGTATCCTCGGCGCTCTGCCCACCATTCAGTATCTGTTGGATAATGGTGCGGCCGTCATCCTCTGCTCCCACATGGGTCGTCCGCACAACGTGCTGAACGAAAAGGTGAAGCTGAACAAGAAGGAAGCAAAGAAGGTTGCCGAACTGCCCGAAAACGAGCAAGAAGCGGCGACGGCGGCTCTCCTCGAAAAAGCGAAGGACGACATCACCAAGTTGTCGTTGCAGGTTGTGGCGGATAAGCTCGCGGAACTGCTCGGCCGTGACGTGATCATGGCGAAAGACGTGGTGGGTGCGGATGCCAAGGCGAAAGCCGCGGCGTTGAAACCGGGCGAAGTGCTGTTGCTCGAAAACGTGCGTTTCCACGCAGAAGAAACCAAGAACGATCCCGCGTTTGCGAAGGAACTCGCTTCCATGGCCGATATCTTTGTGAACGATGCGTTCGGCACGGCTCACCGTGCGCACGCTTCCACGGCCGGTGCGGCGGATTATCTGCCGGCTGTGTGCGGCTACCTCATTCAGAAGGAAATCCGCGTGATGGGCGGCGCTCTGGAAGATCCGAAGCGTCCGTTTGTGGCGATCCTCGGCGGTGCGAAAGTGTCGGATAAGATCGGCGTGATCAACAACCTGATCGAAAAGGTGGACACCCTCATCATCGGCGGCGGTATGGCGTACACTTTCTTTGCCGCGCAGGGTC
Organism: Acutalibacteraceae bacterium; assembly: GCA_045654545.1. GTDB lineage: Bacteria > Bacillota > Clostridia > Oscillospirales > Acutalibacteraceae > SIG588. The sequence continues at coordinate 4,962 of JAZONO010000160.1, forward strand.
ACCAGGTCGGCACCTCCATCTGCGAGTACGACAAGCTGGATCTCGCGCGTGACCTCATGGCGAAAGCGCGTGAGAAGGGCGTGAACTTCCTTCTGCCGGTCGATAACGTGATTTCGCGTGAATACGCGCCCGATGCTGTGCACATGCGTGTGTATTCCGACAGCATTCCGGACGGCTGGATGGGCATGGACATCGGCTCCATCACGCAGGAACTGTACGTGAAGACCTTGGAGGGTGCCGGCACCGTCATTTGGAACGGCCCGATGGGCGTGTCCGAATTCCCGAACTTTGCCCCCGGCACCGAAGCGGTGGCGAAGGGTGTTGCGGAAAGCGGCGCGATCTCCATCATCGGCGGCGGCGACTCGGCTGCGGCTGTGGAGCGTCTCGGCTATGCCGATAAGATGACCCACATTTCCACCGGCGGCGGTGCGTCGCTCGAATTCTTGGAAGGTTTGGAACTGCCGGGCATTGCTTGCTTGCAGGATCGTGACTAATAGAAAAGGAGATACACATCATGGGTAAGTATGTTATTGCTGGTAACTGGAAAATGAACAAGACCCCTGCCGAAGCGACCGCGCTGATCAATGAGATCAAACTGCTCGTGGCGGATGCCGCGTGTGACGTGGTGGTGGGCGTTCCGTTTGTGGATCTGCCGGCGGCGTTGGAAGCTGTAAAAGGCTCGAACATCGGTGTGGCGGCACAGAACTGCCATTGGGAAAAGTCCGGTGCGTACACCGGTGAAATTTCGGCGGAAATGCTGGCGACGATGGGTGTCGGTTACGTCATCCTCGGTCACAGCGAGCGCCGCACCTATTTCGGCGATACCGATGAAACCGTTCAAAAGCGTATGCGTGCGGCTTTGGATGCCGGTCTCACCGTGATCCTCTGCGTGGGCGAATATCTCACCCAGCGCGAGCAGGGCGTGACCAACGAAGTGGTGGCAATGCAGACCAAGATCGCGCTCGGCGGCGTGTCGGCCGAAGAGATGGCACGTGTCATCATTGCGTATGAACCGGTGTGGGCGATCGGTACCGGTCGCACCGCGACGGCGGAGCAGGCGAACGAAGTGTGCGCCATGATCCGCGAAACCATTGCCGGTCTGTACGACCAGGCGGTGGCGGATGCCGTGACGGTGCAGTACGGCGGTTCGATGAACGCGGCAAACGCGGCGGAACTGCTCGCTCAGTCGGATGTGGACGGCGGCTTGATCGGCGGCGCATCGCTGAAGGCGGCGGACTTCTCGGTTATTGTTGCGGCTGCGAAATAAGGATTTTACTGTCGAAACCCACTGTCGCACGACAGTGGGTTCGATTTTCGGAAAGGAAGAAAACGGCATGAAAAAACCGCTTACTCTCATCATTATGGACGGTTTCGGCATCAACGAAGCGGAATACGGCAACGCCATCAAGGCGGCCAACACCCCCCGTTTGAACGAACTGTTCGCCAACAACCCCACTACCACCATCGGTGCTTCGGGGTTGGATGTCGGTCTGCCGGATGGGCAGATGGGCAACAGCGAAGTGGGGCACACCAACATTGGTGCCGGTCGCGTGGTGTACCAAATGCTGGTGAAGATTTCGAAATCCATCACCGATGGCGACTTCTTCGAAAACGCCGCCCTGCTGGCGGCGGTGGAAAACTGCAAAAAGAACGGCACGGCATTGCACCTGATGGGTCTGCTTTCGGACGGTGGCGTGCACAGCCACAACGAGCACCTCTACGGTCTGTTGGAACTGGCTAAGCGCCACGGTCTTGAAAAGGTGTACGTCCACGCGCTGATGGACGGTCGTGACGTGCCGCCCACCTCGGGTGTGGACTTTATGCAAGCGCTGTGTGATAAGATGGACGAGATCGGCGTGGGTAAGGTTGCTACCGTGTGCGGCCGCTACTATGCGATGGACCGCGACTTCGCGTGGGATCGCGTGGTGAAGGCATATGCCGCGATGGTGTACGGTGAAGGTAACGAAGCCGTGTGCCCCGTGCAGGCGATGAAGGATTCCTATGCCGCCGGTGTCACCGACGAATTCGTGGTGCCCACCGTGCTGGATAAGGAAGGCACCATCGGTGCCAACGACAGCGTGGTGTTCTTCAACTTCCGTCCCGACCGTGCGCGTCAGATCACTCGTGCGTTTGTGGACGAAGCGTTCGATGGCTTTGAGCGCAAGTACGGTATGTTCCCGCTCAACTTCGTGTGTATGACCCAGTACGATGCGACCATGCCGAACGTGTCGGTCGCCTTCGGTCCGCAGGAACTCACCATGACGATGGGCGAAGTGTTGAGCCGTAACGGGCTCACCCAGTTGCGCATTGCGGAAACGCAGAAGTATGCGCACGTCACCTTCTTCTTCAACGGCGGCGAGGAGCGCGTGTTCGAAGGGGAGGATCGCGTGTTGATCCAGTCGCCCGACGTGCCCACCTTCGATCTGCAACCCGAAATGAGCGCGTATCCCGTGTGTGACGAAGCGGTGAAGCGCATCGAATCGGGTAAATACGACGTCATCATCCTGAACTATGCGAACTGCGATATGGTCGGTCACACGGGTGTGTTTGATGCGGCGGTCGCGGCGGTGCAGGCGGTGGACGAATGTGTCGGTCGCGTGGTGGATGCCACTTTGAAGATGGGCGGCAGCGCCATCATCACGGCGGATCACGGCAATGCGGATAAGATGTACGAGCCGGACGGCAGTCCGTTCACGGCGCACACCACCTTCCCCGTGCCGTTCTGCGTGGTGGGGTATCCCTGCACCCTGCGTCAGACCCACGGTCGCTTGGCGGACATTGCGCCCACGATGCTCACCATCCTGGGTGTGGATCAGCCGGCGGACATGGACGGCGAGACCATGATCGAAAAAAGCCTGTAAATGTGATCACAAAACGAGGGAAACTCCGAGGGGTACGCGCCATATTGAAAAATTGCCCGAAAACGGCACTTTTTCCGTAATAATGCGTTAAAAATCCGCGGTACGCGACAGCGTTACCGCGGATTTTCGCCTTTTCTTACGAAAAAATGTCTCGTTTTCGGGTGCCTTGCAGTTTTGTAGGGATTCGGTTGGATACTCCGCGCCGCCAAAAAACGCAGGAATACCGGCGTATGGCGAGGATTTTTGGCAAGCGGTGTGCCAACCGAATCCGAAAAACCAGTTTTCAATATGGTGCACACCCCTATAATGGGGTTTGCCTCGTTTTTCATACTATATATATATTAAAAATAAAGCGAGAATCTATTGACATTTTTAGGATATTTTGGCACAATAGAGTTGCAAACTTTTACCCAATACGGGAGGTCTGAATTATGAACAAACAGCAAAATAAAGTGTTTTGTGTAATCTCGCACACCCACTGGGACCGTGAATGGTACATGCCGCTCGAGCAGTTCCGTCACCGCCTGGTGGATCTGATGGATCACTTGCTCGATACGTTGGCGGCACAGCCGTCGTACATTTTCCATTTGGATGCCCAAACGGTGGTGTTGGAGGACTATTTGGCGGTGCGCCCCGAAAAGCGTGAGCAGTTGCGCCAATTCATTTCGCGCCGTCGCTTGATGATCGGGCCTTTCTTCCTGCAAAACGACTTCTACCTCACCAGCGGTGAGGCGACTGTGCGCAACATTTTGGAAGGGCAAAAGTTGTGCCGCGAATTCGGCGGTTCGGCAAAAGCCGGTTACGCGGCAGACCAGTTCGGCAACGCATCGCAGTTGCCGCAGATCTTGCGCGATTTTGGATTTGACAACTTTATCTTTGGTCGCGGCTTCTCGCAGCGCGACATAGCGGCGGACGGCACCGTCACCCCCAAAAAGACCCCGACCGAATTCATCTGGAAAGGACCCGACGGATCGGAAGTGTTGGCGATCCATATGCGCCATTGGTACAATAATGCCCAGCGTTTCTCGGAGGATATCGAAAAAGCCACGCGGTTTTTGCGTGCCATGACCGCACCCTACAACGATGAGTTGACGGCAACGCCCTACATTTTGCTGATGAACGGCGTGGATCACCTGGAAGCGCAGGCGGAGATCCGTGACATCATCGATAAAGTGCAGGAAAAGTTGGATGATGGCGAGTACTTCGTGCAGTACAATATGGACGACTACGTGGATGCCGTGAAGCAGTACGTGGAGGATAACCACGTTGAATTGCAGACGGTGGAAGGCGAAATGCGTGTGGACAGCGGTCTGACCACCTTGCAGGGCACCTTGTCCTCGCGTTCCTACTTGAAAACGGCAAACGTGCGTGCACAGGCGATGCTTGAAAACCGCTTGGAGCCGTTGTATGCCATGATGGAACGCTACGGCATGAAGGGCGTGTATCCGCACGACCGTTTGGTCTACACCTGGAAAAACATCATCCGCAACCATCCGCACGATTCTATCTGCGGTTGCAGTACCGATGCGGTGCACCGTCACATGGAAAACCGCTATGCGGAGATCTTTGAGTTTGCCGAAGAGCAGTTGCGCCGTGCCATGCTCACGGCGACGGAACACACCGCCATGGCGCGTGCGGCAGGCGATCAGGATTACATCATCACGGTGGCGAACACGCTTTCCACGCCGCTTCGCGGTGCGGTGGAAGTGCAGTTGAAGATGCTGTGCAGTGACGATATGGAAAACTTCCGCATCGTGGATGGCGACGGACGTGACGTGGAGTTTATTGTGGTGGAAAAGAAACGCCGCTCCACCGCGGTGTACAGCGCTATCAATCTGCCCGGTTGGGTAGAAGTGTTCGACTACACCATTCAACTGGATGCCGGCGACGTGGCACCGTTTGCGTTTAAGTCGTTCTTGGTGACGGCAGGGGAGAGCACCCCGACTGTGGCGGCGTTCGATGCCACACTTCCCACCGTGATCGAAAACGATCTGCTCACCGTGTCGGTTTCGGCCGACGGTCGCGTGGATATCACCGATCGCAAGAGCGGTCGTACCTTAAAGGATTGCCTGCGTGCGGAAGACCGCGAGGATAACGGCGATTCCTATATGTTTAAGCCGGAGGGACACGCCCCATTGTATTCCGACGATTGGGCAAAAACGGTCACCTTGACGGCGCACACCGCACTCAAACAGGCGGTGAAGATCGAATACACGATGGATCTGCCGCTCTATTACGACGAGGCGGCAAATGCCCGTTCCACCGAAATGGCAACCTCCAAACTCACGCTGGAACTGACGCTGTATCGCGGTCGTCCGTTTGTGGAGATCGACTATACACTGGATAACGCCTCGCGCGATCATCACCTTGCTCTGTGTGTGGATACCGATATTGCGCCGGTGGAATCCTATGCCGACAGCATGTTCGACGTGGTGCGCCGCACGGGCGATATGCACTACCACACCACCCCCATCAAGATCGATCCGAACGCCTCCTTTGCGCTGTTGCAGGAAAACGGGCGCGGTGTGGCGGTGTTCACCGAGGGTACGCACGAGTACATGCATCCCGAAGATAAACTCAACCGTCTGTCCTTCGGTTTGGTGCGTGCCACGGGCGGCATCCTCCACGACGGTCATGAACTGTGGTGCACCCCCGAAAACCAGTGCCTGCGCACCATGAGCGGTCGTTTGGCGGTGGCGCTGTTTGAAGGCGACTTCGTGGCGGCGAACATCCCGGCAATGTCGCTGGCGTTCCGCGCACCGCTGTTGCCGTTCGGCACGGCGTGCGACAGCCGCAAGTTTGCCGGTGGTCGTCCCTGCGTGCAGGATACCACCCTCACGGAATTCTTCTATTTCCCCGATTCCTATCCCGACGTGGCCATCGCAGATAACACCTCTGCCATTGATGTGGTGGGCGACGGTGTGGCGTTCTCGGCTTTCAAACTGTGCGAGGATGAAAGCGGTTTGATCCTGCGTCTGTTCAACTACACGGAGGAAGAAACCACCGTTACCGTCAAAGCGGTGGGCGACATTTTCCGCACCCGTATGGATGAGATCGCGCGTGTGTTCCTCGGCAAGAACGAGGCAACCCTCACCTTGCGCGGCAAAGAGATTGCAACCTTGTGCTTGCAATAATGTGAAACAACAAAATCCCGAGGCCAACGGACTCGGGGTTTTGTTTTGGGGGTTATCAAACGGCAGGGGGGTGTTCG
>JAZONO010000161.1:0-5339 GCA_045654545.1 Acutalibacteraceae bacterium
CCCATTTGAATGAGGATGCCGCTTTGGTATCCTCATTCCACAAAAATCCCCTTTTTCAAAAGTTCATATATACTGGGGTGTAGTCTAGCGGTAGGACACGTGACTTTGACTCACGCCGTGGTGGTTCGACTCCACCCATCCCAGCCAACACAAGAGCATCGCCTTTTGGCGGTGCTCTTGTGTTTTGTCTTGGGATGGGTGGTTGAGAAGCCCACTGCAAATTTCCCGTTTTCGCACCTTCTCAATAGATTGTTTCCACTTGATACGGTAAACTGTTTTTTGTTTTTTCTTCGTATTGGGTGTGCGAAACGTCGGTCGTTTAGACCGACGAGGGAAATTGCGATGGACTTCGGCGAAGCCGAACGTCCGATGGTTACGACTCCACGGACGGGCGAGGACGCCCGTCCCTACAAAGGATTTTGCTCTCGCCGTAACTTTTTCGGTTTCACCGAAGGTGAAATGGCATCCGTTCAGGATGCCAAGAAAAACGTTACACGGACTTCGCCGCAGGCGGCCGTCCTGTGGTTCACGACTCCACGGACGGGCGAGGACGCCCGTCCCTACAAGGAATTTGCTCTCACCGTAACTTTTTCGGTTTCGCCGAAGGTGAAATGGCATCCGTTCAGGATGCCAAGAAAAACGTTACACGGGCTTCGCCGCAGGCGACCGTCCTGTGGTTCACGACTCCACGTATAGCAAAAGCCCCACATTTGTCACAGACAAACGTGGGTCTTTTGAAATTTAATCGAAGTCGTTATACTCCCAGGGCAAGCCGAGTTTTTTCAGTCGTTCTTTGCTTAACTTTCCAATAGGATTAACAACATCAAAGTTTTCAAGGAATTTGGGATCTTTCTTTGCAAGTTCTTCCTGCACACTGGGAACCAGATCCTTCGCTTCAATTCGAACACCCTTGGATACCGCCAAAAAGTCAATGATATGTTTCAGGAATCGGCGCTCTATTTCGGCATACTCCGGCTTTCCGGCAAGGTTTGTCATCTCGGTCGGATCGTTGATCCGATCATACAGAAATGCTTCACCCGAAAACAGATAATACATATAGGTATACTGCTTATCTACGACCGTTTTCGAGGTATCACCGAATTCACTCATGTTTACCTCGCGCACGGGCACGGTGCCGTTCGCCAATCCAATCATCGATCTGGACACGCCAAACCGCTTGTTGTCGCCTGCAACATCCAGAATGGTGGCACCAATGTCCAGATTGCCGCAAAGCGCATCGCAACGTGTCCCCTTTTCCAAGCGAGGGTCGTTTGAAACGATCATCGGAATGAACAACTGTGCCTTGTACGGGAAGGGACCCTTGGACATAACGTTGTAGTCATTCTCCACACTTCCGTGGTCAGAGGAAAAGATGATGGTCGTGTTCTCATACACACCGTTATCTTTCAGCGACTGTACAATACGGCCGACAAGGTTGTCTACCTCCACGATCATCTCGCAATAGGCGCGGCGTTGCGCCATGCGGAATTCCGTGGCAGATGCGGGATCCACCACCTCCTCATAGGTGTTGAGGTAGCCTCTGCGCGCTTTCTCAACATCGCTCACATCGTCACGCGTGGAATTGAACACAGGCGGAATCTTATCCATATCCACGGTGCCTTCCACCTCTTTCGGCGGATAATGCGGCATATGGGGCGAGACGTATCCACAGTACAGGAAGAAGGGGGCGCCTTCGTTTTCCGGCGCGACACCGTTCGGGGCTTTACCCGTCGAAACGTAAGAGTCAATAAACTCCGTCGCTTGATCGGTGATAAAACGGTCATAAAACTCCTCTTCGGCATACTTGAATTGGAAGCCATACGGACCGCATCCCCAACGTCCCAGATTTTGGGTGTCCGGATCGTCGGGATGTTTGCTTTTCAAGAAATCCTTATAGGGTGTCGGCTCTCCGGTATATAAATCGAAGTGGTTAAAATAGTGGAAGCCAAAATTCTTGTCGTCCTCCGAAAGCGGCTCAAATACGCCGACGGCGGCCGTCATATAGCCATTCTCAACCAGCCGTTCTGGATAGGTTTCCACGCCCGGGCCGATAAACAGATCATTGGTCCATGCATCGTGTTTTGAAACAAACTCACCTGTCAGAATTGAACTGCGCGCAGGGCCGCATACCGTTGCCGCCGTGATCGCTTGATCGTACGTCACGCCGTTTGCCGCCAGCGCATCAATGTTCGGCGTGGGTATAAAATCCGCACCGTATGCGTGCAGAAAATCCTTGCGCAACTGGTCGCAAAGGATCACTACCACATTACGTCTTGAATTGTTGTTTGCCATTGTCATCGTCCCCTTTTTTTGTTATATATTATTTCATTTGCAATTTTATTGAATGTCGCTCCGCAAGTATTAAGCAAATCGAAATAGCCGCAATACTTGTCGGTGCCTGCACAACATATTTCCTTTTGCATTCGTTTGCAGTTTCCGCCGCAAAAAGCACGATACGGGCACCCGTTGCAAAGGTTCGGTTGGTTGTGCGGTCGGTTTACAAAGTCGCCCACACACGACTCATTCAACAATTCCGCAAGACTACGTTCCTTTATGTTTCCGATCTTGTACTCATCAAGACAATAAAAATCACACGGATACACGCTTCCGTCCGCCTCAATAACCAACTGCGGTTGGCATGTCCCGTTCATTCCGCACGAGGTCGGTCTGCCGAGCACCATAAGGTTTAGTATGTCATCGAACAATTTTATGCTTATAAATTTTCCCTTTGTGTAGGCATCATACCAAAACCTAAACATCTGAATATAAAAGGACGCAAATCGTTTCGGCGATAGAGAATACGGCGAAGGCTCTTGCTCGTCCAACTCACCAAGGCAGGGGGTGAATTGCACATATTGTATCCCTAACTGCACAAGCCGGTTCCAAACCTGTTGCGGATGTCTGGCGATCGTGTTTGTCAGGGTGCACAGAACATTATATTCCACCTTATACCGATCAAAAAGGTGAATCGAATCCAAAATACGCTTGTATGTACCGTTTCCGTCTGCATCTTTTCGTACTTCGTCGTGACAGTCGGGAAGGATATCGAACGACACCCCAACCAAAAAAGCGTTTTCGTTTAGGAATGTACACCATTCCTCGTCAATCAACATCCCATTCGTCTGTAATGCATACGAGACACGGATATCCTTTTTCCACTTCTTCACGTTGCTTACAAAATCTCTGAAAAAGGGCAATCCCACAAGTGTTGGCTCTCCGCCTTGAAAGGTAAATTGTACATGGTCACCATTGTCCAAATATGTTTCGACACGGTTTAGTATTGCATCTCTTGTTTCAGGCGACATAATACCACAGGATATAATCTCTCTTCTGCTGGATACGTCCGCGTAAAAGCAGTACTTGCATCGCATATTGCAAAGCGACGATGCCGGTTTCATCATGACATTTAAACTCTTCATAATCCACCTATATCATTATCGGATAGCGTATGCCCCTATATCCTCTGTGCCGCCTCAAAACCGTTTTGGAACAACGGCACACAATCTTATACACATGGACTGCAAGGTCTCTCTCCTCGCGCATATTTTCAATTATTTCCTTTTGTTATATGTTCGGGGGTATTATAACAAAATGCGTTACGGTTTTCAAGGGCTTTCAAGAAAATAGCAAAAATAATTTGTGTCCGTGTTCAACTTATCTTTTTCACCATAAAACTGAATTTGTAAAAAAGTACGGAAGACAACTTCTTTACGAAGTGTCTTCCGTGGACCGTTTTGCTTTTTTACTTCACGCGGGAGAGGAACTGGCAATACACATACACGTTTTGAATCTTTTTCGCCTCTACCCCATCATCCGCCTGAATGATCGGTTGTGTTTCCGAAGGAGTGACATACAACTTGAACACCAGTGCATCCTGCCCCGGACGCATATTGCGGATGCGTTTGTAGGTGAACTCACGCTTGGCGACACCGAGATAATCAAAGATGATCGTCTCAATATCCAAATTGCTGAAGCATTGCAGAACGTCTTTGGTATCATACACCTCTAACATGTGCTTTGCCTCTTCAAAAGGAATGTTGTGACACCGAAACTCCCCTTCGTTCAGCACGCTCATCATACTGCTGTTATCGAGCAACAACAACGGCAACGATCCATCCATCATGCAAGCCTCCTTATTTGTTTTGTTGTTACCATTGTACACGACAATTTGCAAGTTGTCAATACATTTCTTTCGTATTTTTGTAATTTTATGATATTTTTGACGTTTTTTGTTGTAAAATGAAATTTATTGTTTGCAATCTTGCAATTTTACAGGGTATACTATGTGAGAAGGAGAGGATGCCTATATGTGTACCGCCATTGCGCACGGCGGATGTTTCGGGCGCACGCTGGATCTGGATTTTCAGTATCCCACCCTCGTCACCGTCACGCCGCGCGACTACGCGTTTCCCTTTTTACAAGAGCAGCATCACGCCATGATCGGCATGGCGACGGTGGCAGACAACTATCCGCTATACTACGAAGCGGTGAACGAACATGGGCTGGGGATGGCGGCACTCCGCTTTGCGCGGTGTGCGGTTTATCGCCCCGAAACGGAGGGGGCGGTGGCCTCGTTTGAACTGATCCCGTGGGTGCTGTCACAATGCGCCAGCGTGAAAGAGGCGCGGGCGCGGTTGTGCGCGGTGACCATCAGCGACCGCGCGTTCAGCCCCGACTATCCGCCCACACCGCTGCATTGGTTTTTGGCGGACCGTCACGAAGCGGTGGCGGTGGAGCCGCTGGCCGACGGATTGCGCGTGTGCGACGACCCTGCCCGTGTGCTGACCAACGCACCGCCCTTCGCATGGCAGGCGGCGCATTGGGCCAAGTTTTCTGCTGCCGCCACCTCCCACGAAACTGCCAACGGTCTGCCGGGCGACTGGTCCTCGTCCTCCCGTTTTGTGCGTGCCGCATTTGCGGTGAAGCACGCCCCCGTGGAGGAAACCGACACCGCACGGGTTGCCGCCTTGTTTCGTTTGTTGCACACCGTCACGGTACCGCGCGGATGCGTGCACACCGCTGAAGGGCGATGCCACACCACCGTGTACACCTGCTGTTATGACACCGCGGAACAGACGTATTATTACTCCACCGCGGATACCCCCACGGTGCACACCGTGCCGTTTGGGGAGCCGTGCGGTAAAGAGTTGCGGACGTATGGATAACGAAACCACCCACCGTATGGTGGGTGGTTAGGGATTTAGGAGGGTGTGTCTTGGGTCCCCTTGTCAGGGGAGCTGGCGAGCGAAGCGAGACTGAGGGGTAGTCCTTTCATAGTGACAGTTTGCCGTAGAGAATATCCGTTTGCGGTACCCGAAATTCGCGCATCTCGCTTTCGC
>JAZONO010000162.1:0-16898 GCA_045654545.1 Acutalibacteraceae bacterium
AGGCTTTGACTGAGGGGTAGTGAAATAACACGAACTCTCGATAGACTACCCCTCCGGATTCGCCTTTGGCGAATCCACCTCCCCTGACAAGGGGAGGCAGGGGAAGAATTCCATCTCCGATCCCCATTCGCAACTCCCTTAGGTCGGTTTTTGCTTTGCGGTCGAGGGCGAACGTCCTGTGCTTCACGAAATGCATCTTGTTTTTTGCTTTCATTTGTTATACAATAGTAAAAACGTTTCGGGGGAGAATTTTATGAAGCCTATTGAAATGATTGCTCAAATCGTTGGTGTCATTGCCATGGCGTTTAATATATTTTGACGATAAACAATTGTAATACATCCGGCGAACATACACCTTTGAAGAATTGGGAATAGCATAATATCGGTTTGACAAAAGCGGCACGCGTTTTCCGTTGACACGAGGGGCGGCGCGTGCTACAATCAACGCGAGGTGAGCGTATGAACATCATGTCTTTCAATACTCGACAATGGTCCGATCGAACAGTATATTTTGGAACACAGTTGACGATGGAAGGCGTATTCCGAGGAGAATACGCCCTCTTTTTACGATATTTTCGTCGTTCACTCTTGTACTTTACAAAGAAATGTGATATACTATAAATTGGTATAGTTTGAGCTAAAGGAGGTACGCCGTATGTGCGGACTTTGCGGATTTACCGGTGAAGTGTTGAACCGCGACAACGTGATCAGAGAGATGACGGCGCGTATTACCCACCGCGGCCCTGATTCGGACGGTTTTTTTGAGGACGATCGGGTGGCGATGGGCTTTCGCCGTTTGAGTATTATTGATTTGGAAGCGGGACATCAGCCGTTGTATAACGAGGAGAATACCTTGGTGCTCACCTTTAACGGCGAGATTTACAATTATCGCGATCTGCGCGAAGAGTTGCTTGCGGCAGGGCACGTGTTTGCCACCCAGACCGACAGCGAAGTGTTGCTCCACGGGTTTGAGGAGTGGGGCACCGCCATGTTGCCGCGCCTGCGCGGTATGTTCGGCTTTGCGATTTATAACAAGCAAGATGGCACGCTGTTTGTGGCGCGTGACCGTTTTGGCATCAAACCGATGCATTACACGCGCCTGCCCGACGGGCGTGTGGTGTACGGTTCGGAGATCAAATCGTTGCTGGCACACCCCGACGTGACGGCGGAGTTTAACGAAGAGGCGCTGGACGGATATCTCTCCTTCCAATACGTCGTGCCGCCTGCCACCTTCTTTAAGGGGATCTACTGTTTGCCGCCTGCCCATTATATGCGGGTGAAGGATGGCGAGATCACGGTGGAACGCTACTGGGAGCCGATGTTCACACCCGATGAGTCGCTCACCGAGGAAGAGGCGATCGACCGCATTGACCGCGTGTTCACCGCCTCGGTGGAAGCGCACCGCATCAGCGACGTGGAGGTGGGTTGTTTCCTGTCGGGCGGTGTGGATTCCTGCTGGGTCGCCTCCTATTTCGGGGGACAAAAGGCGTTCACCGTGGCGTTTGATAACGGCGGACATTACGACGAGAGTTCCTATGCCGCCGAACTCGCCAAAAAGGTGGGGATCGATCACACGGTGCACAAGATCGGCGAGGACGAATATTGGGAAGCCCTGCCGAAGGTGCAGTATTTTCTGGATCAACCGCTGGCCGACCCTGCCTGCGTGGCGCTTTACTTCGTGGCGAAACTCGCCGCCGAAAAGGTGAAGGTGGTGCTTTCAGGCGAGGGTGCGGACGAGCTGTTTGGCGGTTACCGCATTTATCACGAGCCGTTCTCGCTGGCAAAATATCAAAAGTTGCCGCGCTTTTTGCGGCGCGCTGTGGCGGCGCTGGTGAAACCGTTGCCCGATTTCAAGGGGCGTTCCTTCCTGTTGCGCGGTGCCGAGACGATTGAAGAGCGGTTTATCGGTAACGCGTACATGTTCCGTCAAAAGGAAAAAGCACGTTTGCTCAAAAACGTGAAGGCGACCGATCCTGCGCACTTAACGCAGGAGTATTACGAAAAGAGCCGCGGACTCGACGACGTGTCGCGTATGCAACTGCTGGACATCAACCGCTGGATGGTGGGGGACATTCTGTTGAAAGCGGATCGCATGAGTATGGCGCATTCGCTGGAGTTGCGCGTGCCGTTCCTCGACAAAGAGGTGTTTGCGGTGGCGGCCTCCATCCCCACCAAATACCGCATTGCGCACGGTACCACCAAGTATGCCATGCGGCAAGCGGCGAAACGGCATCTGCCGCCCGAGGACACCGCGCGCCCGAAACTGGGATTCCCCGTGCCGGTGCGTGTGTGGTTGCGTGACGAAAAATATTACAACACCGTGAAAGCGGCGTTTACCTCAGAAACGGCGGACAAGTTCTTCAACACGGCGGAACTTGTGAAATTGCTTGACCGCCATTTTAGAGGGAAGGCGGACAACTCCCGTCGCATTTGGACGGTGTATATGTTCCTCGTATGGTATGGGGTGTATTTTAACTGACGGAAAGAGATGACTCAAAGGTGAGTAAGCGAGAAAATTTGCGCAATATTGCGATCATTGCCCACGTGGATCACGGCAAGACCACGTTGGTGGACCAACTGCTTAAACAAAGCGGTGTGTTCCGTGTGAACGAGCAGGTGGCGGACCGCGTGATGGATTCGAACGACTTGGAACGTGAGCGCGGCATTACCATTTTGGCGAAAAATACCGCCGTGATGTATGGCGACACCAAAATCAACATTGTGGACACGCCCGGTCACGCGGATTTCGGCGGTGAAGTGGAGCGCATCCTGTTGATGGTGGACGGCGTATTGCTGTTGGTGGATGCGTTTGAAGGATGTATGCCGCAGACGCGGTTTGTGCTGAAAAAGGCATTGGGGCTCGGCAAAAAACCCGTCGTGGTGGTGAATAAGATCGACCGCGACGGTGCGCGCCCGATGGAAGTGATCGATGAACTGTTGGATCTGTTCATTGAACTGGGCGCGGACGAGGATCAGTTGGATTTCCCCGTGGTGTATGCATCGGGACGTGACGGCTATGCCTCGCTCGATCCGTCGGTGAAAGGGGAGGATATGACCCCCTTGTTTGAAGCCATCCTCAAGGAAGTGCCGCCTCCCGAAGGGGATACGGGGGCACCGCTGCAACTGCTCTTTTCCAACATCGACTACGACGATTACGTGGGACGTATCGGCGTGGGACGTGTGGAACGCGGCACGGTGAAAAACGGGCAGGCGGTAACGGTGTGCCGCGGCGACGGCACTACGTTTTCGGCACGTATCGGCAAGCTGTTCCAGTTTGAAGGATTGCAACGGGTGGAACACGAATCTGCCACCGTGGGCGACATCGTGGCGGTGACGGGCATCGCCGATTTGAACATCGGGGAAACGGCATGCGATCCCGAACACCCCGAAGCGTTGCCGTTTGTGCGGATTGATGAACCCACCATTTCGATGGTGTTTATGGTGAATAACAGCCCCTTTGCCGGCGGCGAGGGAAAATTTGTCACCAGCCGCAACCTGCGCGACCGCCTTTTTAAAGAGGTGGAAACCAACGTGAGTATGCGTGTGGAGGAAACCGACACCACCGATGCGTTTAAGGTGTCGGGGCGCGGTGAATTGCACCTGTCTATTTTGATCGAAACTATGCGGCGGCAGGGCTTTGAATTTGCGGTGAGCCGTCCGCAGGTGATTTACAAAAAAGATGCCGACGGCACGCTTTTGGAACCGATGGAACTTCTGATGGTGGAAGTGCCCGAAGCGTACGTTGGCGCGGTGATGGAAAAGATCGGTTCGCGCAAGGCGGAAATTGTGGATATGGGCACGCGTGACACGGGTATGAGCCATTTGGAATTCCGCATTCCTGCCCGTGGCTTGATGGGTTACCGTCAGCAGTTCTTGACCGATACCAACGGCAACGGCATCATGAACAGCGTGTTCGACGGATACGAGCCGTATAAAGGGGACATTCCGCAACGTGTGCAAGGATCGCTCATTTCGTTTGAAAGCGGCGAAACCAGCAGTTACGGGTTGTTCAACGCGCAAGAGCGCGGTGTGATGTTTGTCGGTCCGGGCGTGCCGGTGTATGAAGGCATGATTGTGGGCGAATCCCCGAAGAACGAGGACGTGGTGGTGAACGTGTGCAAGAAGAAGCACGTCACCAATATGCGTGCGGCAGGGTCGGACGAGGCGTTGCGCCTCACACCGCCGACGGTGCTGTCGCTGGAACAATCGCTTGAATTTATCAATGACGACGAATTGGTGGAGGTCACGCCGAAATCCATTCGTCTGCGTAAACGCATTCTTTCGAAAGAGTTGCGTATGAAAGCCGAGGCCAAGAAGAAGGCATGAACCGCCGAGGGGTGAAGCGGCCGCTGTACGTGGTGGGGTTTGCGTTTGCTCTGTCGTTGCTTGCGGCAACCATCATGGGGTTTCACGCGGCGTGCGCGGTGGCGTTGCTGTGTGGTGTGCTGTTTGTGGTGGCACTGGCGGTGCGCACGTTGCGGCAAAACGAAGGGATCATGGCGGCACTGCTCGCAGCGGTCATCGCCTTTTCGCTGTTTGCTGCGTGGGAATACCGTACAGTGCAACCCTTGCAATCGATGGACGGCGAAACCGTGACGGTTACCGTGTGGATTGAAGAACAGGTGAGTGAGCAAGAAGAAACGGTGGCGTATTACGCGCGTGTGCGCGACGGCGCGTTGCCGCACAACACCCGTTTGCTGGTGGTGATCGACAATCTGCCCGAAGCACCGCAACTGTATGAGCAGGTGACGGCGGACGTGAAGTTGACCGCCACCGATGATTGGCGCGCACACAACGTGTTTTTGCACACGTGGATTGCGGAATGTGAACGGACACCGAGCGACGAACGTCCGTGGAATTACCCCTTTTTGCAGTTTCGATCCTATCTGATCGACCACCTCGAAACCCGTGCCGGTGGGGATGTGGCGGCTTTGCTGCGTGCCATTTGTTTTGGCGATAAGAGTCGCTTGGACAGTGACATAAAGGGCGGCTTTGCGGCGGCCGGGTTATCCCACATAACGGCGGTATCCGGCTTTCACATGAACGTGATCTCGCTGGCACTGTTTCACGCACTTTGCTTTTTGGGGATGCGCAAACGGTGGGCAGCATTGCTCTCGTTGCCGTTTCCTGCGGCGTTTGCCGTGCTGACGGGATTGGCACCTTCGGCGTTGCGTGCCGGGGTGATGTGTACCGTTATGTTGCTGGGCGCATTGTTTCGCCGCACGGCGGATGCACGCAACTCGCTTGGTGCGGCGCTGTTGCTGTTGCTCACCTTTGATCCCGGCGGTGTGTACGACGTGGGGTTGCAACTCTCTGTTGCCGCCACACTCGGTGTGTTGCTTGTCGCCTCGTTGCAGTCGCGTGACAAGACGGGCGTGTGGTACAAAGCGGCGCACGGGTTGCAGTTGACGGTGGCGGCGGTGATCGCCACGTTGCCGATTTCCGCATGGATCTTTGGTGAAACGTCGGCACTCGCACCGCTCACTAATCTGATCGCGCAACCGCTCGCCGCGGTGGTGATGAGTTTGGGCTGTTTCGGCACGCTGCTGTTGTGTGTGCCGTGGCTTGCCTTTTTGGGTTCAACCTTGGTGTTGGTGGCAGGTGTGGCCGCCAAAGGCATGTTGTTCATTGCCGATATGGCGGCACAGACTCCGTGGGCGATGGTGCCGCTGGATGAGCCGTATCTTGCGGTGTGGGCATTGGCGGTGCCGTTTGCGTTGTTGCTCGGGTGGCAACTTTTGAAAGGGCGCGGCGTGCGCATCACCGCGATGTTGTTGGTGATCGCCCTGTGCCTATCCGCCGCGTTGCACCATATCGGTATGCGCGGTGTGACCACGGTGACCGCGTGTAGTACGGCGAGCGGTACGGTGGTGATTTTGAAGCGTGACGGGCATTCGGCGGCGGTCGTGTCGGGTGACGTGGCGACGGATACCGTGATATATACTCTGGAACGATACGGAGCCGACACGCCGGATTTCGTGTTGTACCAACGGGATAAAGAAGCCGCCTACGTGGACAAGACGGCGGCAAAAGATATTGTTGTGTGCGCACCCGATGAGTGGTCAACCGCACCGCGCACGGTGACCTTTTGGGAAGACACGTCGCTTCAATTTTTGCGTGGGTGGTGTCGGCTCACGGTGGGGGAATACGCGGTATTGATTGCTCCGTGCAAGGGGACGGTTTCTGACCTGCCGAAGGAATACCACACCGCCGCGTGGGCGATATTTGACCGTAAACCGCCAAGCGGCGTGGAGAAATTGGCGTTGGCACGGGCGGTGCTCTGCTGTCCCGAAGCGCATTTGCCGCAGGTGACACGTGAAATGATGTGGGGTGTGTATCCCATTGACATTGCCGCCGAAGAGGCGGTGACGAGGAAGTTGCGATAACGGAGGGTTGCTGTATGGCGTGGAATGAGGAGACGCTGAAAAATCATTTGAAATCCGAAGAGTTGCGTCCCGTGTACGTTCTGTACGGCGAAGAATCCTATTTGGTGGGGCAGTATGCCGAGAAATTGCGCCGCCATGCCGCCGATGGCGAGGACGATCTGGACTCCTTTAATTTGCACCGTTTCGACGGATTGAAATGCCGCTTTGACGAAATCGAAGAGGCGGCGGAAGCGTTGCCGCTGATGGCACAACGCACCTGCGTGACGGTGCGCGATTACGACGTGACGGCGAACGGCGACACGCACGAGCGTCTGCTTGCGCTGCTCAGCGAGCCGAACGAGAGTTGCGTGCTCATCTTCTATTTTGATGCGGTGAAGGTGTCACCCACTAAGAACGAGCGGTGGAAGAGCTTTTTGGCGGCGGCAGAAGAGGGCGGCGCCGTGGTGAAACTGGATAAACGTACCCCCGAAGAGGTGGTGCGTATGTTGGTGTCCGGCGCGACCCGTCGCGGTGCTACCATGAAAACCGATACCGCCCGTCTGTTGTTGGAATGGTGCGGAAATGACCTGCATCTGTTGCTGTGCGAGTTGGATAAACTGGCGGCGTTGGCAGACGGCGGCGAGATCGATCGCGCATTGGTGGAACGTGCCGCCACACGCAATTTGGAAGCGCGTGTGTTTGAACTGTCCAAAGCGATTCTGAAAGGGCAATACACCGCCGCCTACGACGTGTTGCGTGCCTTGTTTGCCCAAAAGGAAGATCCCATTATGATCAACGGTGTGTTGGCATCGGCGTGGGCGGATCTTTACCGTGTGAAGGCGGCAGAAGCGGCCGGTGAACAGCCCACGGCGGTGGCAACGGTGTATGCCGGATACAAGGGTAAGGAATTCCGCTTGCGCAATGCGGCGCGTGATGCTTCCCGTTTGTCGGTGGCGGCGTTACGGGAAGGGTTGGACGTGCTGGAAGAAGCGGATCGCCGTTTGAAGTTTACTCCTGCCGACAACCGCATTGTGATGGAAGAGACCACCGCACGGCTGATCCTGCTCACGCGGCGAGGAAATTAAATCATGTTGCGGTTACGTGAAGCGGTGGTGGTGGAAGGCAAGCACGATGCGGTGCGGCTGGCACAGGTCGTGGATGCCCCCATTGTGCCCACCAACGGATTTCGCATTTTCAAAGACAAAGAACAAATGGCGTTGCTTCGCCGCTTGGCGCAAATACGTGGGTTGGTGATCCTCACCGACAGTGACAGCGCCGGATTGGTCATACGTCGGCATTTGTGCAGTTGCATTCCGCCCTCGCAGATCAAGCAGGCGTATGCCCCTTGTATCGTGGGGAAAGAGCGGCGCAAAGCACACCCTTCCAAAGAAGGGCTGCTCGGCGTGGAAGGCATCGACCCTGCGGCATTGGAAGAGGCACTGCGCCGTGCAGGGGTGACGGTCGAAGGAGAGGACACACCGCGTCCTGCCGCGTGGATGACCAAGACACGGCTGTTTGCGGATGGGTTGAACGGCACACCCGACAGCCGACGGCGGCGCGAGCGGTTGCTCACCTTGTGGGGATTGCCGACCTATCTTTCGGCAAACCGTTTGGTGGAGGTTATTAACCTCACGGTGAGTGAAGAGGAATATAAAGACGCATTAAAAAAAGTTTCGGATTAGGGGCGCTCACATAGGGAGGAATCGTTTGGCTACAAAACGGCGAAGCCCCTAAAACAAGAGATTTTTTGATGGAAGAAAAGGCAAACCGCCACGGTAACGCTTCAGCGTACCGTGGCGGTTTGACGCATTGTGCCGCAAAAAATCCTTGTTTTAGGCGAATAATCCCTAAGCGAGCGCCCCTTTGTGACCAAAACCTTTTTGTTGCCATAAGGGGATAAGCCTTCTGCATACATTGTGGTGAGGTGGTTTGTATGTGGATGACAATTTTGGCGTCGCTGTCGCACTTGATGTTCTGGGCCTTACACATCGTGAATCCCGGCACCTTTCCGCGACCGCTCACCGCCGCACAGGAGCGCGAAGCGTTGATCGCGTTCAAGGAGCACGGCGACCGTGCGGCACGTGGGCGATTGATCGAGCACAATTTGCGGCTGGTGGCGCACATCATCAAGAAGTATTACAGCAACAGCGACGAAACGGACGATCTGGTGTCCATCGGGACGATCGGGTTGATCAAGGCTGTGGACACCTTTGACCACACGAAAAACGTGCGGCTCACGACGTATGCTTCGCGGTGCGTGGAAAATGAGATTCTGATGTATTTTCGTGCGAAGCGGCGGCGCGCGCAGGACGTGTCCTTTTCCGACCCGATCGATACCGACCGCGACGGGAACGAGTTGACGTTGTTGGACGTGGTGGCAGGAGAGGATACGCTGTGCGAAGATCTGGAAACCAAGGTGAACGGCGAAAAGATCCACCGCTATCTTCACGAAGAGTTGGATGCGCGCGAACGGGAGATCTTGGTGTTGCGCTACGGGTTGGTTGCCGACCCGTTGCCGCAACGGGAGGTGGCAAAGAAACTGAACATCTCGCGCTCGTACGTGTCGCGCATTGAAAAACGCGCACTTGAAAAATTGCGTGCACGTTTTGAACGCGGGGATAAAAGATAAAGAAAGTCCCACCGTGAGGTGGGATCTTTTCTTTAGCGGTATACGTGCAGTTTTTCAAGGATACGCACAAGCTTGGAGCCAAGCGGCAGGGCGAGCATTTCCTCTCTCGTGAACATACGGGTGAACACGAGAAGAGCCACGTAGAGGAGGACCCCCACGGCGATGGCGGCGATGGTGGCGATGGTGTTGCCGACCGCGCCCACCGTGAGGTGATAGATTCCCCACACGCCGACACCCATCAACCCACTGCACAAAAGCGGTTTGAGCAGGTGATGCCACAACTTGAGTGTGAGCGGCAGGCGGTGCCGCAAGGCGGCAAACACAAGGAAGAACACCACCGCATCGCACACGATGGAACTGATGACCGCGCCGTACACGTGGATGGCAGGGTTGCGGATGAGCAACCAGTTGAGCACCAATTTGATCACGGCACCCACTGCGAGAGCGGCGGCAGGCAGACGCACTTCGCCAAGCCCGTACAGACCGCCGTTGATGATGCAGGTGAGTGCCAAGAAAATGAGCGGAACGGTGGACAGCGCCAACAGACCGGCACCGTCTGACACGGTGGGATACAGCATTTGCAACACGGGGGCGGCAAGCACCGCCAGACCAACCGCGCAGGGCAGCACGATCACCAACGAAGCAAACAGCGAGAAGGTGAGTTTGTTGCCGGCGAGTTTGCGATCGTGTTTCGCCACCGCCGCCGATACAGCCGGCACCAAGGCGGTGGAAAACGCCGTGTTGAGTGCGAGCGGCAGGTTGATGATGGTGCTGACTTTGCTGAGCAGACCGGCCGCCGAAGCCGCCATGGATTCCAGTTGCTCGGTACTGCTCACGGTGGCGGCATACGCCGCTTGAATGCAGTTGGTGATGGTGAAGGAATCGATGAAGTCGTTGAGTGCGGAAATGAGCGAGCCCACCGCCATGGGGATGGACAACGCCAGAATGATGCGCAACAGTTCACGGGTGGAGTGTTGCTCGGTGGGGACGGTCTGTTCCGCACAGCCACGACGGATCTCGCGCCGACGCCGCCAATAGAACAGGCCCAGATAGGCGCACGCTACGGCGACCGAGGCGCTGGTGGACACGTTGCCTGCCGCCGCCATCACCGCCGAGCCTTGCCCGATGCAGAGATACACAAACACAATGGACAAAACGCAGTTGAAGAACTGCTCCACCACCTGCGACGTGCTGGTGGCTTTGAGCGAGCCGCGCCCCGAAAAGTAGCCGCGCAACACCGCCGCCAGCGAGGCGAAAAACACGGCAGGGGCGAGTGCTTTCATGGTGTATGAAACGTCGGGCACGTCCAAAATCACCGCAGCGATGAAGTCGGCACCGAAGTACAAAAGGCAGGCGGATACAAAACTGATGGTGAGGAACAGTCCCATGCACACTTTGAGTATCCGCTGTGAGCCGCGGTGATCCCCTGCCGCCAGCCGTTCGGAGATGAGCTTGGCAATGACGTTGGGCACACCGATACTCGACAAGGTGAGCAACACCGAATAGATGGTGTAGCCGATGGAGTAATAGCCGTTTCCTTCGTTTCCGAAGCCTTCAATATTGATGATGACGATGCGGTACACAAGTCCCATCACCTTGGTGAGGAACTGTGCCGCCATCAGCATCATAACGTTTTTGGCGAGCGAGGTGTTTTGCTCTCGCTCCAAACGGGTTGTTTTAGACATAGCGTCATCCTTTGCTTTCGGGTTTAATTGCTCACCCTAAGATGCGAGCCGTAATCGGATTTTCCAACAAAAAGCCTTCGCGTGACAGGCGAATACCCACATTGTCACAAGTCACCAGTTGCGGCGGCAACGCGGCGGCCGCACGGCGCCATGCATCGGGGATGGGTGTGCCGAAACGAGCACGAAACAGATCGTCACGCACCCCTTCGGTCAGCCGCAGGCGCAACATCGCGTATTCGGTGGGGGTGGCATCCCCCACGGCGGTGCGATTTTCTTCGGGTAACGGGTCGTCGCCGCGCAAAAACGCGGCTAAATCCCTTGGATATTCCCACCGCGCCCCTTCAAAGAAGGAGTGTGCGGCAGGACCCAGACCTATGTAATCCTCGCTGTTCCAGTATTTGAGATTGTGGCGGCTTTCATAACCGGGCAGGGCAAAGTTCGAAATTTCATATTGCCGCAAGCCCACGGATGCCAACGCCTCACACGCGAGCAGATAACGGTCGGCGGCGGTGTCCTCTTCCGGCAAGGCGAGGGTGTCGCGTATCGCCGCAAAGGGGGTGCGCGGCTCGATTTTGAGCAGATATGCCGACAGATGCTTGGCGCCGAGCGTGTGGGCAAGTGCCGCCGCATCGCGCACGGTTTGATCGGTCTGCTGTGGGGTGGCGAGCATCAAGTCGAGCGAGAGATTGGTGATCCCTGCTGCGTGGGCATCCGCCACCGTGCGGTGCAGATCCACCATGCGGTGGCGGCGACCGAGTGCGGAAAGTTCCGTGTCGTTTGCCGCCTGCATCCCGAGGGAGAGACGGTTACCGCCTGCCGCCGCAAAAGCGCGCAAGGTGTCGCCGAGATCGTCGGCAGGGTTGGCCTCCAGCGTGATCTCCGCTTGGCTTAACGTGAAGCATTTGGCGGCGTGTTCGATCAACGCGGCGAGCCGTTTGCCGCCGAGCAGGGAGGGGGTGCCGCCCCCAAAATAGAGGGTGTCGGCCATCGTGTTCGCCCGTGCGGCGGCACGGTCCATCGCCCGACACAAAGCGGCGGTGTAATCGTCCAACAGTGCGTCGTCAAACTGCGCGGTGGAATAAAAATCGCAATAGGGGCATTTGGACACGCAAAACGGCGTGTGAAGATAGATACCGAGCATACGCGTGTTCCTTTGCTGTATTTGTTGTAGGAAGGAGGTGTCACCTCATCCGCCCCTGCGGGGCACCTTCCCCTCAAGGGGAAGGCTTGACGTTCGCCGCCTTACGACTGCGAAACTGAAGATGAGCACACAGTGAGTATATAGGGGATGTTTTGGAGGTTTCGGCTTTGCCGAAATCGCAGTCGGAAGACTGCGAAACCAAAACTCCGGGAAGATAAACGCGAGAGCGTTTATCTTCAGTCATCACCGAGTTTGAGCACCGCCATAAAGGCTTCTTGCGGTACTTCCACCGAGCCGAGCTGGCGCATACGTTTTTTGCCTTCCTTCTGCTTTTCAAGCAGTTTCTTTTTACGGGTGATGTCGCCGCCGTAACACTTCGCCAACACGTCTTTGCGCATGGCGCGGACGGTTTCGCGTGCGATGACCTTGCCGCCGATCGCCGCCTGAATGGGTACTTCGAACAACTGGCGCGGAATGTTGTCTTTCAACCGCTCACACAAGCGGCGCGCACGGGAATAGGCATTTTCTTCGAACACGATGAAGGAGAGTGCGTCCACGATGTCGCCGTTGAGCAACACGTCCAACTTGACGAGTTTAGAGGGGACGTAGCCTTTCATATCGTAGTCGAAACTGGCATACCCTTTGGTGCGCGATTTCAGCGCATCAAAGAAATCGTAAATGATCTCGCCCAGCGGCAATTCATAATGAATGTCCACACGGGTGGGATCGAGATAGGTCATTCCTTTGAAGATACCGCGGCGTTCTTGACACAACTCCATAATGTTGCCCACGTAATCGGTGGGGGAGAAGATGTGTGCATCCGCGATGGGTTCTTCCGCCGCGGAAATACTGCCGGGATCGGGATAGTTGGTGGGGTTATCGATATACTGTACCGTGCCGTCACTCATCGTCAAGCGATAAATGACCGAGGGGGCGGTGGTGATGATGTCGAGATCGTATTCGCGTTCCAAGCGTTCCTGGATGATCTCCATGTGTAACAGACCGAGAAAGCCGCAACGGAAACCGAAGCCGAGTGCCACCGACGTTTCCGGCTCAAAGGTGAGGGAGGCATCGTTCAGTTGCAGACGTTCCAGCGCTTCACGCAGGTCGGGATACCGTGCGGAATCGGCAGGGAAGATGCCGCAGTACACCATGGGGTTCACCTTGCGGTAACCGGGCAACGGCTCGGCGGCAGGGCGCGATGCCAGCGTTACGGTATCACCCACACGGGCATCGCTCACCGTTTTGATGGAGGCGGCAATGTAGCCAACTTCGCCTGCGCGCAACACGCCGGTCGCCTCCAACTTGCCGGGGCGCATGATACCGGTTTCTACCACCAAGAATTCCGCGCCTGTCGCCATCATACGGATAGTGTCGCCGTTTTTGACGGTGCCTTCCTTCACACGCAGATACACGATAACGCCTTTATAGCTGTCGTAATAACTGTCGAAAATCGGCGCCTGCAAGGGGGCGTTGTCGTCCCCTTCGGGAGGTGGCATTTTTTGCACGATGGCTTCCAACACCGCTTCGATGTTGATGCCGTTTTTCGCGGAGATGCGCGGAGCATCCGCCGCTTCGATGCCGATGATGTCCTCTACCTCGGGGCACGCGCGGTCGGGACCGGCGGCAGGCAGGTCGATCTTATTCACCACGGGGACGATTTCCAAATCGTGTTCCAACGCAAGATAGGTGTTTGCCAAGGTTTGCGCTTCCACCCCTTGCGAAGCATCCACAATGAGGATCGCACCTTCGCACGCGGCGAGCGAACGCGACACTTCATAGTTGAAGTCCACGTGACCGGGTGTGTCGATCAGGTTGAACAGATAGGTTTCGCCGTTCTGTGCTTTGTAGGACAGCGTGATGGCATGCGCCTTGATGGTGATGCCGCGTTCACGTTCGAGATCCATACTGTCGAGCAGTTGATCCGCCATGTCACGCAGGGCAACCGTGTTGGTTTTTTCGAGCAGACGGTCGGCAAGCGTGGACTTGCCGTGGTCGATATGAGCGATGATGCAGAAGTTGCGAATATGGTCACGGGGAAAGGACATACAAACACCTCGCGGTTGAGATTTCAAAATTATAGATAAGATATTATAACACATTATGGGGGATAATTGCAACCCCCGAAAAAAGCACCCACCGTAGTAGGTAAAAAATACATATGAATTTGCAAACTTGTTGACATTTCAACTTTTATGTGGTACAATGCGTAAAGTTGAGTTTTCAACTTTACGCATTTGGAGGAAGAGGTATGATCGATCGGTTTGAACGGTTTTCACTGGCGATTTTTGAGATCTCGCGGTATTGGCACAAGTTAGCGGCGGAGGAATTGACAAAGTATGGGTTGAAAGGTCCTCACGCCACCTATTTGACGGCGATATACAAATATCCCGAAGGCATCACCGTGCCGCAACTGTGTGAGGTGTGCGGAAAGGATAAGTCAGATGCCTCCCGTATGATTGCCATACTGGAAGAAAAGGGATTGGTGACCAAAGGCGGTGACGGCGGCAGTCATTACCGCGGAAAATTGCAACTGACCGAAGAGGGAAAACGGGCGGCCGCGCACGTATCGCAACGGGCAAGCCGCGCGGTGGAAGTGGCAGGCAAGGACTTGAGCGAGGAAGAGCGCGAGCGGTTTTACGAGGCGTTGGATTCCATCACCGCCAACCTGCGTGCCCTTTGCAAAGATGGCATTCCGGAATGACCGAGAAGGGAGAATGACAGTATGAAAACAAGAATTATTGTGGATTCCACGGTCGATTTGGTGCCGGAATACCAATCCCGTGTGCAGGTGGTGCCGCTTACGGTACATTTTGGCGAAGAGGAATATATCGACGGCGTGACCATCGATCACAAGACATTTTATGAAAAGTTGATCGAAAGCGACGTGTTGCCGACCACCAGCCAAGGCACGCCCGATGCGTTTATGAGCGAGTTTGAAAAGGCAAAAGAAGCCGGGGAAGCGGCGGTGGTGATCACGCTGGCATCCAAGTTTTCGGGCACCTATCAAAGTGCCCTCATTGCTGCGGAAGACTATGAGAATATCTACGTGGTGGACAGTGGCAGCGCCGCCATGGGTAGCGGCATTTTGGTGGAATTGGCGTTTCGCCTGCTGGATGAGGGGAAGAGTGCCGAAGAGATCGCACGGATATTGGAAGAGGAAAAGAAAAAGATCGTGATCGTGGCGCTGGTGGATACACTGGAATACCTCAAAAAAGGCGGCCGCATTTCCAAAGCGGTGGCGTTTGCCGGCGGTGTGCTCAACATCAAACCCGTGTTGTCGGTGGTGGACGGCGAGATCCGTATGCTGGGTAAAGCGCGCGGCTCCAAAATGGGAAACAACCTGTTGGTGCAGGAGATCGATGCCGTGGGCGGCATTGATTTTGACAAACCGGTGTTGCTTGGATACAGCGGTATTTCGGATGCGCTGTTGCTGAAATATATCGAGGACAGTCGCCATGTTTGGGAAGGAAATCTGGACGACATTCGCTACACAACGGTGGGCAGTGTGATCGGCACGCACGCCGGTCCGGGTGCGGTTGTTGTCGCGTTTTTCAAGAAATGATGATGAAAAAGAAAACCAAAAAACCGTTACGGTGGGTGCGCCTGGACAACGCGGCGAAGATCTATCCTGCGGCAAGACGAAAGAATTGGAGCAACGTGTTTCGGCAATCGGTCACTTTGACAGACGAGGTGGATACCGACGTGTTGCAAGCGGCGTTGGAGGTTACCGTCAAGCGGTTCCCCTCCATTGCCGCACGGTTGCGAAAAGGTGTGTTCTGGTACTATTTGCAACAGGTGGAAACGGCGCCTGCCATCCGCGAAGAATACAGTTATCCGCTCGCCTATATGAGCAAGGATGAGATGCGGCGGTGTGCCTTTCGGGTGATTGTGTATCACGAGCGTATTGCGGTGGAGTTTTTTCATTCGCTGGCCGACGGAACGGGTGCGTTGGTGTTTCTGAAAAGCCTTGTGGCGGAGTATCTGGAACAAAAATATGCCGTTGCCATCCCGTGCGAGTACGGGGTGCTGGATCGGCAGGAACCCCCTCGGGATGAGGAGTTGGAAGATTGCTTTCCGAAGAACGCCGGGACGGTTGCCGCAAGCCGCAAGGATACCGATGCGTGGCATATGTACGGCGAGAGGCAACGGGACGGATTTTTGCATCTCACCTGTTTTCGTCTGCCCGTGAAGGAGGTGCTGGAACTGGCGCACCGCCTTCACGTCACCGTGACGGTGCTGATGAGTGCTGTTATGATGCAGGCGCTGTTGAACCTGCAAAAGGAAAAGACACCCGACACCAAAAAGCAAAAACGCATCAAACTGTTGATTCCCATCAATTTGCGGCAGTTGTTTCCCAGCAACACGTTGCGTAATTTTGCGATGTACACCATTCCGGAACTGGATCCCCGTTTGGGGGATTACACGTTCGAAGAAATCTGCCGCGTGATCCAACACAAGATGGGGGCGGAAAACACCGCCAAATATATGAGTTGTGTGATCGCCACCAACGTGAACGATGAACAGAATCCGTTGGTGCGCTTGATTCCGTTGCCGATCAAAAATGCGGTGATGAAAGCCATTTTTGACAGTGTGGGCGAGCGGAAATCCTGCTTGACGTTGTCGAATCTCGGACAGGTAAAGGTCCCCGACGGTATGGCACGGTATATTCGGCGATTCGATTTCGTGTTGGGGGTGCAGGCGGCGGCTCCGTATAATTGCGGCATGCTGTCGTTCGGCGATACCGTGTATATCAATTTCATCCGCAACATTCAAGAAGCGGAACTGGAACGGCACTTTTTTGCGGTGTTGCAGAGTGTGGGGCTTTCTGCCACGGTGGAAAGCAATCGGAATGGGAGATGAGTGGATATGTATTGTGTGAATTGCGGTGTGAAACTGGCGGATACGGAAAAGGCCTGTCCTCTTTGTAACACAGCGGTGTATCATCCGAGTGTGAAGCAGGCGGATGTGCGACCGCTGTATCCGCACAACCGTATGCCGAACAGCATCACGAGTTCCAAAGCATTGAACGGAGCGGTCATCATTCTGTTTATGATTCCGCTGACGGTCTGCTTTTT
>JAZONO010000163.1:0-13279 GCA_045654545.1 Acutalibacteraceae bacterium
CGGTGTGGTCGTCACCCCGATCCGTTACGTCGCCTATTGCATTCAGTTCTCCGCCAACTGCAAAAAGTTGAATTGGAAACCCGAATTTAAACTGGGCATCTGGTTCCCCACAGCGGTGGGTGTCGGTGTTTTCGTGCTGGGCATCATTTTGGCTTCGATCCTGTAATTTGAACATACACTTTACGATCACGAAAAAAGAGGATGAACGGGAATACCGTTCATCCTCTTTTGCTGATACTGTTTTTCGGTTGAATAAATGTGGGATCGTCTGTGCGCTCTAACAGATAGTCCAACGACACTTGAAAATAGTCTGCCAATAAAATGAGTTCTTTATATCCTGCCTCTCGCACGCCGCTTTCATATCGCGAAATCGTGTTTTGACACATGTGCAGATCCAACGCCAACTTTTGTTGCGTAATATGGTGCTTTTCGCGCAATTCTTTTAATCTCATACCGAAACACCTCTTGACAATAGTATACCAATCTGGTATAATCGAAATATCCCGAAACGGGATATTTCTTAAAAAGGGGAGTTTGTTATGAAGAACGGAAAAGGTCTTTCGATTGCGGCATTGGTTCTTGGTATTGTGGCTGTGGTGTTGGCATGGTTTTATATGGTCAATATTGCGGCGTTGGTTTGCGGTATCGTCGGTATCGTGTGCGCAGTGAAAGGCAAGAAAGAAGCCACGTTGGCGGGAGAAAATACGGGCATGGGCACCGCTGGTTTGGTGTTGGCCATCATCGGTACTTGTGTTGCGGCGGTTGGCTTCCTGTCTTGCACGCTGTGTGTCATGTGCGCGGCAAGTGCGGTGAATGAAGCGGCAAACGAAATTAATAATGCAACGAACGAATTGAATGATGCGCTTAATCAACTGAGCAACATCTGAGTGTGATAAAAGCACCGGCCGTGCGGTCGGTGCTTTTACTTTTAGGGAGGAAAAAGAATGTATCCCATCATCGAGGTAGGAGATCGCATGATCGGAACCTACGCATTGTGCAGCATATTGGGTGTATTGGTGTGCGGTGCGATGGCCACGTTATTGGGACGACGTGAGAATATTGCTGTTGAAGATATCATTATGACAATATTGATGGCTATGATGGGTGTGGCTATCGGCGGTTGTCTGCTATACGGAATGACAAATTTACCAACCATTCTTCGGTTGTTGCAGAGTGCGCGGAATGGTGAGCGAGCAGGTGTTTTTCGGGCCATTGTTGCACAATTCAGTGGCTCGGTTTTTTACGGCGGCATGTTGATGTCATTGTTGACGGTGCGGTTGTATCTGCGACGCGGAGATAGGGAGTTTCAAAAACGCCTTTTTGAAATCTATGTGATCTCCATACCTTTGTTTCACGCCTTTGGACGGGTTGGTTGCTTTTTTGGCGGTTGCTGTTTCGGACGAGAGTGGCCGTGGGGGGTTCTTGTTACCGAAAACGTGTTATCACCTGCTATCAACGGAGTGGTTCGTTTCCCGGTGGCTTTGTTTGAAGCAGGAGGAAATCTGCTCTTGTTTGTCTTGTTACTGCTTCTGTTTTTGAAAAAGAAAAAGCGGTTGCTCGTGGTGTATTGGTTACTTTACGCTTCAATGCGGTTTGTGTTGGAGTTTTACCGTGGGGATGTGATTCGTGGCATTTGGTGGGGATTATCCACCTCACAATGGATCAGTTTGGTGCTGATAGTCATTAGTGTAGGAGTCTTATTACACGATTTTTTGAAGAGTTGGGCGACAAAGAAAAATATATAAAAGAGGATGAACGGTATTTCCGTTCATCCTCTTCATGTATATGGGTTTATTCTTGAAACAGCGGAGTGGAGAGGTAGCGATCACCTGTGTCGGGCAACAGCACCACCACCGTTTTGCCCGCGTTTTCGGGGCGCTTTGCCACCGCAATGGCGGCGGCGAGTGCCGCCCCCGAGGAAATGCCTGCCAGCACCCCTTCGCGGCGCGCCAACAACCGCCCGGCGGCATAGGCTTGCTTCTCGGTGACGGGAAGGATCTCGTCCAACACGGCGGTGTTCAGCACCGTCGGGACAAAGCCGGCACCGATGCCCTGCAACCCGTGTTTGCCGGCAGGCTTGCCCGACAGCACCGCCGAGGAGGCAGGTTCCACTCCCACCACGTGTACGGCAGGGTTTTGCGCTTTCAAGTATTCACCAACCCCCGTGACAGTGCCGCCTGTGCCGACCCCTGCCACAAAGATATCCACCGCGCCGTCGGTATCTTGCCAAATTTCAGGGCCCGTGGCGGTGCGATGTGCCGTGGGGTTGGCAGGGTTTTCGAATTGCCCTGCCAAAAAGGCGTGGGGAATGGCGGCCACCAGTTCCTCCGCTTTTTCAATCGCGCCTGCCATGCCGCGTGCACCGTCGGTCAGCACCAATTCTGCACCGTAAGCGGTGCACAGCCGCTGCCGTTCCACCGACATGGAATCCGGCATCACGATGATGGTGCGAATGCCGCGTGCGGCGGCAACGGCGGCAAGCCCGATGCCTGTGTTGCCCGACGTGGGTTCCACCACCACCGCATCGGGGGTGAGTTTGCCCTCCCGTTCGGCGGCATCCAGCATCGCCAGTGCCACACGGTCTTTTGCCGATCCGGCAGGGTTGAAAGATTCCAGTTTGGCAAGCAGGCGTGCGCGCAAGCCTTCTTGCTTTTCAATATGTGTCAGTTGCAACAGCGGCGTGCCGCCGATAAGTTGCTCCACAGATGTATAGATCATGACAATCACCTCAGTTTCTATCATACACCTGCCCCTGTGATTTGGCAAGAGATTTTTATTGCCAACACCTTGTCAATCGTTTGAAACTGTGATATGATACATACGAAAAGGAGGTGCGGCGTGTGGTCGTATTTTTTGATTTGGACGGGACGTTGACCGATCCGTTCGACGGCATTACCCGTTCGGTGCAATATGCGCTCGCGCATTTCGGCATCGAAGAAAATGACCGCGCGGTGCTCGGTGCGTACATCGGGCCGCCGCTTCGCGACATGTTTATGCAACAGCACGGGCTGTCGGACGAACAGGCGACCGAAGCGCTCCGCCAATACCGTGTGCGGTTTTCGGACGTGGGTATGTTCGAAAATCGGGTGTATGACGGCATCCCTGCGATGCTTGCCGCCTTGCGTGCACACGGCATCCGCTTGGCGGTTGCCACCTCCAAACCCACCGTGTTTTCGGAAAAAATTCTCGCACACTTCGGTCTGGCACCGTATTTTGAGGAGATCGTGGGCAGCGAGTTGGACGGACACCGTGTGGAAAAAGCCGACGTGATCGCCGAAGCGATGGTGCGTATGGGCGTGACACCCGACGAAGTGTGGATGGTGGGCGACCGCTGTTTCGACGTGGAGGGCGCACACGTGCACGGCATTCCGACAGTGGGAGTGACGTGGGGATATGCCGCCGATCAAGCGGAATTACAAAACGCCGATGCGCTGGTGCACACGGTGGAGGAATTGCAAGCGTTTTTGTTAGGGTGAGCGTTTTTGTTAAAGGAGTAATGTATATGAAGTGTTTTGGCTTGGGCGCGGCGGACATTCTGCTGCCCGAAAACGGATTTGACACATGGTCGGTGGTGGCGTGCGATCAGTACACCTCCGAACCCGACTATTGGGACGCGGTGGAGAACACGGTGGGGGATGCCCCCTCCACCTTGCGCATCACCCTGCCCGAGATCTATTTGAACGATAATCCCACCGCGCGCATTGCGGCGATCAACGACACCATGGCGGCGTATTTGGCGAGCGGTGTGTTGCACACCCATCCCGACAGCATGGTGTATATTGAGCGCGATACCTCGGCAGGGGTGCGCCGCGGTCTGCTCGGCGTGATCGATCTGGAAGAGTACGATTACCGCCCCGGCAGTAAGACCCTCATCCGTGCTACCGAACAGACGGTGGTGGAGCGCATTCCGCCCCGTGTGGCGATCCGCAAGGATGCGCCGCTGGAACTGCCGCACGTCCTGCTTTTGATGGACGATGCCGCCCACACGGTGCTCGGCGCGGCAAAAACGGCGGATCGCCCGATCTACGATTTTGATTTGATGCAGGGCGGCGGACACATTCGCGGCTATCTGCTCACCAAAGAAGCACAGGAAGCGGTGCAGGCGGCGCTTGTGACGTTGCTGGACGGGCAGGAAGATCCGCTTTTGTTTGCGGTGGGGGACGGTAACCATTCGCTGGCTACCGCGAAGGAATGCTATCTGCGCGATCCCAACCCGAAGAACCGTTACGCTTTGGTGGAAGTGGTGAACATTCACGACGAGTCGATTCAGTTTGAGCCGATCTATCGCGTGCTGTTCGGTGCGGATATTGCCGATGTAGCGGCGAAACTTCAAGCGCTGTGCGGTGAAGGGGACACCCAAGCGGTCACCTGTGTGACCGCCGAGGGTGAGCGCGTGTTGCATCTGGCGCCTACCTCCAAATTGCCCGTGGGCACGTTGCAGGCATTTTTGGATGCCTATTTGAAAGAGCATCCCGACGTCACCATCGATTACATCCACGGCGAGGATACCGTGCGCCGTCTGTGCGCCGAAGAGGGCGTGCTCGGCTTCTTGTTCGACGGTATGGGCAAAGAGGATCTGTTCCCTGCCATCCGCCAAGACGGCTCACTGCCGCGCAAGACGTTTTCGATGGGACACGCGGCGGACAAACGCTTTTATTTGGAGTGCCGCGCGATCCGTTAAGGTGACACGAGCGATTCAAACCTGTTTTAAGAAGGCGGATTTTCGTTCACCCTGCGTTAAAATACTCGCCAATACGGAATAGTATGACACACACCCATCCATACGCATAGAATGGGGTGCGGAGTTTTGTCCGCATCCGTGATTAAACGTGCGCGAAATCGGTTACAATAGGAGTACCGATTTCAAACAAAGGTGTGATAGGTGTGATCGTCCACAGAGGAGATATATATTACGCAGACTTGAGTCCCGTGGTGGGGTCGGAGCAGGGCGGTATTCGCCCCGTGCTGATCGTGCAAAACGACGTGGGAAACCGCTTCAGCCCCACTGTGATCGCGGCGGCCATCACCAGCCAAAAAGACAAGACCAAACTGCCCACCCACATCCAACTGCGGTCGGAGGGGAGTGGGCTGGCACGCGACTCCATTGTGTTGCTGGAACAAATTCGCACGTTGGATAAACGACGGTTGAAGGAACACATGGGGCGACTGGACGAGCAGTCGATGTCGCGTATTGACCAGGCGTTGCAGATCAGTTTCGGACTCGGCGGCGAGGGAATGCGATGAAAACAGCCTGTGTGCGAAAAGCACACAGGCTTGCTTTTTGGCGCAAAAAGCGACAGAAAAAACGACACGGTTGCGGTATACTGATAAGCAATATGGGATACTTAACGGAAAATGCGGCTGATATTTGTGCGTTTTCAACAATAAGATTGACACAAATTGTATAAAAAAATGCTTTTTGACGAAGTTTCTCTTGAAAAATATGGAAATGCCTGTTATAATACAAACGGATAATTGTACCTGTATAAGGTTAAGGAAAGGAAGCGATCAAGTTATGTATCGTAAGCAGGAGTGCGTGGCCATGTTGCTTGCAGGCGGTCAGGGAAGCCGTTTGTATGCATTGACCCGCAACATCGCCAAACCCGCCGTTCCTTACGGCGGCAAGTACCGTATCATTGATTTTCCGCTGTCCAACTGCACCAACTCGGGTATTGATACGGTGGGCGTGCTCACCCAGTATCAACCGCTGGAGCTCAACGATTACATTGGTGCAGGTGAACCGTGGGATCTCGACCGTACGGGTGCCGGCGTGCACGTGTTGCCGCCGTATCAGCGCAACGCAGGTGCCGATTGGTACAAAGGCACAGCGAACGCGATCTATCAAAACATCAACTTCATCGAGCGGTACGATCCCGAATATGTGTTGGTGTTGTCGGGCGACCATATCTACAAAATGGACTATTCCAAGATGATCGCGGAACATAAGAAGAACAATGCCGATTGTACCATCGCGGTGATCGAGGTGGAGATGTCCGAAGCCTCGCGTTTCGGTATTTTGAACACCAACCCCGACGGCTCGATCTATGAGTTCGATGAGAAACCGGCCGTGCCGAAGAGCAATTTGGCATCCATGGGTATTTACGTGTTCAGTTGGGACAAGATGCGCCGCTATCTGACCGAAGACGAGCAAGATCCGAACTCCTCCAACGACTTCGGCAAGAACGTGTTGCCGACCATGTTGGCGGCAGGCGAGCGTATGTTTGCCTACCGTTTTGAAGGGTATTGGAAAGACGTCGGTACCATCGACAGTTTGTGGGAATCCAATATGGATCTGCTGGATCCGCACGTGCCGCTGGATCTGGACGATCCTGCGTGGCGCATTTATGCGCGCAGTGCCGGTTCGCCTCCGCATTGGATCGGTCCGCACGCCCACGTGCAAAACAGCATGATCTCGGAAGGCGGCGTGATCGAAGGCAACGTCGATTTCTCGGTGCTGTTCTCGGATGTCACGGTGGAAGAGGGCGCCACGGTGCGTGACTCCATTTTGATGCCCGGCTCGGTGGTGAAAAAAGGCGCGTGCGTGCAGTACGCCATTCTGGCGGAAAACGCCGTGGTGGAAGAGAATGCCACGGTGGGTGCCCGTCCCGAAGATATGGAAAACACCGAGGATTGGGGTGTCGCGGTGATCGCCGCCGGCATTAAGGTCGGTGTGGCGGCTTGTGTGCCTGCTAAAGCCATGCAAGAACGTGATGTCCCTGCCGAAGGAGGTGAGCGGTAATGCTGAACAGAAACGTATTGGGTTTGGTATTCCCAAACCAGCATGATGCCGCGCTCGGCGGTTTGACCACCCACCGCTCGCTCGGTTCGGTGCCTTTTGGCGCCCGTTACCGTCTTATCGACTTTGTGCTCTCCAACATGGTGAATGCCGGTATCGGCAAGGTGGGCCTTGCCACCAAGAGCAACTATCAATCGTTGATGGATCACCTCGGCACGGGCAAACCGTGGGATCTCGACCGCAAAAACGGCGGTTTGTATTTTCACCCGATGCACATGTCGGATGCGGCGTACAGCGGTCGCATTGCCCCCCTGGCGGCGATGAAACTGTTTTTGCGCCGTTCGCAAGAGGAGTACGTGTTGATGGCGGATTGCGACACGGTGGGTAACTTTGATTACGCCGCCCTGATCGATCGCCACATTGAAAGCGGCGCGGACGTGACGGTGGCATACCGTGTGGGCAAAGCCCCTCGCCGTGAGGACAACCTGCTTCTTACCGTGGCGGCAGACGGTCGTCTGTCGGATTTGTGCATCGGCACGGGTGAAGAGGGGAACACCGCGTTCGGCATCGGGTTGTATGTGGTTCGCCGCGATCTGTTGATCCGTTTGGTGGACGAAGCGTATGCCCGTAATCACGGCAGTTTCGAGCGGAACATTCTGCAACAGCGTCAGGGGGAACTCACGCTGTGCGGCTATGAATTGAAGGAATATGCCGCTTCGGTGTATTCGCTGGCGAGTTATTTCGATGCCAATATGGCACTGCTCGATCCCACGGTGCGTGCACAGGTGTTCTTGCCTGCGCGCCGCATCTACACCAAGGTGCGCGATTGCGCGCCGGCACAGTACGGCTTGCATTCCTCGGTGTCGGATTCGCTGGTGGGCGACGGTGCGGTGATTGAAGGTGCGGTTACCCGTTCCATCGTGTTCCGCGATGCGACGGTGGGTGCCGGTGTCACGTTGAACCATTGCATCATCATGCAGGGCAGTGAGATCCGTGCGGATGCGAAACTCGGCTACGTGATCTGCGACAAGAACGTGGAAGTGGGAGATGCGGCTTCGTTGCAAGGCGTGGCGCACTATCCCGTGTACATCAAGAAGGATATGAAGATTTAAGGAGGATTGCTATGAAGGTATTGTATGCAACCAGTGAAGCGCGTCCCTTTGCAGCATCGGGCGGTTTGGCAGATGTTGCAGGCTCGCTTCCGCAGGCGATCCGCGCCCGTTTGGTGGGTTGCCGCGTGGTAATGCCGCTGTACGAATCCGTGCCGGCTGAATTGCGTGAACAGATGCGGTTTATCACCAGTTTCTCGGTGCCGGTGTCATGGCGTCGGCAGTATTGCGGCGTGTTCGAAGCACGGTCGGGCGGCGTGGTGTACTATCTGCTCGACAACCAGTATTACTTCAAACGCGCAGGGCTGTACGGTCATTACGACGATGCCGAGCGTTTCGCCTTTTTCTCGCGTGCGATCTTGGAGTTGATCGATCACATCGATTTCCGTCCCGACATCATCCATTGCAATGATTGGCAGACGGGTCTGACCCCTGTGTATTATAACCTCTTCTACGCCGGCCGTCCGGGGTATGAAAACATCCGCACGGTGTACACCATCCACAATATCCAATATCAAGGCAAATACGGTATGGATATTTTGGGCGACGTGTTCGGTATTCCCGAATATGCCGCCTCGCTGGTGGAGCAGGACGGGTGTGTCAACCTGATGAAGGGCGGCATTGAAGCGGCAGACAAGGTGACCACCGTCAGCCCGACCTATGCGATGGAGATTTGCGACCCGTGGTTCTCCTTTGGGCTGGATTCCATTCTGCGTGCACGCGGATGGAAACTGGCAGGCATCCTGAACGGTATCGACGTGGATTCCTACAACCCTGCCGAGGACAAGGTCATCGCGCAGAACTACACGGCAGAGGATCCGACAGGCAAAGCGGCGTGTAAAGAAGCGTTGCAAAAGGAACTGGGTCTGCCCGTGATGGCGGATATTCCGCTGATCGTGATGGTGACACGTTTGGTATCCCACAAGGGATTGGATCTCGTGAAATACATTTTGGACGAACTGTTGCAAGAACCCGTGCAGATGGCCATTTTGGGATCGGGCGACTGGGCGTACGAAACCTTCTTCCGCGAGATGCAGGCGCGGTATCCCGATAAGTTCCGCTTCTATGAGGGGTTTGTGCCGGATATGGCGCGCAAATTTTATGCCGGCGGCGACATCTTCCTGATGCCCTCCAAGAGCGAACCGTGCGGCCTGGCACAGATGGTGGCATGCCGCTACGGCGACTTGGTGGTGGTGCGTGAAACAGGCGGCCTCAAAGACTCGATCTCCGATTGCGGCGACGGGGAAGGCATCGGTTTCACCTTCAAGACCTACAACGCGGGGGATATGCTCAACGCGATCCACCGTGCGCTGGGTGTGTACCGTTCCGAAGAGGATTGCGTGGCGGTGCGCCGCCGTGCGATGGAAACGGATTTCAGTTGGGGCAAATCCGCCAACGAATACATCCGTATGTACCGAGCACTCACCAAAGGCGAATAAGAACACGAAAACGGCATGCAGAGGATAGCGTGAATACTCTTAACGGAGTATTCACGCTAAACTATAATTGCCCTTTCGGACAAGTTATGAGTTATGGTATGATTGGGGCGTACCCAAGTTTGAGGTTAGGTTGGCAATCCTACCGAGTAAACGGCGTGGGCAGTTGGCTGAACACCAACTGGTGCCGTGTGGCATTCGAAACCGATAACGGCCGTGTGGTCTCAAACGCGCATGGCTGACCTTTGAGGTGAACACCGCCGGTTGGAAAGACGTGTACAAGGAGTATCAGAATCTGATCGCAAAGAGCCGTGAGTACAACTTCGAGCGTTGGGATATTTTGAAAAAGCATATTTTGTACAATCCCCTCTCTCTCCGATGCCACCATGCTGGAGATCTATAAAGGCGAAGAATACCGGTACTTTATTGATCATCTCAGCGGTTGGTTCAACTCTCGCTACCGCGATATGCGCAACGTCCGTATTGCATGGTTTGGTCAATGATCCATGAAAAAACCGTTCACGGAATTTCCGTGAACGGTTTTTTTATCCCTGTTCGTCCAGCGTGAGTTCAAATGCCGGCAGGAATTCGTCCAAAAAGCAATCCGCCGCCGGCAGATGCATGCCGCGTACCGCTTGCTCCAACGTGCGGCGTGCGCTGGCAAACTCGCGGTTGCCCTGCCCCAGTTCCTCCACACATTTCAGTAAGGCAGACAACTTGTCCGCCGCTTTCACAAGGCGTGCTTCCTCACTTGTTTCATCGTCCAACAGCAAGGGGGTATACACCTCTTGTAAGTCCGCGGGCAACATGTTCAGGAGTTTCGCTGCCGACAGGCGTTCCACTTCCTTGTATGCACGGCGAATATCCTCGTTGTCGTATTTCACAGGGGTGGGCATATCCCCCGTGAAAATCTCGGGCGCATCGTGATACATCGCCAGCATCACGCAATGCCCCACGTCCACCGCACCGCCGAAACGGCGGTTTTGGAGTTCCGCCAGCGCGTGCGCCAGCACCGCCACGTCAAAGGAATGCTCGTGCACCGATTCCGCCCGCGTGTTGCGCATCAGCGCCCAACGGGAAATGTATTTCATACGTGCCAATACGGCATAAAACTGATTGTTCATACTCGTTCCTCCCAAGGTGGTAACACTAGGGTGAGCAGTCAAACCCAAACTCCGTTTTGGGAAGGCGGATTTTCGCTCATCCATTGTTAAAATACTCGCCAATACGGGAGTATTGGCTGCGTTTTTGCCGCGGCTGAACAAAAATCCGCTCTTCCCAAAATCTGCGACCTCAAAGCGAGGAGATTTCGAGGGATTTTTGTTTCGGTCGGGCGAAGTAATGCTTTTCGCCTTACGAGAACGAACGGGACAAAAAGCACCGATCCTTTAGGATTCTACCCATATTGGGAGAATGAGCGCGTAGTGCTCATTCTCGGTGACATTGCCGCAAAACTACAGTAAGAAGATACGGCGAGCAATGTCTGCTTTGAGGCGGGTTCAGGTTTGATTGCTCACCCTACTATACCATCTTTTCACCCTGTTTTCAAGGCGCGTGACCGAGAAATTCGAAATTTTAGTGTGCTAATGTGCTAATTTGCTATTGCATTATCAGGAAAGATGTGATATAATACGCTCATGACCCGAAAGGGGAAATATTGGAAAAGAGGTTTTTTGTTATGAAACGCATTTTGGCTTTGATCATGGCAATGGTTCTCATGCTCGGCGTGTGTGCGCTGGGTGGCTGCGGCAAGAAGGAAGAGGACGCAGGCGACAAGAAGATCCTGAAGATCGGTATGACCGAGTACGCGCCGATGAACTTCAAGGACGACAACGGCGCATGGACGGGTTTTGACACCGAATTTGCGCAGAAGGCGGCAAAAGAGCTCGGTTACGACGATGTGGAATTCATCATCATCAACTGGGATAACAAGATCAACGAGCTGGAATCCGGCGCGATCGATTGCATCTGGAACGGTATG
Organism: Acutalibacteraceae bacterium; assembly: GCA_045654545.1. GTDB lineage: Bacteria > Bacillota > Clostridia > Oscillospirales > Acutalibacteraceae > SIG588. The sequence continues at coordinate 11,263 of JAZONO010000163.1, forward strand.
ACCATCACGGATGAGATCGAATCCCGTGCGGATGTCACCAACCCCTATGCGAAGAACGCGCAGGTCGTTGTCGTGGCGAAGAATCTGAAGGATTCCTACACCTCCGACACCCTCAAGACCCTCTCCATCGCGGTGGAGAACGGCGGCGCGGCGGCGGACATTCTGGATGATATGAGCATCACCTACAACCCCGTGACCACCCAGATCGATGCGCTCAACGAAGTGCTGGCCGGTGCTTCTCAGGCTTGCCTTATCGACCTCACCATGGCGAACAACATGCTCACCGGTGAAGGCAGCTATGCAAACCTCACGGTGGCAGAAAAGTTGGCAGAGGAAGAGTACGGCATTGCGTTCAAGAAGGGCAGCGACCTGACCGCGAAGATGAACGACGTCATTGCGAAGTTCAAGGCGGACGGCACCCTCAAAGCGCTCGGCGAGAAGTACGACGTGGCGATTGCCGAGTAATTCCATTTGACGTATAAAAGACAGGCTGAGGCGGTTTTCCGCCTCAGCCTATCTTCACGAAAGGACATATTCCTATGTTTTGGACAGTAACGTTGGAATTGCTTAAAGGCTTTTCCAAAACGCTGGAGTTGTTTGCGCTCACGTTGGTGTTTGCATTGCCGCTCGGTCTCATCATCAGCTTCGGCTCGCGCAGCAAGTTTTTGCCGTTGCGATGGCTGTGCCGTTTTGTGGTGTGGGTCATCCGCGGCACACCGCTGATGTTGCAGTTGATCGTGGTGTTTTACGTGCCGGGTATGGTGGGCACGTGGGCACGCAACCAAGAAACCGTGAACTGGTTTGTTTCGTGGCTGGCGGAATGGAAAGTGATGGATCGCTTTTTGGCGGCGGTCGTCGCGTTCATCATCAACTACGCTTGCTATTTCAGCGAGATTTTCCGCGGCGGTATCGAAAGCGTGTCGGTCGGTCAGTCCGAGGCAGGTCAAGTGCTGGGTATGACCAAGTGGGACATCTTTTTCCGTGTCACGCTGTTGCAGGTGGTGAAAAACATCCTGCCGCCGATGGGAAACGAGATCATCACCTTGGTGAAGGATACGTCGCTCGCGCGCACCATCAGCGTGCTGGAGATTATTTGGTTTGCGGATAACCTCACCAAGCAGAGAGCCATTTTGTGGCCGCCGTTTTACGCAGGCGTGTTCTTCCTTGTGTTCAACGGTCTGTTGACGATCATCTTCCGTCAATGCGAAAAGCGGCTCAGCCGCTGGCGGTAAGGAGGAGGAGAAGATATGGCGTTTTTGGAAGTACAGGGACTCTCCAAGTCCTTTGATAACACCGTCGTGTTGAAGGATATCTCCTTCTCCATCGAAAAAGGGGACGTGCTTGCCATCATCGGCTCGTCCGGCAGCGGTAAGACCACCTTGCTTCGGTGCTTGAACTCGCTCATCACCCCCGACAAAGGCACCATCGCCGTGAACGGTGAGGTGTTGATCAATGCGGCCGCCCCGGCACCGTCGGAAGCGGAGATGCGCCGCCGTCGGTTGCATTTCGGGTTGGTGTTTCAGCAGTTCAATCTGTTTCCGCAATACACCGTGATGCAAAATCTCACGCTCGCACCCTCGTTGGCACTCAAAGAGGAGTTGCGCGCCTTGCCGCGTGCCGAACGGCGCGCCGCCAAAGAAGCGCGGATGAAAGAGATCAACGCCCGTGCCGAAGCGTTGTTGCAACGGGTCGGCTTGGAAAATCGCAAGGATGCGTATCCGTGCGAGTTGTCGGGCGGTCAGCAACAGCGTGTGGCGATCGCCCGTGCGCTGGGCATGAATCCCGACATCCTCTGTTTTGATGAACCCACCTCCGCACTCGACCCCCAACTCACGGGCGAGGTGTTGCGCGTGATCCGCGGTCTGAAAGGCGCGGACAGCACCATGGTGGTGGTCACCCACGAAATGGAGTTTGCGCGCAGTGTGGCAGACGTTGTCATCTTCATGGCAGACGGCGTGATCGCCGAAATGGGCACGCCCGACGAGATCTTCGGCAACCCCCAAACGCCGCAACTCAA
>JAZONO010000164.1:0-7218 GCA_045654545.1 Acutalibacteraceae bacterium
CAACAAGCCACCTTGTTGAAACCTATAAAAAGGTAGGCATCGACCATGCGATTGTTCAGTCTGTGGCAACAACGCCCAAGCAGGTCAAAAGTATAAACAAGTTTATAGCAGACGAAGTTGAAAGCTCACGAGGCTTTTTTACAGGTCTTGGTACACTTCATCCAGATTGTGAGGATTTTAGCGAGGAAACAGACTATATTATCGACCTTGGTTTAAAGGGCGTAAAGCTACATCCTGATATTCAGAATTTCAAAATGGACACTGACAGACTTTTTGAAATGTATGAAGTTTGCGAGAAAAAGGGTTTGATAATGCTTATCCATACAGGTGATAAGCGTTACGACAATTCCAACCCCGACAGAGTTTTGAATGTGCTTGAAAACTTCCCCGATTTAATGGTTATTGGTGCACATTTTGGTGGCTGGTCGATGTGGGAACGTGCGGCAGAACAACTGCACGGGTACAAAAACCTCTATGTGGATTGTTCCTCCTCGCTGTATGCCATCTCGCCCGAAACAGGGCGGCGCTTGGTGCGTTGCTACGGCGCGGATCGCGTGCTGTTCGGCACGGATTACCCGATGTGGTCACCCACCGAGGAACTGGAACGGTTTTACGCCATGGGGCTTTCGGCGGCGGAAAACGAACAGATCCTCTGCCAAAACGCCGCACGACTCTTTTCTATTGAGGTATAAATTATAAGAAGAGGTGTCATTCGGGGCGCTCACACAGGGAGGAATCGGTTTTTCGCCACGATTTGCCCTGCCTCATCGTTGCCAAACCTTGTAAGACATAGAGTATTACGGCGGTTTGTCAACTTCGAGGGCAGAACAAATCGTTTGGCTACAAAACGGCGAAGCCCCTAAAACAAGAGATTTTTTGATGGAAGAAAAGAAAAAATGCCACGGTACGCTTCAGCGTACCGTGGCATTTTGACACATTATGCCGCAAAAAATCCTTGTTTTAGGCGAATACTCCCTATGTGAACGCCCCGTTCGAGACACTTCTTTTTTTGTCAAAAACGGTTGACAAACGTCGAATTGTGCGGTACACTGATAAAGGTCAAAAACATCTTTCTGAACGGCATAATTCCGAAGGGCGAGATGGCATATCCCAACACACGATCTTGCCCCAAGGCAGGTCTTTTTTTATGTCGTGAAGAAGAAAAAGAGGAGGAAAAAGGTTCATGAAACTTATCTACGGAGTCAAAGACAAACCCAAGGCACTGCAAGTGCTGGTGTTCGCTTTCCAGCAGATGCTGGCGATCTTGGCGGCGACCATTGCGGTGCCTGCCATCGTTGGTAACGGCATGAGCCAATCGGCGGCACTGTTTGGCGCCGGTGTCGGCACGCTGGTGTATCAACTGTTCACCAAATTCCGCAGCCCCGTGTTCCTCGGTTCTTCGTTCGCGTTCATCGGTTCGATGATAGCGGCATTTTCCGGCGCTGCCACCGTGTCGCTCGGCTACGTCGGTCTGATTCTCGGTGCGGCGTTTGCGGCGCTCGTCTATGTCATCATCGCCGTTGTGGTCAAATTCGCCGGTGTGCAATGGATCAACAAATTGATGCCGGCGGCGGTGATTGGCCCCACCGTGAGTGTTATCGGCTTATCGTTGGCAGGCAACGCCGTGAAAGATGCGGTTGGCGGCTCGGCCGGCTATGTGCTGCACAACGGCAGCGCCTATGAAATGACCCCCCAAGGCTGGCTCGCTCTCGTTTGCGCGTTGGTCACGTTGGTCACCATCGTGGTGTCTTCGGTCTACGGCAAGAAGATGTTGAAATTGATCCCGTTCATCATGGGTATTTTGGCAGGTTACCTCGTGGCAACCATCTTCACCGTGTGCGGCATTTTGTTTGATAACGATATCTTGAAGATCGTGAACTTCTCGCTGTTCAACAACATGCAGTGGGTGCCCGATTTCACCTTTATCAAAGCGCTGGGCGCATTCAAAGAGATCAATGCTTCCTATGTTTTGACGGTCGCCGTGGCGTATGTGCCGGTGGCGTTCGTGGTGTTTGCCGAGCACTTGGCGGATCACAAGAACCTGTCTACCATCATTGAAAGCGACCTCACCGAAGATCCCGGCTTGCACCGCACGCTGCTTGGCGACGGTATCGGCTCGGTGGCAGGTGCGATCTTTGGCGGCTGCCCCAACACCACCTATGGCGAATCGGTCGGTTGCGTGGCGATCACCCGTAACGCGTCGGTCATCACCATCACCGTGACGGCGTTCATGGCGATCCTTTCGGCGTTTGTGGCACCGTTTGTCACCTTCCTTGCCACCATTCCTTCCTGCGTGATGGGCGGCGTGTGCATGACGTTGTACGGCTTCATCGCGGTTTCGGGTTTGAAGATGGTGCAGAAAGTGAATCTGGAAGAAAACCGCAATCTGTTTGTGGTGTCGGTCATTCTGATTGCAGGTATCGGCGGTATGGCGCTCGGTATCGGCAAGGTGACCCTCACGGCGGTGGCTGTGGCACTCATCCTCGGCATTTCGCTCAACGCCTTGCTGTCCCGCAACGCGAAGGACGATGCAGAATAATTTTTGGAAAAACCAAAAAAAGTCTTGACAACATGCCGCAAACAGGGTATAATTTCTCACATATTCCAAAACGCTGTGAGGGAATTATGCCACGCAGAGCGTGTGTTCAGAGAGTCGGCGGTTGGTGCAAGCCGATGACACACTGGGCGGCAGTCTCATTCCGGAGCGGAACTTCCGAACACCTTTTCGGTCGGTAGGGAGTTACGGTTGACCCCGTTACCATGGTCTGGGAACTGATGGGTTCCGATGAGTGGCTGTCATCTGACAGCAAACAGGGTGGTACCGCGATTGATTACTTGTTAAATCGTGCCTGAAGTCAAACGACTTCAGGGACTTTTTTATTTTGAAAGGTTGGTATACAGTATGAGCCAAAAGATCAAGACATTGTTTGTGACCGATGTGACGTTGCAGGAATATGCGGCGCGCCGTGAAAGCGCGCTCAGCTTCCGCGAAAGCCTGGAATTGGCAAAGGGCTTGGAACGACTGCAGGTGGATGCAATTGCCCTGCCGTCGCTTTGCAACGTGAAGGCGGATACTTTGCTTGTGCGCACCATTGCGAATGCGGTGCGTCGGCCCGTACTGTCGTTGCCTGTGGGATACACAGAGGAGTCGCTTGCCGCGGCGTGGAATGCGCTGTCGGGTGCGGCACATCCGCAACTGTGTGTCAGTCTGCCGGTGTCCACCGTGCAGATGGAATACATTTGTCACATGAAAGCACCGAAACTGCTGGAAACGGTGAAAACGCTTGTGGCGGCGGCGCGTGCACTCTGCCCGAACGTGATGTTCATGGCCGAGGATGCCACGCGCGGCGACCTGCCGTTTTTGCAGTCGGTGATCACCGCCGCCATTGAAGCAGGGGCCACGTCGATCGGCGTGCGCGACAGCGTGGGTGCCATGTTGCCGGATGAATTTGCCGCGTGGGTGGAAGGCTTGGTCAACGCTGTGCCGGCACTGAAAGAGATTCTCTTCACCGTGCAGTGCGCGGACGACTTGGCGCTGGCTGCCGCCTCCACGTTGGCCGCCATCAAAGCAGGCGCCGGCGGCACCGCCGTGGTGGCGGAAGGTGTGTCGGCTCCGTCCATGAGATCCCTTGCACGCATTGCGGCGGATAAGGGCGCGGCGTGCGGTTTCACCACCACCCTCAGCGTGACGGAACTGCAACGCAGTTTGGCACAACTCGGTCGCATTTTGGGCAACCGCAGTGCGGCGGCCGCCTCGATGGAGTTTGCCGCGCAGGAGGAAAACACACTCACCCTCACCGCACAGGCGGACGTGACGGCGGTGTCGGCGGCGGTGCGTGCGCTCGGCTATGAACTCACCCCTGAGGACGAAGCGAACGTGTATGAAGAGTTTCAGCGCGTGGCACAGAAAAAAACGGTGGGTGCCCGTGAACTGGAAGCCATTGTGGCAACGGCGGCGATGCAAGTGCCGCCGACCTATAAACTGGTCAGCTTTGTGATCAACAGCGGTAATCAGATTTCCGCCACCGCCCACATCAAGTTTGAAAAGGATGGGCGCATCATCGAAGGTGTGAGCCTTGGCGACGGTCCGATCGATGCCGCCTTCTTGGCGATCGAGCGTATTGTGGGTCGTCACTATGAACTGGACGATTTCCAGATTCAATCCATCACGCAAGGGCGCGAAGCGGTCGGCTCGGCGCTGGTGAAACTGCGTGAAGGCGGTCAGTTGTACTCGGGCAACGGTATCTCCACCGACATCATCGGTGCCAGTATCCGTGCCTATGTAAATGCGCTGAACAAGATTGCCTACGAGGAATAAGGAGGAATAGACGATGAAACTGTCGTTTTCCACGCGCGGTTGGAAAGGGTATACCTTTTCGGAATTCTGTGATGCGGCGAAAGATATGGGGTTTTCGGGCCTTGAACTGCACAATTTGCGCGACGAAGCGTTCCGTGGGGAAGGCAACGTGTGCGACCCTGTAATGGCAAACATCTTTACACGCCGTCTGTCGGATATGGGACTCTCCATTCCGTGTGTCGATTCGGTGTGCAACATTGCGGATGCCGCGTTGTTGGAGCAAAACATCACCGAAATTAACGAGTGTGTGCGCGTGGCACATAATTTGAATATTCCGTATGTGCGTGTGCGTGCGCTGACCCCCGAAGGCGATGGGGCAGAGGAAGAAAACACCGTGTTCAACTGCCTGTCGGCGGTGATTGGCGGTGCGGAAAAGCAGAACGTGTGTCTGCTGATCGAAACGGTGGGGCTGTATGCTGACACCGCCCGTCTGGCGGAAATGCTTTCGCGCTTTGCCAGCGATTCGCTGGGTGCGCTGTGGGATATGCACCATCCCTACCGCGTGTGCGGTGAAGCACCGTGGACCACGGTGAAGAACCTGGGCGCGTTTATTCGCCAGGTGCACTTGAAGGATTCGGAAGAGCAAAACGGTGAGGTGCGCTATTGCTTGATCGGCGAAGGCACGTTGCCGGTGGAAGAGATGATGAGTGCGCTCTATTCCATCAACTACAACGGCTTTGTGTCGTTGGAATGGGATCCCGATTGGGATGAGATCCACGACATGGAGATCATCTTCCTGCACTTTGTCAACTATATGAGCCGTTTCGGCAGCTCCGCCCGTAAACCGAAACCCCTTTACAGCAACCGTGCAGGTACGGGTAAGTTTGTGTGGAAAAAAGATACGCTGATCGACTGCACTTTCTCGGAAGTGTTGGACCGTCAGGTGGAGGAATTTCCCGATCAGTTGGCGTTTAAGTACACCACGCTGGATTATACGCGCACCTATTCCGAATTTCGTGACGACGTGGACACCTTTGCCCGTTCGCTCATTTCCATGGGTGTCAAGGCAGGCACCCACGTGGCGGTGTGGGCGACCAACGTGCCGCAATGGTACATCGCGTTCTGGGCAACCACCAAGATCGGTGCGGTGCTGGTCACGATGAACACGGCATACAAAGTGCACGAAGCGGAATATCTGCTTCGCCAGTCGGATACCCACACGCTGATTATGATTGAATCGGCGCTGGATTCCAACTATGCCGCCATCATGAAGGAACTGTGCCCCGAACTGGAAACCCAGCGTCCGGGCGAACCGCTTCACGCGCGCCGGCTGCCCTTCTTGCGCAACATCATCACGGTGGGTTACCGTCAACCCGGTTGTCTCACGTGGGAAGAGGCGATTGCCCGTGCGGATTCCGTCCCGGTGGAGGAAGTGTACCGTATGGCGGCGGCGGTGGACAGCCACGACGTGTGTAACATGCAGTACACGTCGGGCACTACGGGTTTCCCGAAAGGCGTTATGCTCACCCACTACAACGTGGTGAACAACGGCAAATACATCGGCGACACGATGGATCTTTCCACCGCCGACCGTATGATGATCCAAGTGCCGATGTTCCACTGCTTTGGCATGGTGCTGTCCATGACCTCCTCCATGACCCACGGCGCAACGCTGTTGCCGTTGCCGTATTTTTCGGCAAAATCGTCGCTGGCGTGCGTGCATCAGGTGCGCATCACCTGCTTCAACGGTGTGCCCACTATGTTTATCGCCATGTTGCGCCACGAGGATTTTGAAAAGACCGATTTCTCCTATATCCGCACCGGCATTATGGCAGGTTCCAACTGTCCGCCGTCGCTGATGCGTGAAGCGGCAGAGAAGATGGGCATGACCGAGATCACCAGTGTGTACGGTCAGACCGAAGCCTCGCCCGGTTGCACGATGGGACGCTTCGAAGCCGGCTTGGATGCGCGTGTGGAAACGGTCGGCAGCGCGTTCCCCGAAGTGGAATGCAAGATCATCGATCCCGACACGGGGGATGAACTGCCTGTCGGTCAAAACGGCGAGTTCGTGGCACGCGGCTACAACGTGATGAAGGGCTATTACAAAATGCCCAAGGAAACCGCCGAAGCCATCGATGCGGACGGTTGGTTGCACACGGGCGACCTTGCCTGTAAGGACGAAAACGGCAACTACCGCATCACGGGCCGTTTGAAGGATATGATCATCCGCGGCGGTGAGAACATCTATCCGCGTGAGATTGAAGAATTCCTTTACACCAACCCGAAGGTGAAGGACGTGCAGGTCATCGGCGTGCCGGATGAACAGTACGGGGAAGAGATCATGGCAAGCATCATTCTGCAAGAGGGCGCCGAGGCGACCGAGCAGGAGATCAAGGAGTTTGTGGCATCCCATATGGCGCGCCACAAAGTGCCGAAATACGTGGACTTTGTGAAAGCGTTCCCGATGAATGCGGCAGGTAAGATCCTCAAATACAAAATGCGTGAAGAAGCCGCCGAAAAATACGGCTTGACGAAGAAGTAAGAAAAAAGCTCGGTTCTTTTGAACCGAGCTTTTTTTATGCGTATTGATTGAAGAAAGCATCCAACTCTCTCGTCAGCCGTTCGGGTTCCACCAAGTAGCTGCATCCATGTTCCGCACCCGGCACGGTGATCAACCGTTTTTCGGCGGCGCACGCGTCAAACGCGCGGCGGCTCATGTCACAGGGGACGAAACTGTCGTCCTCACCGTGCACAAACAGCATGGGAATGCGGTTTTCTTTCAAAGCATCCAGCGCATCCGCTTCATACAACCCGAATCCGCCGAACAGACGGCTCACCGCGTTCATGAACGGCAACACCACTTGTCTCGGCAGGTGAAAATCCCGTTCGGCCACCGTGCCGATGATGGCGGCAGGGGTGGT
>JAZONO010000165.1:0-29767 GCA_045654545.1 Acutalibacteraceae bacterium
ACACCACCGCCGCCGGATCGGACCCTTCGGCATGGTGAACGAAGTCTGCCCCGGCACGGTCCGCCCAAATTTCAAGCTGTTCGATCGCCGCCGCACGGAAGGTATCCGCCGCCGCAAGCACCACCTTTTTCCCTTCGGCGCGATAGCGTGCCGCCAGTTTACCGATGGTGGTGGTTTTGCCCACACCGTTCACACCGATCACCAGCACAATGGACGGTTTGGTGTTCAGTTGCATTTCCTGACCGCCTGCCAACATATCCGACACGATCTCGGACAAGAGGTTACGCACCTCGGCAGGGTCGGTGGTGCCCGTTTCCTTCACGCGGCGGCGCAGTTGTTCACAAATATGCGCCGAGGTGGTCGCCCCCACGTCCCCCATAATGAGGATCTCTTCCAGTTCCTCAAACAGGTCTTCGTCGATACGGGTAAACGAGCGCAGCAGTGAATTGAGCGGATTCATCAAGGAATCGCGCGTCTTTTTCAATCCCTGCTTAATTTTTTGAAATAAACCCATATCCAAATCTCCTTATTGCTGTTGCAACGAGATGCCCAGTTTCTGCTCCACTTCGCTGGCGCGCAGTTCAAGCAGTTTGGACACGCCCTTTTCCTGCATCGTCACACCGTACAGCACGTCGGCTTCTTCCATGGAGCCGCGGCGGTGGGTGATGACGATGAATTGCGTTTTGTCGCACATACGGCGCAGATAGGAGGCGTAGCGTTCCACGTTCACGTCATCCAGTGCGGCTTCGATCTCATCCAACACGCAGAAGGGCGAGGGAGTGACGTGCAAAATGGCAAACAGCAATGCGATTGCCACCAGCGCCTTTTCGCCGCCCGAAAGGGAATCCAAATTGAGTATCTTTTTGCCGGGCGGTTGCACGTGCATTTCGATGCCGGAGTGCAAAATGTCGTTCGGATCGGCCAATTCCAGTTTCGCCTGACCGCCGCCGAACAGTTCGGTGAAGGTTTCGCCGAAATTCTGGTTGATCTGGCGGAAACGCTCCACAAAGATGTCGCGCATCTGGGTTGTGAGATCGCCGATCAATTTGAGCAATTCGCTCTTGGACACTTCCACGTCCTGCACCTGCTCGGACAGGAAGTTGTAACGTTCGCTGACCTCTTTGTATTCCTCGATCGCCGCCACGTTGACACTGCCGAGCGCGCGGATCTTGGATTTCAGCTCACCCAAACGGCGCCCTGCCTTGCCGGGCTCTTCAATACGCGGCGCTTCCAATTCCGCTTCCGCACGGGTGAGTTCGTATTCATCGTACAGTTTGCGCACGATGTCCTCCGCTTCGTGCGAGGCGGTTTCCACGCGCTCTTCCAAACGGGCAACTTCACGGCCTGCCTTTTCGCGTTCTTCACTCTTTTCGCGCGAGAGACGGCGTGCCGCGGTCTGCTGTTGCTCACCTTCATCACGGCGTTGCATCAATGCGGTAATTTCCACACTGCCGGCGCCTGCCTGCTCACGCAGCGAGGCGGCACGCGCGGTCATGGCTTCGATCTCCTGCTCGGTTTCGGCATTCTGCCGCTCGATATCGGCGATCTGCGCTTCCAGCGCGGTGCGATACCCTGCCGAATCCGCTTCACGGGCACGCAGGTCATTGATCGCCGCTTCGTGCGCTTCGATCTCTTTATTGTGTGCCAGCACCGCCAGTTTCACGTCGCCGATACGGGTGGCAAGCGCTTCGCGCTCGTCCGCCAACTGCTGACGATCACCGCCGGTTTCGCTGATTTTGGCTTCCAATGCCGCTTGCTTCTTCACAATATCCTCGGCAGAGGTGTCCGCCTCGGTCATCGCCGCACGGAATTCCTCTGCACGGGCATTCAACTGTGCAATTTCCTCGGCGGCGGCACGTGCTTCACGGCGGCTGTTTTCCGCCAGTTCGGTCAAGCGGCGCAGTTCGCCGTCCAAACGGATGGCATCTTCGCCTGCCACGGCGATCTCGGCATTCAAGCCGCTGACTTCCGCTTCTACCGAAGCGGTTTCCTGCAACGCGGCTTCGGCTTTGCGGCGCGCCTCTTCGGCGGCGGCGGTCTGCTTTTCCGCTTTCTTTTGCAACTGTTCAATCTCGGCACGGCGGGACAGCAACCCGGCACCGCGCACCGACGAACCGCCCGCCATCGAACCGCCGGCATTGACGACCTGACCGTCCAACGTCACCAAACGGAAACGGTACTTATATTTGCGCGCGATCTCTACCGCACGGTCAATATCCTCCACCACGCCGATGCGCCCGAGCAGACTGCGTGCGATCTCTTCGTATGTCTTGTCGCAGGTGACCAGTTCGCTCGCCAAGCCGATAAAGCCTTCCTCATCGGCAAGACCTTTTTCCTCCAGCAACGTGCCTTTCATGGAGGAGATTGGCAGGAAGGTGACACGACCTGCGCGGTTCTCCTTCAAATAGGCAATGGCGCGCTTGGCATCCTCTTCACGGTCGCAGATCACGTTTTGCGTGGCACCGCCCAGCGCGGTTTCCACCGCCAACGCATATTCGCGCTGTGCGTGGATCAACCGCGACACAGGTCCGTGCAAGCCGCGCAACATGCCGCGTTCCGCCTGCTTCACCACCGTTTTCACGCTGTCAGAGAAGCCTTCCAGATTCCGCTCCATCTCTTTGAGCAGGTTCACACGGCGTTCCGCCGCTTCGGCATCCAGCGTTAAACGATCGGCTTCTTCCTTCAACTTTTGCGATTTCTCCTGCCGCGATTTCAAGCGGAGAAGATACCCTTGTTGGGAATTGCGCAGAGAGGTGAGTTTCTCTTTCAGTTCGTTGCGGTCCTTTTCGCAGGCCGCACGTTCTTCCTCCGCCTCGTTCGCCTGTGCGTTACGCAGGGTGACCCCCACGGTGAGTTGCGACAAACGCATCGTGATTTCGGAAAGCGAGGTTTCGCCCGATGCTTTCTTCACACGGGTATCCGACAACGCCAATGCCAATGCCGCCGCTTCGGCGGTGAGGGATTCCATCTGTCCCGTGACTTCCTCGCTGCTGCGCGAAAGCGCTTCCATCTTTTCGGACAGTTCCAAACTCTCGGCACGGGCGGCTTCGATCTTCTGCTGTTCTTCGGTGATCGCCGCCGTGTGGCGTGCCACCTCTTCGTCGATCTGGGTGAGCCCCTCTTCGGATTTGCGAATATCCTCGCGCACACGCTCGATGGTTTCGTTGCGGTGGAAAATATCGTTGCGCAACACGGCGGCTTCGCCGTCACAGCGTACCGCTTCCTCTTCCAAGGCGGCGGCGGCACGGCGGATCTCATCCATCTGCACCGCGATCTGCTGTGCTTCACGGGCGATCTCTTCCATCTGCACTTCCAAGCGTTCGATCTCGTCACCTGCCGCATCATACTGCGTGCGTGCCAGTTCCAACTTGGATTGCAAGTTGCGCAACACATCGCGCGAACGGTCGATCTGACAAAGCCAAAGACCGATCTCCAGCCCTTTCTTTTCCTCTGACAGTTCCAAAAACGCCTTGGCCTTTTCGGATTGTTCCGCCAGAGGGCCCACGCGCTCTTCCAATTCTTTCAGAATGTCGCGCAGGCGAAGCAGGTTATCTTCCGTCGCGTTCAAGCGGCGTTCTGCCTCGTTTTTGCGGTAACGGTATTTCGCAATACCGGCCGCTTCTTCAAAAATCTCGCGGCGTTCTTCGGATTTCGAAGCCACGATGTCACCGATACGCCCCTGCCCGACGATGGAATAGCCATCGCGACCAAGACCCGTATCCATAAACAACAGTTGAATATCGCGCAAGCGCACGGTGGCGTTGTTCAGCATATATTCGCTGTCGCCCGAACGGTAATACCGACGGGTGACCTTCACATCGTCGCTGTCAAAATCCAAAATACGCGTGCTGTTATCAATGATCAGCGACACTTCGGCAAAGCCGACAGCACGCCGTTCTTCGGTGCCGCTGAAAATGACGTCCTCCATTTTCGAGCCGCGCAGGCTCTTGTTGGACTGTTCGCCCAACACCCAACGGATGGCATCGCTGATATTGGATTTTCCGCTTCCGTTGGGACCCACGACCGCCGTGATTCCCTGACCGAACGACAGCACCGTGCGGTCGGGGAAGGACTTAAATCCGTGTATTTCCAGAGCTTTCAATACCATAGTATGTTCCGTATCCTCTCATCAATCGTCATATCCCATCAAACGCAGTGCTTCGCGGGCGGCCTTTTGCTCCGCATCCTTCTTACTGCGTCCGCGTCCCTCGCCGATCACGTTGGAGTTCAGATGCACTTCCATCGTGAACTGTTTGTTGTGATCCGGTCCGCTTTCCCCCGTCAACACGTAGGAGATGACCTCCCCGGGGTTTTGTTGCACGATTTCCTGCAACTGCGTTTTGTAGTCTTTGAAATGGGCGCGGCGTTGATTGCCCGCTTCCTTTTCCAAAAACGGGAGCAAGAAATCGCGTGCAGGCTCCATACCGCCATCCAAATAGATCGCCGCGGTAACCGCCTCAAACGCATCTGCCACGATGGACGGGCGCTCGGCACCGCCGTTTTGCGCTTCGCCCCGACCGAGCAACAGCCATTGCCCAAGCCCGATTTCCTTGGCATAGGAAAACAGCGCTTTTTCACACACCACGGCGGCACGCAGTTTGGTCAGTTCCCCTTCGGGACCCTTTTCCTTTTGGAACAGGTGCACGGCGGCGGTGAGCCCCAGCACCGAATCGCCCAAAAATTCCAGCCGCTCGTTGCTTTGCAAGTGGCGACCGCCCTCGTTTGCATAGGACGAATGGGTGAGCGCGCGGCGAAGCAACGACTCATCCCGAAAGCGGTAGCCGAGAGCTTCCTGCAACGGTGTCAGATCCCGTTCACTCATCGTCTCGGCTCTCCTTTGCGGAAGCGGCAATCGCTTCGATCACGCCCGTGGAGGCAAACTCACCCGCAATGCGGCAAGCACTGCGGATCGCCGCCGCATTGGAATTGCCGTGCGCTTTGATCACGGGACGGCACACACCAAGGACGGGCGCACCGCCGTGTTCGCTGGTGGACATACGGCTTTTGAGCACGCCGATCTTGGATTTCACAAGCAATGCCGCGATTTTGGTGAGCAGATTACTCATAAACAGCGCTTTGATCTCTTTCATCAGCATCCCTGCCGTGCCTTCGATGGCTTTCAAGAGGATGTTGCCCGTGAACCCGTCGGTCACCAGCACGTCTGCCGCACCAAACGGCACTTCGCGCGATTCCACGTTGCCCACAAAGTTGACACCGCTCTCTTTGATCAAGCGATATGCTTCTTGTTGCAATTCGCCGCCTTTGCATTCCTCGGTGCCGATGTTCACAAGACCCACGGTGGCCGGTTTGCCGTCACCCATCACACGGGTCATATACACACTGCCCATCTGTGCAAACTGGCACAACATTTCGGGGCGGCAATCCGCGTTGGCACCCGAATCGAGCAACAAACTCGGCTTACCCGATGCGGTGGGAATCAAGGTGGCGATCGCCGCACGCGGCACACCTTTGATACGCTTGACAAAGAAGGTGGCACCCATAATGAGCGCGCCCGTACTGCCGGCGCTGACGAAGGCATCACCGTGACCGTCGGCCACCAAACGCAGACCAACCGCCATGGAACATTCCTTGTGCGCTTTCAAAATCGAGCGCGGCTCGTCCTCCATCGCGATCACGTCTTCGGTGTGCACGATCGCAATGCCGTCGAGCGACACCTTGTTCTCGGCCGCCACGCGGCGAATGATCTCTTCGTTGCCGACCAGTGTGATCTGCATACCGTCGGCAGTTGCCAACGCCGCCCCCTGAATCGGGGCCAGCGGTGCGTTATCGCCGCCGAACGCGTCCAATACAATATGCATCAGTCCATCCTCCTTATTACGTCGTCAAGGTGATCAAGTCCGCGTGCCGACAAGGCGGCATAGCGTTCCCGTTTATCCCGAATGTGCTCCGAAAGCGGAGGGATCACCCCAAAGTTCGCGCCCATCGGTTGAAAGTGTTTTTCGTTGTCGGGGTTGCTGATGTACCCTGCCAGTGCACCGATCATGGTGTCGGTCGGCAAAATCAGCTCGTCCTGCCCCATCGCCGCACGGGCGGCGTTGATACCTGCCACAATGCCCGAAGCGGCGGATTCCATGTAACCTTCCACGCCCGTGAGCTGCCCTGCAAAGAACAGGTGCGGTGCGCGGCGTGAACGAAATCCTGCCGTGAGCAAGGTGGGGGAATTCAAAAAGGTGTTACGGTGCATCACACCGTACCGCAAAAACTCGGCGTTCCTCAATGCCGGAATCATCCCGAACACCCGTTTTTGTTCACCGAATTTCAGGTTGGTTTGGAATCCGACCAAATTTACCATGGTGCCTTCCGCATTTTCCGCACGCAGTTGCAACACCGCCCACGGGCGGTGACCTGTGCGCGGATCGCGCAGGCCCACGGGTTTCATCGGTCCGAAGCGGATGGCATCCTGTCCGCGGCACGCCAACACTTCGATCGGCATACACCCTTCATACACCGTAAGATCCTGCTCAAACGCGTGTAACGGGGCGGTTTCCGCCGTGATGAGTGCCGCGTGAAACGCTTCGTATTCCGCTTTGTTCAAGGGACAGTTGAGGTAATCCCCTTCCCCACTCTCCTCGCGGTCATACCGCGAAGCGCGAAACAGATGCTCTTCGTCCAAACTGTCCACCGCCACAATGGGGGCGGCGGCATCGTAAAAGCTCAACCCTGCGCCGCACTCCTCTTTGAGAGCGGCGGCCAACGCATCCGACGTGAGCGGACCGGTGGCGATCACGGTGATCCCTTCGGTGGGAAGAGCGGTGCACTCCTCTTCCACCACCGTGATGAGCGGATGTGCTTTGATGCGTGCGGTCACACCTTGCGAAAACGCTTCGCGATCCACCGCCAACGCACCGCCTGCCGGCACGGCACAGGTGGCCGCCACCTCCATGCACAGCGAACCGAGCCGCCGCATCTCCTCTTTGAGCATACCTGCCGCACTTTCAAGACGCGCGGCTTTGAGCGAATTGGAACACACCAATTCGGCAAAGGCGGCGCTTTTGTGCGCAGGGGTGAAGCGGCGCGGCTTCATCTCTTTGAGGATCACGGGGATGCCTGCACGGGCGATTGCCCACGCGGCCTCACACCCGGCCAATCCCGCTCCGATCACGGTTATCGACATAATTACTTGTTCTCCTTTGGCGAGGCGGCGGTGTATCCGCAACCTTCGGTCAGACAATAGAGGGATTCTCCGCTCTTGTCTTTTTTCTTAAACAACGTGCGGTCACAACGCGGACATTTCTCGGCGGAAGGCTCGTTCCACACCACGAAATCGCATTTCGGATAGTTGGAGCAACCGTAGAACTTACGACCGCGCTGGGAACGCTTGGCCACGATCACGCCGCCGCAACGGGGACACAGCGCACCCGTTTCTTCCACGATGCGCTTGGTGTTTTTACAATCGGGATAGCCGGGGCACGCAAGGAATTTGCCGTAACGCCCCGATTTCACCACCATTTTGCGGCCGCAACGGTCACACACCACGTCGCTTTCCACATCCGGCACTTTGAGCTTTTCGCCGTTCAGCGCTTCTTCTGCCGCCGCCAGCGTTTTGGCAAAGCCCTGATAGAAGCTGTCCAGCGTGGAGACCCAATCGTTTTTACCGGTTTCCACTTCGTCCAGTTCCTGTTCCATATTGGCGGTGAATTCCACATCCACCACTTCGGGGAACTTTTCACGCATCAGACCCGTGGTGATCTCGCCCAGCGGCGTGGGTTTCAGCGATTTGCCTTCGCGCTCCACGTATTCGCGCGCCAGAATGGTGCCCACGGTGGTGGCGAAGGTGGAGGGACGACCGATGCCGTTTTCCTCCATCGTTTTGATCAGCGTGGCTTCGGTGTAGCGTGCAGGCGGTTGGGTGAAGTGCTGGTTGCCTTTGATCTTCTTCACCGTGAGGGTGTCCCCTTCCGCCAGCGGCGGCAGGGCGGCATTGTCCTCACTCTCGTTTTCATCCTTGCCCTCTTCGTACAACACAGTGTAACCGTCGAACGCCACGGTGTAACCGCTCGCCTTGAACAGGCAACGCCCTGCCGCAATGTCGAGCTGGCAGGTATCCTGCACACAGTTCGCCATCAAACTGGCAACAAAGCGCTCCCAAATGAGCTTGTAGAGTTTGTATTGATCGGCGGTGAGGGAATCCTTCACCTCGTCGGGAGTGAGCGACGGCATGGTGGGACGGATGGCTTCGTGCGCATCCTGCGCGGTGTTCTTGGTTTTGAACACACGTGCCTTATCGGGCAGATACTGCGCGCCGTAACGGGTGCGAATGAATTCCGTGCCTTCACGACGGGCATCCTCCGAAATGCGGAGCGAATCGGTACGCATATAGGTGATCAAACCGACCGCGCCCTGCCCGACCACTTCCACACCTTCATACAACTCCTGCGCTGTTTTCATGGTGCGGCGAGCGGCAAAGCCGAGTTTACGGCTGGCTTCCTGCTGCATGGTGGAGGTGATGAACGGCGGCGTGGGGGTCAACTGACGGGTGCCGCGCTTCACCGTCTGAACGGTGAAGGGCACGCCCTTCAATTCCTCGAGCACCGCATCTGCCTGCTCTTTATTCGTCAATTTCGCCTTACTGCGACCAATGCTGTACAGCTTGGCAGGGAACGCCTTGCCTTTGGCGGCCGCAAGGTTGGCATCGATCGTCCAATATTCCTCGCTCACGAAGGCGCGGATGGCTTCCTCGCGCTCCACCACCAAGTTCACCGTGGCAGACTGCACGCGCCCTGCCGACAGACCGGCGCGAATCTTCTTCCACAAAAACGGGCTGATCTTGTAACCCACAATGCGATCCAAAATGCGGCGCGCTTGCTGGGCATTGACCATGTTCATATCCAGACTGCGCGGATTCTTCATGCCCTGCGCCACACCCGTTTTGGTGATCTCGTTAAAGGTCACACGGCTGCACTTTGCCGCGTCCACACCCAACACCTGCGCCAAATGCCACGAAATGGCTTCTCCTTCGCGGTCAGGGTCGGTTGCCAGAATCACGCGATCGCTCTGGGCCGCCATACCCTTCAACTGACGGATCAGCGAGGATTTGCCGGGAATATCCACGTAGCGCGGACGAAACCCTTGTTCAATATCCACACCCAGCAAGGTCTTGGGCAGATCGCGAATGTGACCGACCGATGCGACCACGTGGTATCCCTGCCCGAGATACTTCTGTACCGTTTTTGCTTTGGCGGGAGACTCCATAATAACCAATGTTGCCATAATTCATGACCTTTCTTTTTTCTTTTGATGCTTGTTAAGGTGACACGAGCGATTCGAACCTGTTTTAAGAAGGCGGATTTTCGTTCACCCTGCGTTAAAATACTCGCCAATACGTATTATCCACGGCGGTACTGTTGACCTGCCTCGGCAACGGCACAACCGAGCATTTCCAGTTCGGTCAATGCCGCTAATGTCTGACTGACGGTAAGATCTGCTTTCACGGCGATCTCATCCACCGGAAGAGGATCGACCCCCAACACTTTGAGCACCGCGGCGGCCGTTTCACTCATGGGAAATGCCACGGGCGGTGCCGCCACCGGTAACCGCTTTTCGGGTCTTGTTTTCTCTTTCAACGGCACAGTTTGTGATACGGGTGCCGAAAGAGTCGGGAACAGCGGACGGTATTCCTCCAAAATCTCCTCTGCGCTGCGCACCAGTTTCGCGCCGCTTTGAATCAGGTTGTTGCCGCCTGCGCTGTTCGGTGCATTCACGGCACCCGGCACCGCAAACACGTCGCGCCCTTGCTCACGAGCAAAGGTGGCGGTGATCAAGGTGCCGCTGGAGGACGGGGCTTCGGTCACACAGACACCGTGTGCCATGCCGCTGATCAAGCGGTTACGCACGTGAAAGGTGCCTTTGGTCACCGTCACGCCGTAAGGATATTCGGTGAGCAACGTGCCACCCTGTTGCAAGGTGCGGCGACGAAGCGGTTCGTTTACCGCCGGATAGTTCACGTCCAATCCGCACGCCTGCACCGTCACGACCTTACCGCCCACATCCAGTGCCGCCGACGTTGCCACCGCATCGCCGCCTTCGGCACCGCCGCTGATAACCAGCGCACCGCCACGGGCAAGCCCTGCGGCGATCATGGCGGTGACATCGTAACCGTACCGTGTGAGCGAACGTGTGCCCACCACCGCCACGGCAGGGCAAGCGGAAAACGAGGGCACCGCGCCGCGTCCGTATAACACTGTCGGCGGTGCGTAAATGCCGCGCAACAACGAGGGATACGCTTCGTCCGCCGGTGTGAGCACCCAATCGCCGCTCATCACCGTGCGGCGCAAGATCGCGCGTGCCGCATCCATGGATTTGTCACACAGCCGCTTCACCACGTTACGCGGCAATCCGCAAGCGGCAAGCACGTTTTCCTCGGCGGCAAACACCTCTTCGGGAGAGGAAAACGCGCGTAACAGCGTGTTCAAATGTCCGCTGCCGTAACCCAATGCCTGTTGTAACCAAATCCAGTAAAGACGGCTATCCAATGTACTCTCTCCTACTCATTTCCCACATCACCAGCGAGGCCGCCACCGCCGCATTGAGCGATTCGGCACGACCTGCCATGGGAACGGTCAATCGGTGGTCACACGCCGTGATGGCGGCTTCGGTCAACCCGTTTGCCTCGTTGCCGATCACGCAAACGCATCCTGCCGCCAGCGGTGCTTCCACCACCGAAAGCGCATCGGCACTCGGCACGCAGGCGTAACTTGTGACCCCTGCCTCACGCAAACGGACGAGAGCGTTTGGCATATCCGCCGTTTCCCACAGCGGCAGGCGAAACACCCCACCCATACTGCCGCGCAACACCTTCGGGCTGTACACATCACAGCAACCCGACGAGAGGATCAACCCATCGATGCCGAGTGCTTCGGCGGTGCGAATAACCGTGCCGATGTTGCCGGGGTCGCGCACATCTTCAAGTGCCAACCATTTTCTCTTATTAAAGGTAGATAATATACTACTATCTATTGTATCCAACATTTTACGATTGTCAAGTGCTTTGCACAGACAAATTACACCTTGTGCGGTTTCGGTGTCGGAAAGTGACTCCGCCACCGCATCGGTCACCTCAAAAACGTGCGCCGTAGCCGCCGTGACCGCCGCCACCTGTTCGGGGTACCGTTCCCGTGCACGGGCGGTGATAAGCGCGGTTTCAACCGTCACGCCCGAACGTGCCGCATCTTCGCACAAGCGTGCGCCCTCGATGACAAACGCACCCTCTTTTCGGCGCAGTTTCCCATCGGTTTGCAAGCGACGCAACCGGCGCACCATATCGTTATCGCGGCTGGAAATCACCATTCGTCACCGCTCCTTTCCGAAAAGAAGCGCCCGTCGAAAGTTCAACGGGCGCACTTCTATCTTTTTATTGCAGAGCCGCTTTGGCCTTTTCCGCCAGAGCAGTGAATGCCGCCGCATCCGACACCGCCAATTCGGCGAGCATCTTGCGGTTCAGGCTGATTTCCGCCTTCTTCAAACCGTTCATGAAGGTGGAGTAGTTCATGCCGTTCATCTTCGCCGCAGCGGAGATACGGGTGATCCACAGACGACGGAAGTCACGCTTCTTCAGTCGACGACCGATGTAAGCATACTGACCGGATTTCATAACCGCTTCTTTCGCGGTCTTGAACAGCTTGGACTTGGCACCGAAGTAGCCCTTCGCCAGCTTCAATACTTTCTTTCTTCTTTTGCGCGTCATCATTGCGCCTTTAATACGAGCCATGCTTTATTCCTCCATTCTCTAAACCGCGATTATTTGTAAGGGATCATGCGCTTGACGGCGGCGACATTCGTCACGTCGGCCACCACAGTCTTACGCAGATTTCTCTTACGTTTGGTCGTCTTCTTGTTCAGGATATGGGACTTGTAGGCGTGGCCACGAATGACCTTGCCGGTCTTGCTGAGCTTAAAGCGTTTTTTTGCACCACTGTGCGTTTTGATCTTCGGCATCGTTATATCCTCCTTAAATTTCTATCGGCTTACTTTGTCGTTGCAGGGGCAAGAAACATCAACATGTGACGGCCTTCCATCTTGGCCGGCTTATCCACCGTTCCGGCTTCGGCACAAGCCTCGGCGAAACGCTGCATAGACTCCAGACCCAATTCGGGGTGACCGAGTTCACGGCCGCGGAAGCGGATGGACACTTTGACACGGTCGCCGTCTTGCAAAAAGCGGATGGCGTGGCGCACCTTGGTGTTGAAATCCCCCACATCGGTGTTCAAACCGAGGCGGACTTCCTTGATTTCCGTGACGTGCTGATTTTTACGGGCTTCCTTTTCACGCTTGGCCTGTTCAAACCGATACTTGCCGTAATCCATAACACGGCAGACGGGGGGAACGGCATTCGGCGCGATCTTGACCAGATCCAGATCATGTTCATCCGCGATTTTCTGGGCATCCCGTGCGGACATCACACCCAGCTGTTCACCGTCTTCTCCGATCACACGGACTTCGGCGTCGCGAATCTGCTCGTTGATCTGCAGTTCCTTGCTTGCGATGGCAAAGCACCTCCATTTGTAAATTATAAAACGCGGACAGATACTCTGCCCGCGCATACGACACAATTCACACCCACTTCCGTGAGGGCGAGGTGTATTGACCCGGAGGGTTGAAACCACGGGTGAGAGCGGGCACGCTCTTCTTCGTTTTACATCGTTTGTTACTATATCACACTTCCCACGCGCTGTCAAGCGATTTTCAAAAAAATCTGAAAACTTTTCATTCACCCCTTGACGGCAGGGGATTTATCTGCTATAATTCCCGTGTTGCCGTAAAATATGCTGATGTGGCTCAATGGCAGAGCGGTTCACTCGTAATGAACAGGTTGTCAGTTCGATTCTGACCATCAGCTCCAAAAAAGAAGTAACTTTTGTCTACCAAAAGTTACTTCTTTTTTTATCCAAGCCGCAGGCTTGGTATATCATCACGCGTCAGCGTGCATATCATCGCCGTAGGCGCATATCATCAGCCGAAGGCTGTATTTCCTGCGATCGAATCAGAAGAATGCGGATTGCCGGTTGCACAACACAAAATGAAAACCGAAAAATCCTGTGGTGCCACTGTTTTTACAGAAGCCGTCTGCGGACGGGATCCTTTCTTACAGTATGGTTTCCATTTCCATTTGGCGGCATTGCATACCGAGAGATTCGTAAAACTTCATCGCCGCCGTGTTACAGTTCCACACGTGCAAGGTGACGTTGTAGCATCCGCGTTCCCGCGCCAGCGACAGCACCGCTTCATACAGCGTGCGACCGATGTGTTGTCCTCGACAGGTTTCGTCCACGCACAGATCGTCGAGATATAAAGTGCGCACATCCTGCAACGCGTGGTGTGCGCCGTTCTCTTGCATCACGCAGAAAGCGTAGCCCACCACGCGGTCACTCTCATCCGTCGCCACCAAGATGGGACGGGTGTCATCCGCCAACAGGTCGTTCAACTGCTCATCGGTGTATTTGCGTGCATCCGCCCGAAACAAGTCGGGACGCCCACTCGCATGTACGTTGCACACCTGGCGAAGCAACGCACCGATGCGCGGAATGTCTTTTTCCGCGGCGTACCGAACCTTCATCGTGTTCCTCACTTCCCCGTTGAGCCGAAGCCGCCTGCACCGCGCGCGGTATCGTCCAGCGATTCCACCGCTTGGAACTGCGCCGTCACGTAGGGCGTGAGCACCAGTTGCGCCACGCGCTCGCCGTGTTCCACCGTCTGTGCCGCGCCGCCGTGGTTGTGCAACGCCACAAAGATCTCGCCGCGATAGTCGCTGTCGATCACGCCGACCTTGTTGGCAGGTGCCAGCCCACGCTTGGTGGCGAGGCCGCTGCGTGCGTACACAAGTCCCACCAGTCCCTGCGGAATCGCCATCGCCACCCCGGTGGGAATCATCTTCGTCTCCCCTTTTTCGATCGTCACGGGAGATTCCAAACACGCATACAGATCCGCACCGGCCGCCTCGGCCGAGCCGTAGGTGGGGGCAGTTGCCCCTTCGCGCAGGAGTTTGATCGCCACGTCGTTTATCATATATATCCATCCTTTCGGTCGTTTTCCGCTTTTTAGTATACCATTTGCCGTACTTCCTTGTCAATAAACAGTTGACAATTCCGCACACCTTGTGATATAGTATCTATATATATAAACGCGACGACGGAGACGAGTAACCCTTCATTGGATCGAAAGCGAGTCGGGGACGGTGTGAGCCCGATGTGACAAGAACGGCGAAGATCCCTCCCGAGCGGCGCTCCGAACGGGTGTTTACCCCGGTAGGCAGCGACGGTTTTCCCCGTTACGGGAAGCGTGTATGTTTGTACACAGCAATAAGGAACAGCGCTCGTCCTTTTTGCGGATAACGCTGTATTTTTATTTTACGGAGGGTGTTTGGATGTACAACAAGGTACCAACCGACCTGAAATTTGTCGAACGCGAGAAAGCGATCGAGAAATTCTGGAAGGAAAACCGCATTTTTGAAAAGAGCATTGAGTCCCGTGCCAAGGGCGAACCGTATGTGTTTTACGATGGTCCTCCGACGGCGAACGGCAAACCGCACATCGGCCACGTGCTCACCCGTGTTATCAAGGATATGATTCCGCGTTACCGCACCATGAAAGGCTGCATGGTTCCCCGTAAAGCCGGTTGGGATACCCACGGTCTGCCGGTGGAACTGGAAGTGGAAAAACTCTTAGGGTTAGACGGCAAGGAGCAGATCGAAGAATACGGTCTGGAACCGTTTATTCAAAAGTGTAAGGAAAGCGTTTGGAAGTATAAGGGCATGTGGGAGGATTTCTCCGGCACAGTCGGCTTCTGGGCGGATATGGACGACCCGTACGTGACCTATCACAACGAGTTCATTGAATCCGAGTGGTGGGCGTTAAAGCAGATCTACGACAAGGGTCTGTTATACAAGGGTTTCAAAATCGTGCCCTACTGTCCGCGTTGCGGCACGCCGCTCTCCTCCCACGAAGTGGCGCAGGGGTACAAAACGCTGAAAGAGCGTTCCGCGGTGGTGCGTTTCAAGGTGCGCGACGAGGATGCGTACATCCTCGCGTGGACGACCACACCGTGGACTTTGCCCTCCAACGTGGCGCTGTGCGTGCACCCCGAACACGAATACGTGAAACTGCAGGTGGAAAGCGGCACGGTATATTATATGGCGGTGGCGCTGGCGGACAGCGTGCTGAAAGAGCCGTACACCGTGCTGGAATCCTTCCCCGGCAAGGCGCTGGAATACAAAGAGTATGAGCCGCTGTTTGACTTTGTCACCCCGAACAAGAAGTGCTGGTACGTCACCTGTGACAACTACGTCACGCTGACCGACGGTACCGGCGTGGTGCACATTGCTCCTGCGTTTGGTGAGGACGATGCGAACGTCGGCCGCAACTACGATCTGCCGTTCGTGCAGTTGGTGGACGGCAAGGGTGAAATGACCAAAGAGACCCCGTGGGCAGGCATCTTCTGCAAAGAGGCGGATCGCCCGATCCTGATCGATCTGGAAACGCGCGGCTTGTTGGTGGATGCCCCCGTGTTTGAACACGAGTACCCCCACTGCTGGCGTTGCAACACGCCGCTGATCTATTACGCACGCGACTCTTGGTTCATCAAGATGACCGCCGTGCGCGACGATCTGATCCGCAACAACAACACCATCAACTGGATCCCCGAAAGCATCGGCAAGGGTCGTTTCGGCGACTGGCTGGAAAACGTGCAGGATTGGGGTATCAGCCGTAACCGTTATTGGGGCACTCCCCTGAACATTTGGGAATGCGAATGCGGACACCGCCATGCGGTGGGCAGCATTGCCGAACTGCGTGAACTCGCCCCCGATTGTCCCGAGGACATCGAACTGCACCGTCCCTTCATCGATGCGGTCACCTTCCCCTGCCCCCATTGCGGCAAGGCGATGCACCGTGTGCCCGAAGTGATCGACTGTTGGTTTGACTCGGGTGCGATGCCGTTTGCACAGCATCACTATCCATTCGAGAACAAGGAGTTGTTTGAAGCGCAGTTCCCTGCCGACTTCATTTCCGAAGCGGTGGACCAGACGCGCGGCTGGTTCTATTCCCTGCTTGCCATCTCCACCCTCATCTTCAACAAAGCGCCGTATAAGAACGTTATCGTGCTCGGTCACGTGCAGGACGAAAACGGGCAGAAGATGTCAAAATCCAAGGGCAACGCGGTGGATCCGTTCGATGCGCTGGATAAGTTCGGTGCGGATGCCATCCGTTGGTATTTCTACATCAACTCCGCTCCGTGGCTGCCTAACCGTTTCCACGACAAAGCGGTGGTGGAAGGTCAGCGCAAGTTCATGGGCACCTTGTGGAACACCTATGCGTTCTTTGTGCTGTATGCGAACATCGACAATTTCGATGCAACCCAATACACGCTGGATGCTGCGAAACTCGGTGTGATGGACCGCTGGTTGCTTTCGCGACTTAACACCACGGTGGCCGAGGTGGACGATAATCTGGCAAACTACCGCATCCCCGAAGCCGCCCGTGTGTTGCAGGATTTTGTGGACGAGATGAGTAACTGGTATGTCCGTCGCGGTCGTGAACGCTTCTGGGCACCCGGTATGGAACAGGATAAGATCGATGCGTATATGACCCTTTACACCGCGCTTGTCACCATTGCCAAGACGGCGGCACCGATGATCCCCTTCATGACCGAAGATATTTATCGCAACCTCGTTTGCTCCATTGATCCGACCGCACCCGAAAGCGTGCACCTGTGCGACTTCCCCGTGGCAGACACGGCGCTCATCGACAAAGCGCTGGAAGCGGATATGGATGAAGTGCTGAAGGTGGTGGTGTTGGGTCGTGCGGCGCGTAACGGTGCAAACCGCAAGAATCGTCAGCCGCTCGCCAAAATGTACGTGCAGGCGGATCACGAGCCGAACGCGGAATGCGTGGGCATCATCCGTGACGAACTGAACCTCAAAGATGTGGTGTTCACGGGCGATACCGCCGGCTTTGTGTCCTACCGTTTTAAGCCGCAACTGAAAACGCTCGGTCCGAAGTATGGCAAACAGCTCGGTGCGATCCGCGAGGCACTTGCCACGCTGGACGGCTCTGCCGCCAAAGCGGAACTGGATGCGAAGGGTGCGCTCACACTGGTCATCGACGGCGCGGACATCCTGCTGACGCCCGAAGATCTGCTGATTGAAACTGAACAGAAGGAAGGTTTCTTCACCCTCACCGAAAACGGTGTGACGGTGGCGCTGGATACCACCCTGACGGCGGGGCTGATCGCGGAAGGGCACGTGCGCGAACTGATCAGCAAGTTGCAGACGATGCGTAAGGAGGCCGGTTTTGAGGTGATCGACCGCATCACCGTGACCGCGAAAGCGGACGGCGAGATGGCGGACGTGATCGTCAAAGCCGCCGACGAACTGTGTGCCGCGGTGCTTGCCGATGCGCTCACCTTCGATGCTCCTGCCGCCGACGCCTACACAAAAGAATGGGATATCAACGGCGAAGCCGTGACCCTCTCTGTGAAACGCGTGTAACGGAATAAAGAAAGAACGACTTGACCGCACGGTCAAGGCGTCTTCTTTATTTCTCTGCCACGTATTCCTTGTCAAACGGTGCGCCTAGAATCACGATTTCCTTGATTGCCATTTGTCATTCCCACCGTTCATCTTCGTTTGCCGTATGTGTACCATACCTACGCGGAAAAGGCAATGCGTTTCGCCAAAAAAGGTCACCAAAAAAACAGCCCGATTTTTGGAGTTTCCTCCAATATCGAGCTGTTTTGTCAATTCATCGCATTGTCCCCCACACGGGAAAACAGGCGTTCCACTGCGGCCGCCAGTGCACTGTGTTCGGGGTGGGATAACGTGGGGTCTTTTGCCATTACCGTTGCCGCGGCGGTGCGCGCCGCACCGAGCAGTGCCGCATCGCCGCACAAGTCGGCAATGTGCAGTTGCGGCAAGCCGTGCTGACGGTTGCCGAAGAAATCGCCCGGACCGCGCAGTTTCAAATCTTCATCCGCAATGCGAAACCCGTCAGTGGTTTGACACATCACGGTCAGGCGGCGGCGCGCTTCCTCGTTTTGCGCATCCGAAATCAAAATGCAGGTGGAGGCGTATTCGCCACGCCCCACACGCCCACGCAACTGATGCAGTTGTGCCAAGCCAAAACGGTCGGCGTTTTCGATCACCATGATCACAGCGTTGGGGACATCCACCCCCACTTCAATCACGGTGGTGGATACCAGCACATCCACCTCGCCGCGCGCAAAAGCGGACATCACCGCTTCTTTTTCGGCGCCTTTCATCCGCCCGTGCAACAATGCCACACGATAACCTTTCAGCGCCCCTCTTCGCAGAGTTTCCACCGTTTCGGTGGCGGCGGCAAGGTCACTGCCCTCTTCCCCTTCTTCCACCAAGGGGCACACAATATACGCCTGCCGTCCTTCGTCCAAATGCTTTTGCACGTAACCGTAGGCACGTTCACGTTTCGCACCGCCCACCGCAAAGGTGGCGATGGGTTGACGTCCCGGCGGCAATTCATCCAGCACCGACACGTCCAGATCACCGTAAATAATGAGCGCCAAGGTGCGCGGAATGGGGGTTGCCGACATGACGAGCAGATGGGGATTTTCCCCCTTTTCCGCCAAACGAGCACGCTGTGCCACACCGAAACGGTGCTGTTCATCGGTGATGACCAACCCAAGACGGGAAAACTCCACCCCATCCGATAACAGCGCGTGGGTGCCCACCACCAATTGCAACGTGCCGTCCGCTAACCCTTGCCGCACCACGCGTTTGTCGGCAGCAGACATACTGCCCGTGAGCAAGCCGACACGGATACCGGCAGGGCTCAGCAGTTTTTCGAGTGTTTTGGCGTGTTGTTCTGCCAAAATTTCGGTGGGTGCCATCATTGCCGCCTGACCGCCGTTTTGAATCACGGTGTACGCCACCGCGGCCGCCACCGCGGTTTTGCCGCTGCCCACGTCCCCTTGCACCAGGCGGCTCATGGGTGAAGTCCCTTGCATATCGCGCACACAATCCGCCACGGCACGGCGCTGTGCGCCCGTGGGGGTGAAGGGCAACAGTTTCCAAAACTCCTCGCCGGCATCGATAGTCACGGGGGTGCCTGCCACCGCACGGGTGCGCCCTTTCATCTGCAGTAGCCCCAGTTGCAACAGCAACAGTTCCTCAAACACCAGTCGGCGGCGCGCCTTTGCCAGCGCATCGTGGTCCTGCGGACAATGGATGTTTTGATAGGCGTATCCTGCCGTGCACAGATCGTACTGCAACCGCATATCGGGCGGCAACACATCCTCTTCGGTGACAAGCACGGGCAGAGCGCGTTCCACCGCCTTGGCGATGGTGCGCGTGGTGAGCCCTTCGGTTTGCCGATAAATGGGGCGAATGCGCGCACCGCCCGTGGCTTCCTCCACCAACGGCGCAGACATTTCATACCGTGCATAGCCGTTGGTCACCGTGCCGAAAAACAGATATTCCCGTCCGCGTTTGATGCGCGCGGCCAGATATTTATTATTGAACAAGGTCACCTGCATACCGCTTTGTCCGTCGCTTGCGGTAAATTTGAACAACGTCATCCCTTTGCGGATGGGATGTGTTTGCACGTCGGTCAGCACGGTGGCGCGCACGCAACACGTTTCGCCGCGCGGTGCATCGGCGATCTTCACCGTTTGCGACCAATCTTCATAGGCGCGCGGAAAATGGCGCAACAGATCCTCCAACGTGTGGATGTGCAACCGCGCAAAATGCGCCGCCATCTTCTCCCCCACACCTTTCAGATATTGCACCGATGTGGTCAGGGTGGATTGCGCCATGTCATCACCGCCTTTCGTCTATATGATACCAAATTCAAGGCGCATTTGCAAGTGCAAAAAAGAATACCGCCTTGCGATACAAGGCGGTATTCAAACCTTATGCTTTTTCGACTTTGCGCGATTTCCACAAGGCCCACAGCGGTGCGCTGAGGAACACGGAGGAGTAGAAACCGGAGATAACACCGAACATCATCGGCAGAGCAAAACTCATGATGGAGTCGATGCGCATAACGAGCGCCACAACCACCACGACCGCGATCGCCATGAACACCGCAATGGCGGTGATGAGGGTACGGGTGAAGGACTGGTTGATACTGAGATTAACCACGTCGGCGGTCGACATATTCTTATGACGGCGACGGTATTCACGGACACGGTCAAAGATAACGATGGTATCGTTGAGCGTGTAACCGAGGATGGTCAGCATCACGGCAACAAAGTTGTCATCAATGTCGATGCGGAAGATCACAAACACGAAGTAGCAGATAAGCAGATCGTGCACCAGTGCAAGCAGGGCGAAGAGACCTGCCGAGATACCGCCGATGCGGCGGAAACGGAAACCGACGTACACAAGCAGGAACAGTGCGGCCAGCGCCACCGCCACCAAGCACTTCACAAAGAACTGACGGCCCATCGGGGCGGACAGCGTCTTGGATTCCACCTGCTTCAAGGTGTGTGCGGAAAAGTCCTTTTCCAAACGCGTTTCCAAATCGGTTTGATTCTGGAGAGTGATCTCACTCGGCAAGGTCACGCTGATCACATCGGTGTTATCCACGTTTTCAAGGGTGACTTCCGCCGTATTGCCCAGAACGTCCTGCACCGCAGAGGTCACGGCATCCATGTTGGGCTCACCGGTGTAGCTGTAACGGATCAAGGTGCCGCCGCTGAAGGAGACGTCCATGCCCGTGCCGAAAATAATGTTGAACAGAATGCCCACCGCAAAGATGCAAAGCGACACGATCACGGCCGTTTTACGCATAGCGATAAAATTCATTTCCTTTTTCATTATCGCTCACCTCCGTACAGCCAGGGTTTACGCAGCCACTTCTGGCGCGAAAGCGAGGACAGCATCAGGCGCGATGCGGTCATACCCATGATGAAGTTGAACACGATACCGACGAGCAAGGTGTAACCGAAGGAGTACACCGCACCGGTGGTAGCCACGGGGAACCAGCGCATCACGGGGCTGAGCAACCAGCCGAACACGCTGTCGGACGGACCGAACACACCCATCAACACGGCCGCCACGATGATAACGGTGATGTTACCGTCGAAGATCGCCCAGAAGGATTCCTTGGAACCCGAACGGATCGCACCGTCGATGGTCTTGCCTGCGCGGAGTTCTTCTTTGATACGCTCCGCCGTAATGACGTTGGCATCCACGCCCATACCGATGGAGAGGATGATACCGGCAATACCGGGCAGGGTGAGGGTGAAGCTGTTGAACACCCCGAAGTAACCCGACACAGCCGCGACCGAACCTGCCACCTGACCGAGCAGAGCGATGACCGCCACGAAACCGGGTACACGGTAGTACACCAGCATCAGGATCGCAATCAGCACAAACGCGATCGCCGCCGCGATCACCATGGCATCCAGCGCCTTCACACCCATCGTGGGGTTGATGGTGCCGCTGCTCTTCACTTCCAGTTCAAACGGAAGGGCACCCGAGGTGATGAGGTTAGCGAGATCCTGTGCATCCGCCATCGTTTCGAAGCTGCCCGAAATGACCGCTTCGCCGTTGGTGATGACCGCCTGCACGTTCGGCGCAGAGATCATCTGATCATCGAGCCAGATGGAGATCTTACCCTTATTATTGTTATACTGCTTTTGAGTGGCATCGGCAAACGCCTTCTTGCCCGACTCTTTCAGCGTCAGTTCCACCACATATTCGCCCGATTCGGGATCTTGTCCGGCACGTGCGGTCTGCACGTCGTTACCCGTCAGCACCAAGTCGCCGGTGGGTTTGCCGGTAGCGGAATCGGTGGCATCGCCAATGTGGAACGCCAACTGAGCTGTCTGACCAATCTCGGCCAACGCTTCGGTCGGATCATAGTTGCTCTCATCCGCCTCCCACGGGAAACGCACGACCACCTGTTTGTTGGCGGTATCGGCGTAAATCTCATAGTCGGTTATGTTTTTGTGAACCAAACGTTCCTCAATGACGGCCTTCACACCGTCCAACTGTTCTGCAGTCACCTGAATGTTTGCATCCTTGGCACCAAAAGTTGCGTCCACGCCGCCACGGATATCGATGCCGAATCGAATCTCCGAAGCACCGCGGATCACCGTGTCCTGACGATCGCCGAAATAGGTGTGCACGCCGAAAATGGATGTGTACGCCAACGCAAAGATCACCAGCGCCACAATGAAGAAAATGGGTTTTGCTGTGCGCTTCATCGGTTGTTCCTCCAATACTTATTGCGCAGAGACCGCGCTAATAGGTTTATTATATAACTAACGCCCGAAAATGTCAACATTTCCGGGCGTTTCTTTCGAAATTCTATGCTTCATGCAAATTTTAACGCTGTTTTTTATCATTACACCGATTTTTTAAGCACCGCCATCTCGGTACAAATGCAAAACAGGTTCATGGCCTCCTGCAATTCCGCCACCGACGGATAGGTCGGCGCAATGCGGATGGTCATGTCGTCGGGATCGTGATGATACGGGAACGGAGCGCCTGCCTCGGTCATCTTCACACCGGCTTCACGCAACAGGCGAATGATCTCGGTGGCACAGCCCGGCACGTCCACACTCACGAAATAGCCGCCCGTGGGACGGTGCCAGCGCGCCATACCTTTGCCGCCCAGATGTTGTTCCAGCGTATTCAGCACCACGTCGAATTTCGGGCGGAGGATCGCCGCGTGCAACTTCATGTGCTCCGCAATGCCGTCCGCATCCTTGAAATAGCGTACGTGGCGCAACATATTGAGTTTGTCGTAACCGATGGTCTGCATCGACAAACGGCGGATAATATCTTTGTAGGTCTTCCCCATCGCCGCCATCACCGCCACACCGGCACCGGGAAAACTGATCTTGGAGGTGGAGGTGAATGCCACCACCATCTCCTCGTTGCCGTGCTTTTGCGCTTCGTCAAAGATGTTGAGCAGGCGATCATGCGTATCCGACAGGTGATGCACGCAATATGCGTTATCCCATATCAGGCGAAAATCCTTTGCCGCCGGTTTCATGGCACCCAAACGGCGCACGGTGTCGTCGGCATAGGTGATGCCGCCGGGATTGGAATACATCGGCACACACCACATACCCTTGACCGCTTCGTCACGGATAAGCGCTTCCACCACGTCCATATCGGGACCGTTCTCGTTCATCGGCACGCGGATCATCTCAATACCGAAATATTCGGTGATAGAAAAATGGCGGTCGTATCCCGGGACGGGGCACAAAAACTTCACCGCGCCTTGACGGCACCACGGCTCACACCCTGCCACCCCCGTGGCATAGGCATTGGCGATGTAATCGAACATCAAATTAAGGCTGGAGTTGCCGCCCACGATCACGTGATCTGCCGACACACCCAACACATCCGCAAACAAGCGACGTGCTTCGGGAATGCCGGTGAGACCACCGTAGTTACGGGTATCGGTGCCGTCCTCTGCTTTCGCTTCGCTCGTGCTGTTCACCGTATCCAACATCGCGGCGGTGAGTTCCAACTGTTCGGGACCCGGCTTGCCGCGCGACATATCCAAAGCCAAACCACGCGCACAATATGCTTCGTACTGCGCGGTCAATTCTTCCAATCGTTGTGTGTTCGTTGCCATAGGGATACCCTTCCTTTCCAAACGCCTTGATACATTGTATTACAAACCGTGCCGTTTTGCAAGTTCTTTTTTTAATAATTGCAAAAATATTTGCATTCTCCCATATATTATGCCCCGATTTTTGAATAGTTGGCACTTTTGCCACACGAATTATGCAAAAAACGACCGAGGAACATCTCCTCAGTCGTTTGATCACACCGTTTCGGCCGTGCGGTGCGCGGTCGCCACCGCGTCAGGCATCACGAAGCGATAGGCATTCGGTTGCACCGTGGCACAGAAGTGATCGGTCATCACACATTCGCCGTCCAACGTCACGGGCATCACACGGTCGGCTTGCACACGAATGGAGGTGCCGCGATAAAAGTGCACCCCGTTTTCCCCTTTGTGCGTTCCCTTTTTGTATTTCGGCAACAACTGCAAAATACGAGAGCGCGGCAATTTGTCCACCAGCACAAAATCCAATGTGCCGTCGTCGGGCACCGCGGTGGGAACACCGTGGTAGCCGCCGCCGTAGTATTCCCCGTTGGCGCACAGTGCAAACAGATAGCGTCCTTCTTGTTTGAGCATGCCGTCCGCCGTTTCCATCTCAACGGTCAGCTGACAGCCCAAGCGACCGAAAAACACCTTGACCAACGCCAGGTTATACGCCATCGATCCGCTGACCAACGGCCAGCGTTTGAATTTCGCCATGTGATACGCCACGTAGGCATCCATGCCCGTCGCCGCGACGTTGAGCGAGCGGCGCGCCCCGCCATCGCCGTATGTACACAAAATGCCGTCGATGGGATAGGCATCTGCCGTCACCATGGCATCCAAGTCGAGATACGGTTGTGCACCGCCCAGCATCCGCACGAAATCGTTACCCGACCCACACGGAATGTGGGCGAGTTCGGTATCGCTGCCCGGCTCAATAGCGGTCATCACTTCCAGCAACGTACCGTCACCGCCGCAAGCATACAACCGCACCGTTTCATCTGCCGTGCGGATGGCCTCACGGCACAGCGACACCGCCTCCAATGGCGCGGTGGTTTCCAAAATTTCATAGCGGCATCCGTGCGCTTCACATACTTCGCGAATGCGCGGCACCAGCGCCATAGCAGGCGACTTTTTCCCTGCGGCAGGGTTGACGATAAATACGTGCTTCATTTCTTCTCATCCCTTCTTGGGTGAAAAATACATATACAACTGGCATTTCAGCATGCCGTTATAAAGTTTTCGACGCTTGTCGGCCGGGCGACCGAACCATTCTTCAAAGGTTTCATCCGCCGTGATGATGCCGTAACTCCACCCGGCTTTGGGCACAAACACCTGCCCCATCACGCGGTACAACTCTTCGGCGGCCGTGCGGTCAAGCAACCGCTCGCCATAGGGCGGATTGCACAGCACCAAGCCGCTGTCACCGCGCGGCGTGAAATCCTTCACGTCGGCAAGATCGGTGAACAGACAGTCCCCCACCCCTGCTTTTTGCGCGTTTTCTTCCGTCAAGCGCACGCACGCAGGGTCAATATCGCCGCCCCACAAGGTGATCTCCCGATCGGACAATTCCAGCGCACGGGCGGCTTCATATTCCGCTTCAAAGGTGCCGCGCGGCACCACGCCCCACGTGGAGGCAACAAACCGCCGCCCCACACCCGGAGCGATCCGCCGTGCCGCCATCGCTGCTTCGATCAACAGCGTGCCCGACCCACAGCAGGGATCACACACCTGTTCGGCAAATCGCGCACGCATCACGTCCGCGATTGCCGCCGCCAGCGTTTCCTTAATGGGGGCTTCCCCAGCGTTGGCACGGTAACCGCGCTTGTGCAACCCCTGTCCGCTCGTGTCAATGAGCAGGGATACCTCATCCTTCATCACGGTCACTTGAATCTGAAACAGCGCACCGCTTTCTTCAAACCACGAAACACCGTATTTGGCACGCAAGCGCTCCACCACCGCTTTTTTCACGATGGATTGGCAATCCGGCACGCTGTGCAGCACCGAATTCAGCGACCATCCTTTTACGGGAAAGCGGTCTTTCACACCGATGAACTGTTCCCACGGCAACGCCTTGACCCCTTCAAACAGTTGGTCGAACGTCACGGCGCGAAAACGCCCCATCAGCAGTTGCACGCGCTCGGCAAAGCGCGAACGGATATTCACACGTGCCATGGCGGCAAAATCACCGTCGAACAACACACGTCCCGTTTCGGCACGTACGTTGTCCATCCCCATGCGCCGCAGTTCGTCTGCCAAAATCCCCTCAATGCCAAACAGGCAGGGACAACAAAATGTCATAGAACGTTTCCTCACTCAATGTACGGAATCGGATCCACCGCCGTACCGTTTATACGAATCTCAAAATGCAGGTGCGGACCGAAACTGTTGCCCGTGTTACCCACCAAGGCAATCACTTCGCCCTGTGCCACCTTTTGACCGACCGTCACCAAAATCTTATTACAGTGGGAATAGGAGGTGACGTATCCGTTGCCATGGTCTATGACTACGTACAAGCCGTAACCGCCGCCCCATCCTTCGGTGTTGACCTGCTTCACAACGCCGCCGTCCGCCGCAATAATGGGTTTATCCAACACACCGTTACCTGAAATATCCACACCGGCGTGCAGTTTACCCCAGCGATAACCGAAAGGCGAACTAAGAATACGGCAACTCGGCAACGGCCAGAGGAAACTGCCCGTCGCTTTGCCTGCTTCGGCATTCGGATTCACGCGGTAACTGCCTTCCACCGTCACTTCGGTAACAGGCTCTTTGATAACCTCTTCACTCAACACCTCACGGTAAAGCGGCTCGCCGTTCACGTAGATCACGTCGGCGGTAATTTGCTTTTTACCCTCTTCACCCTTGGTGTGGATTTCAACGTATCCAATGTATTTACTGCTGTCTTTTACCGTGCGTTTGTCGTACGGAATGGGTTCGTTATACACCTCGGTGGAACGCACCTGCACCGTCAAAAACGGCGTGCCGTCCTCCCCAATTTTGGTCAGTTTTTGGCGCAGACGCATATACGGCTCGTCCGTTCCCATGGGATACAGACCGTCCAGCACTTCCACGTGATTGCGGAATTCCACCCGTTTCGTGACCGTATCCACACCGGTATCGTAAAAATTCAGCACTTCTTTGAGCAGGCGATCCATCTCTTCACGCTCACGCAGAGCGCCGACAAACACACCGTCCACATACAAACCGCTCATTTCTTCCACATCTTCGACCGACATCTGCAGGATCACATCGCACAGTTCGGTGGTGGACAACACGCGGCTTTGTTGCACGGGGCGCAAGGTCAGCGAGGATTCACGGTCGATGATATGCCCATCGGGATCTTTGATGATAATGCGGTTTTCCGCCATATCCAGCGCATCGGTAAATACCGATTCATCCGTAATGTAGCCGAGTCGCTGACCGCCATATACCAATTCCAACGCAAAGGTCGTGTTGGACCAATAGCGGATGACCAACGTCAGCGCCACCACCGATGCCATCACCATCACCGTTTGTGTCACGGCAGACACAATGCGACGGTGACGGCGTATCGCCACAAACGGCAACACCAGCATCTGCAACACGCCAAGCAGGCGGTGCCGTTCTTTCGCTTCATTCACACGCAGATGCGCCAAGGTGAAACCGTAACGAATGCGGCGCAACTCAAAGCGCAACAATCCCCACCGTTTCACCACCGTGCGGCGCCACAACTGCGCCAGTGCGCGCAACGGCTTTTTGCACAGGGAAGCGATCCAATCGACCAACGTGTGCCACACGTCACTTGTGAAGGCGCCCAACCCGTAGCTGATCAGATAGATCTCCATCCAGATACGCAACCACAGACTTGCGGGACGTTCGGTCGGCGCAAAGGATGCGAGCGGTTTGGCGATCGGTTCGCGCGGCGTATCGTGCACGTCCACCACGCTTTCGGTGGTATCCACCTCCGGCATCAAGGCGTAAAGCAACGGATGCTGTTCAGCCGGTGTAGACGGCGTTTCGGTCGTCAACGGTTCGTTCTGCGGCATTGGGGCACCTCCTTTCTTTCAAAAGAAAAAGGTTACAATCTTGTAACCTTTTTCTTCATTATACTCATTTTCAGGGATAAATCAATGCTTTTTCCGAATATTTGGGCATTTTACCAAAAACACACACCCGTTTTTAAGTAGTATTCACGAAAAAAACGGGGTTAATAGGTCATTTTCGCCACCGTCCACTCCCCGAGCACGGCGGTCATAGCGGCGGCATAGGCTTTGGCACCCGACAAATCGTGCTCTTGCCAGTTGCCGCATTCCACCGCGCTCACACCGGGGATATCCCCTTCAAACGCCGCAATAAAGCGAAGCGCATCACGGGTCAAGTCCAACGCGGTTTGAAGTGACAGGTCACGGGTGAGGAAATAAAAACCCGTGCGGCATCCCATCGGCCCGAAATAAATGATTCGGTCTTTCACCGCGCTGTTGCGCACAAAGGTGGCAAACAAATGCTCCACCGTGTGCACCGCCGCCATGTCCAAATAGGGCGGTGTGTTCGGTTTCACAAAGCGCAGATCAAAGGTGGTTACGTCGCCATCCACACGGGACACGTACATCCCCGGCATCAGCACCGTGTGATCCACTTGAAAACTCGCAATTTTTTCCATTGTTAAAACTCCTTTTCCATCACCGCTTGCATATCCTCGGGCGGCGGCACTTCAAATTCCATGGATTCCCCCGTGATGGGATGGACAAACGCCATCTTTCCGCAATGCAGACCGTGGCGCTGCATTACCGTTTGGTCGTCACCGTACATGGTGTCCCCTGCCAACGGATGACCGAGCCACGCCATGTGCACACGAATTTGATGGGTGCGTCCCGTTTCGATGATCACGCGCAACTGCGTGACCGTACCGCCCCGTTTCACCGCCCACCAACGGGTGAGGCTGGGCTTGCCGCCCTCCCCCACCTCGCGGGTGATACAGCACCCTTCTTTTACGCGGATGGGTTGGTCAATAACCCCTTCCCCTGCAAGGTCGCCCAGCACCAAGGCGGTATATTCCTTTTTCACCGCACCTGTCAACGCGTGCGCCACGTGGGGATTTTTCGCCGCCAACAGCAATCCGCTGGTGTTGCGATCCAAACGGTTCACGGGGCGGAACGACAGCGGTGTGCCCGCTTGCTCGTAATGATGCACCACGACGTTTGCCAAGGTGGGTTCGGGTTTGCCTGCCGATGGGTGCACGGCAAGATACGGCGGTTTGTTCACCACCAACAGATGCTCGTCCTCATACACCACGTCCAGCGGAAGGGCAACCCCTTCGATCTTCACCTTATCGTCCGGCAGAAGCAGTCGCACCCGTTGCCCTGCATACACGGGGTCGATAGTGCGCCGCCACACGCCGTCGGCGGTGATGCCGTCGGGCAGGTTTTTGCACCGCACCACCGTGCGCCACGAAAGACCGCACCCACTGCGCAAAAACACCCCTGCTTTCGCACCGTCGTATTCCGTCGGGACGGTATACCACAATTCCTGCATAAGCTATCCTTTCAACATCTCTTCGCACCCGATGTACCCAATCGGATCGAAATCGCGCAGATTGTAAATGCTCATGGCATTCTCACCTTTTCCTTGTGAGTATACCACACCTTCCCCACAAATGCAAGACAGGCAAAAAAACCGCCATTCGGTTGCCCGAATGGCGGTTTTGTTAAAAAGGCTATGAATTACTCGTTGATCGCGGTAACAACACCGGAACCGACGGTACGGCCGCCTTCACGGATAGCGAAACGCAGACCCTCTTCGATAGCGATGGGGGTGATCAGTTCGACATCCATCTCGACGTTATCGCCAGGCATGCACATTTCGGTACCGGCCGGGAGGGTGATAACACCGGTCACGTCCGTGGTACGGAAATAGAACTGGGGACGATAGTTGTTGAAGAACGGCGTATGACGGCCGCCTTCTTCCTTGGACAGGACGTAAACCTGGCCGTGGAACTTGGTGTACGGATGAATCGAGCCGGGCTTGCAGAGAACCTGACCACGCTCGATGTCGGTGCGCTGAACACCACGCAGCAGAGCGCCGATGTTGTCGCCGGCCTCAGCGTAGTCGAGCAGCTTACGGAACATTTCGATACCGGTAACGACGGTCTTGGTCTTTTCGTCCTTCAGACCGACGATTTCCACTTCTTCGCCCATGTTCAGCTGGCCACGCTCCACACGACCGGTAGCAAC